>NZ_PYUQ02000012.1:140161-344652 GCF_003030865.2 Halomonas sp. SL1 | reverse complement strand
AGATGTGTATAAGAGACAGGTCTGCCGCTGCTCGCCACCCCGCTGGCGATCGCCGCCTGGCTGTGGCTGACGATGCTCAGCCCCTGGACCTACGAGCGCCCCGAACATCTGGCGCCCATCGGCGAGGGCCCGCATGCGCTGTTCGTCTACGGCACCCTGACCCATGCGCCGATACGCTGGGTGGTCTATGGCCGCGCGGGCGATCCCGAGCCCGCCTCACTCCCGGGATACCGGCGCACCGGACTGGATCTGAAAGCCTGTGCCGACTGCACGGTGGAAGGCCTGGCGCTGACGGTCAGCGCCGAGGAACTGGCCCGCCTCGACCGCTACGAGCGGCTCGGCATACGCTACCTGCGGATCCGGGCCGAGCTATCCGACGGCAGCACCGCCTGGGTCTACCGCCGACTGCCTGACGCCGATTGATCCCGGCTCTTTCGCGATCCTCAGGATGGTTTCTAATGAATAGATAACGGTATAAATTTTTGGCGCGTATCGCCTTCGTGTTTCCTCCAACGGCACGATGCCGCACTATCGAGACGAGAGGACGCGACACGGAGGCATCACCATGGACGCCGGAATCACCCTGCTCGACATGTTCACTCGCCTGGGCGTGGCCGCCGGCCTGGCACTGGTGCTGGGCCTCGAACGCGAGCTACGCGGCAAGCCGGCCGGGCTGCGCTCCCACATGCTGGTGGCACTGGGCGCCGCCTCCTTCCTGATCGTCGGCCTCGAGATCCTGTATGCCACCGCCGAAGGTGACCCCTCCGCCCGCATCGATCCGACCCGCATCGTCGAGGGCGTGATCGGCGGCATCGGCTTCCTCGGCGCCGGCAGCATCATCCGCAGCGGTACCAGCGTCCAGGGCATCACCACCGGCGCCTCCATCTGGCTGGCCGGCGCCATCGGCATCGCGGCCGGGGTGCGCAACTTCCCGCTGGCGGGCATGGTCACCCTGATGGCGCTGGTGATCATGGTGGTGCTGGGTGGCATCGAACGCACCTTGCCGCACAAACGCCGACGCGGTGGCGACTGATCCGGGCCGGCAGTTGTGACGGCATTCGGCCGCGGCCTACAATGGGCCGCGTTTCTGACCTGCGATACGACGTTTCGGACAACACCAAGGACCCTCGCCCATGATCACCCTGCTGCATAACCCGCGCTGCTCGAAGTCACGCCAGGCCCTGTCGCTGCTGGAAGAGCGTGGCGTCGCCGTTCAGGTTCGTCGCTACCTGGACGACCCGCTCGACGGCGCCGAACTGCGTGCGCTGATGGCGCGCGTGACGGCCGAGCCGCGGGATCTGGTGCGTACCGGCGAGGCCGAGTGGAAGGCGCTGGGAGCGGATCGTGACGACCCCGAACAGGTGATCGAGGCCATCGTCGCTCATCCCAAAATCCTGCAGCGCCCCATCGCCGACGACGGCCAGCGGGCGATCATCGGCCGTCCACCGGAAGACATCCTCGCCCTGCTCGACTGACACTCTTTCCTCCCCGGTATCAGGAAGCTCCATGTCCGCCCTGCCCTATGTGCTGATCCTCTACTATTCCCGCTCTGGTGCGACCCGCGCCATGGCCGAGCGCCTGGCCGCCGGCGTCGAGTCCTGTCGCGGCATCGAGGCGCGACTGCGCACCGTGCCCCCGGTGTCGCCCACCTGCGAGGCGGTCGATCCCGAGATCCCCGCCGAGGGCGCCATCTACGCCGAGCTCGATGACCTGCGTCACTGTGCCGGCCTGGCGCTGGGCAGCCCCACGCGCTTCGGCAACATGGCCGCGCCGCTCAAGCACTTCGTCGACACCACCAGCGAACTGTGGCTGGGCGGCGCCCTGGTGGACAAGCCCGCCACCGCCTTCACCTCCACCGCGAGCCTCCACGGCGGCCAGGAGACCACCCTGATCTCGATGCTGTTGCCGCTGCTGCACCACGGCATGGTCTACGCCGGCCTGCCCTACTGCGAGACCGAGCTGACCGAGACCCGGAGCGGCGGCACGCCCTACGGCGCCAGCCATCTGGCCGGCAAGCGCAGCGACCGCCCCCTCGACGAGACCGAGCGCCAGCTCGCCTACGCCCAGGGCAAGCGCCTGGCGCGGCTGGCCCTGGCGCTCGAGGGTGTGGGGGATCGCTCATGAGGCGCTGGCTGGAAGACCTGGAAACCCGCCAGGGGCTCGACCAACTGACCGCGCGGTCGCGGCAGCTGGTCATCGGCAGCTACACCGTATTAATCGCCGCCATGCTGGGATGGGGCTGGCTGTTGAGCGAGAACGTCGGCAGCCTGGTACCGACCCTGGTCTTCGTGCTGCCGCTGGTGCTGTTCCTGCCGTCGATCCTCGCCCGGCGGGCCCGCGGCCACGCCTGGCTAGCCTTCGTCAGCCTGCTGTATTTCATGATTGGGGTGAACGTCGTCATGGTGCCCAAGGTCGGTGGGCTGGGTCTGCTGATCGCTTTGACGGCCCTTTCACTGTTCACCGGCTGCATGGGCTATGCCCGTTTTCGCAGCCGCCAGCTCAAGCCCCGGCAGTAAACCGACCGCCCGAGCGGCTGGAACCGCCTCTTGCGAGGCGGTTCACGCTCTCCTGTCCTGGCTGCCGACCCCGTGGCAGCGATGATCCAGCTCAATGGAATCCCGCTCACATGGCGTATGATAGCCATGGTCGACCCGTCCGCCTGCCCAGAGTCGACGGCACGAGGTTGAGCTTGGCGCGGCAAGCGGCGACCATGGGGGCACATTCGAGGAGAACACCATGACACGTGATATCGCCGATATCCGGCGCGACTACGAGGGCGGCCGCCTGGACGAGGCCCAGCTGCCCGAGCAGCCCATGCCGCTGTTCGAAGAATGGATGGCCCTGGCGCTGGACGCCGAAACCCAGGACGCCAACGCCATGACCCTGGCCACGGTGGACAGCCAGGGCCTGCCCCACGCCCGGGTGGTGCTGCTCAAGGGCGCCGACGAGCAGGGGTTCCAGTTCTTCAGCAACTACCACAGCCACAAGGGCAGCGAGCTCGCCAACGTTCCCCATGCCGCGCTGGTGTTCTGGTGGCCGTCGCTGGCCCGCCAGGTTCGCGTGGAAGGCGCCGTCGAGCAGGTCAGCGAACAGGAATCCGATGCCTACTTCGCCCGCCGCCCCCGCGCCAGCCAGCTGGGCGCCTGGGTCGCCACTCAGAGCGTGGTGATTCCCGGCCGTCAGTGGCTCCAGGAGCGTGAGACCCGCTTCGAGCAGGCCTACGAGGGACAGGACATTCCGCGCCCGGTGCACTGGGGCGGCTATCGCCTGATTCCCGAGATGATCGAGTTCTGGCAGGGACAGCCCAGCCGTCTGCACGACCGCATCCGCTTCGAACGCCGCGACGATCGCTGGCATCGCTTCCGCCTGGCGCCCTGATCCCCCAGGCCAGCGCCAGCAGGACCTTCCGACCCCGCCATCGCGCGGGGTCGGGCCTTTCCTCCTCGGCTTGTGTCCTCAGCCTGCTACCGGACTCTCCAGCCGCAGGCGCTGCCAGTCGCTCTCGGGCTCGTTGAGTCTGAGCACCGCGTCCATGACCTCCTCCTCCATGTTGTAGCTGAGCCGGAAGCCGAGATGCGCCATCAGCGCGCGCATCGGTCGGTTATCGACCATGATCTTGCCGATCATCTCCAGCGTCCCCACGCTGCGGCAGTAACGGATCATCTTGTCCATCAGCAGGCTGCCGATGCCCAGCCCCTGCAGGTCGTCGCGCACGATGATCGAGAACTCGGTGCGGATGTTGTCGGCGTCGTTCCATACCCGCACCACCCCGAGCATCTCCTTGCCCCCCTCGGGCAGCGGGTGCTCGGCGATGAAGGCCATCTGACGGTCGTAGTTGATGTGCGAGAGCAGCGACAGGTCCCGCTGGGTGAGATCGGCCTTGTGGTGAAAGTAGCGGAAGCGAATGCTCTCCTCGGACAGCCGCTGGTGAAAGCCGGTGATCAACGGCGCATCCTCGGCGCGGATCGGCCTCACCTCCACTTCCCAACCGTTGTTCAGGGTCACCCACTCACGCAGCTCTTCCGGGTAGGGCATGATCGCGAAGCGCGCCGGGGCGCCCAGGTCCATCGCGAAGTCCACCGCCAGCATGCCGTCGCGGTTGAGCACCAGCGGGTTGAGCTCGAGGCCGCGCAGCTCGGTGAGATCGCTGGCGATCTGCGAGAGCGTCACCAGCAGCTCGCCGATGCGGGTGAGATCCCGCTCGGGGTCGCTGGAATGCTCACGGATCAGCCGCGCGGCATGGGTCCGCCCGACCAGGTCGGCGGCCAGGCTCATGTTCAGCGGCGGCAGCGCCACCTGACGGTCGGCGAGGATGTTCACCTTGTACCCGCCGATACCGAACACGATCAGCGGCCCGAACACCGGGTCGCGGGTGATGCCGGCGCATAGCTGCATGGAGTGCTTGCCGCGCTGCATGGGCTGCAGGCAGTACTCGCGCACCGTGAAGGCGGGAAACTTCTCGGCCACCTTGTCGCCCAGCCGGGTCACGCCCTCGGCGACCCGCTCGGGGCCTTCCAGGTCCTGCAGCAGGCCGGCGGACAGCTTGTGGGGATGCTGACGATAGCGGAACGGCCGACAGTTGCCGTCATGCACCACCTTGAGCGCCAGCGGCCCGGCGAGCGTGCACGACGCCTCGGCCGCCTGCTCGGGGGTCGTCACGTAGCGGCTCTCGGCCACCGGGATGCCGTAGGCGGCCAGCACCCGGGCGGTCTCGGAGTGCGAGAGACACTCGCGTTGCTCGTTCTTCACGCGCTCGATCAGCGTCCGACAGGCGGCCCGGCTCTCCCGGGTGGTGGCGAACGGCAGGCTCGGCGGCGTCTCCTGCAGCAGCTTCTGGACCCGCTGGTAGTTGACCATGAGCATGAAGGCCTTGACCGCCTTCTCCGGCGAGAGATAGGTGGGGATGCCGGCCTCGTGACAGGCCTGTCGGGCGGCCAGTGCCTCGCCGAGGCCCATCCAGCTGGTCAGCAGGTTGCGCCGGAAGCGCTGTCGCGCGGCAATCAGCGCCTGGGCGGTGTCCAGGGACGGCGCCATTCGTGTCGGCGCATGCACCACCAGCACCGCATCCACCCCCGGGTCGGCGGCCACCAGCTCGATGATCTCGGTGAACCGTTCGGGGGTGGCGTTGCCGCCGATGTCCACCGGATTCTCCCCCGGCTTGCTGATGTCCATGTCGTCGCGACACAGCGCATCGTGGGTCGCCTCGCTGAACGTCGCCAGCCGACCGCCGGCGCTGATCAGCTTGTCGATGGCCAGCATCGCCGGCCCCAGGCCGTTGGACACCACCGCCAGCCGGTCGCGCTTGAGCGGGCGCATGCGCGACAGCGTCTCCAGGGCGTCGAACAGCTCGTCGGAATCGTCGACGCGCACCACGCCGGCCCTGGCGAAGGCCGCATCGAATATCTGGTCGCGATGGGCGATGCCCGGCGTGGGCGGCAGGTTGGCGATGTCCGAGGCCGCCGTGCGGCCACTCTTGATCGCCAACACCAGGCGATGCCGCGAGGCCTCACGTACCGCGGTCATGAAGTGCTGGGCGTCGTGGATGTGCTCCAGGTGCAGCATCAGTGCCTGGGTCGGCGCGAACTGGTTCAGGAAGTCGATCATGTCCGGCAGCAGCACATCGACGCTGTCGCCGACGGTCAGCAGATGCGAGAAACCGATGTCGCGCCCCGCGGCCCAGTCGATCATGGCATTGCCCAACATGCCCGACTGGCCGAGATAGGCGACCCGCCCCTTCTGGACCGGCTGACTGGCGTAGGAAGCGTTGAGCCGCCGACCGGGAACGATCAGCCCCATGCAGCCCGGCCCCAGCACCCGGATACCGGATTCCCGCGCCGCCGCGAGCATGCGCGCCCGGATCGAGGCCTCACCGTCGCGCGCCTCGTCCAGGTTCGCCCCGCCGGACAGCACCAGGGCCGCCCGCACCCCGAATCGCCCGAGCTCGGCGATCACCCTCGGCACGCGAACGATCGGCGCACAGACCACGGCCAGGTCCGGCACCCGAGGCAGCTGGTGCACCCTGGCCACGGCGTCGACCCCGTGCACGCTGTCATAGCCCTTGGGGTTGACCGCCCACAGCGTGCCCGGGAAACGCCCCTCGAGAAGATTGCGGATCACGATACCGCCCATGGAGTGCGGCTTTTCCGACGCCCCGATCACGGCGACGCTGCGCGGCGAGAAGAAGTGGTGCAGGAAGCGTGTGCTCATCCGGGGCTCCGTGGCGAATCGGCTCAGCCTCCTGTGTACGACTTATGGCCACTGTCACGCAAGGCCCCATCACGCTTAGGGTAACCTTGTCGCACCTGGAGCCCCTGCATGATCACGGCCTATCTGACCCACCCCGAGTGCCATCGCCACCACATGGGGCCGGAACATCCCGAGAGCCCGAAACGCCTCGACGCCATTCACGCGCGACTGATGCGCGCCGGACTTCTTCAGCAGACCATGCAGGGCGACGCCCCCGCCGCCAGCGACGAACAGCTCACGCGGGTCCACCCCGCCAGCCATCTGAAGAGCCTCGAGGCCTGCGTCCCCGAGCACGGGCTGATCCTGATCGATGACGACACCCTGATGAACCCCCACAGCCTGCAGGCCGCGCGTCACGCGGCGGGCGCCGTGGTGCGCGGGGTCGACCGCGTCTTTCGCCACCAGGCCCACAACGTCTTCTGCGCGGTGCGGCCCCCGGGGCATCACGCCGAACGCGACCAGGCCATGGGGTTCTGCTTCTTCAACAACGTGGCGGTCGGCGCGGCCCACGCTCGCGCCCGATACGGCGCGAAACGGGTGGCGATCCTCGACTTCGACGTCCACCAGTGCAACGGCACCATCGACATCTTCCGCGACGACCCCGAGGTGCTGATCTGCACCAGCTTCCAGTCGCCCTTCTATCCCTGGCGCCACCTCGAGACCGAGGCGTCGAACGTCGTCCATACGCCGCTGCCCGCCGGCACCGACGGTGCTGCCTTCCGCCGAGCCATCGAGCGGGACTGGCTACCCGCCCTGAACGACTTCGCCCCGGAGCTCGTGCTGCTCTCGGCCGGGTTCGACGCCCATCGTCAGGACCCGCTGGCCGATCTCTGCCTGGAGGACGAGGACTACTACTGGATCACCCGCCTGGCGATGGACATCGCCGAACGCCATGCCGAGCATCGTCTGGTCTCGGTGCTCGAGGGCGGCTACGACCTCGATATCCTGGGCCGCGGCGTCGAAGCCCATCTCAAGGCGCTGATGGGCCAGCCCTCCGACTGAACACGGCGAGTTTCCCGCCCCCGGGAAACGGACCACCCGGGCAACCGACGACCCACGACATGTCGCAGCCCACCTGCCACGGGTCGCACCCGAGTCCGCAGGCCATCGGCGATATGATAGTCTGGAGGAAACCACGTTTCCGATAGTGAACCCGCATGCCCGCCAACAACGATCAAGACGCCGCCCTGCGCATCGCCTCCGGGCGCAAGGCCTTCGTCGAGCCGCTGCGGCTCGGCGAGCGCCTCAAGGAGATCCGCCTGGCCAACCAGTGGACCCTCGGCGACGTCAGCGAGCGTACCGGCCTGGCCCGCTCCACCCTGTCCAAGATCGAGAACGACCAGATCTCGCCGACCTTCACCGCGGTACAGAAGCTGATCAGCGGCTTGGACATCGACCTGCCGCAGCTGCTGTCACAACCGCGCCCCCAGGCCCGCACCATGGGCCGACGCGACCTGACGCGCCGTGGCGACGGCCAGCAGCACCCGACGCCGACCTACGAGCACGAGCTGCTCAGCTGCGAGATGGCACAGAAGCGCATGATCCCGTTCAAGACCATCGTGCGGGCCCGCAGCTTCGACGAGTTCTGTCAGTGGGTGCGCCACGACGGCGAGGAATTCCTGATGGTGCTCGAGGGCGAGATCCAGCTCTACTCCGAGTTCTACGAACCGCTGCACCTGGTCAAGGGCGACAGCATCTACTTCGACAGCGACATGGGCCACGCCCTGGTCTCGGTGAGCGAGGAAGACGCCACGGTGCTCTCCGTGTGCACGCCCCGCGAATCCCAGTAGCCCGCCCGGCTTCCTCTCCGCCACGCACGCCAGCACGCGCGCTAAGCCCGGCCGACTTTTGATAAGCTGGACGCCATCCCATGGACCGGAACGACAATGGAGCCCGCCCCATGCAACACCTGGACGACAGCACCCGCACCGAGCTCGAAGCCGCCGCCTTCCGTCGGCTGCTGAGCCACCTGGACGAGCACAAGGACGTCCAGAACATCGACCTGATGATCCTCGCCGACTTCTGCCGCAACTGCCTCTCCAAGTGGCTGGTGGCCGCCGCCGAGGAACGCGGCGAAACGCTGGACTACGAGGCCGCCCGCGAATACGTCTATGGCATGCCCTACAGCGAGTGGAAGTCGCTGTATCAACCCAAGGCCACGCCGGAGCAGCTGGCCGCCTTCGAGGCCCGCCAGGCAGAGAAAGCGGAGAAGCAGGACGGCCAGTCGGACGGTCAATCATGAGCGAGGCCATGATCCCGCTGTCGGTGGCGGTGCTGACGATCTCGGACACCCGCACCGAGGACACCGATCGCAGCGGCCAGGCGCTGGTCGAGCGACTCACCGCCGCCGGCCACCGGCTGGCCGACAAGCGCATCGTGCCCGACGACGTCTATCGCATCCGCGCCGTGGTCGCCGACTGGATCGCCGATGCCGAGGTACAGGTGGTGCTGACCACCGGTGGCACCGGCTTCACCGGCCGGGATTCCACCCCCGAAGCGGTCTCGGCGCTGCTGGACAAGCGCATCGAAGGCTTCGGCGAGCTGTTCCGCCAGCTGTCCTGGCAGGAGATCGGCAGCTCCACGGTGCAGAGCCGCTGCCTGGGCGGTCTGGCCAACGCCACGGTGGTGTTCTGCCTGCCCGGCTCCACCGGCGCCTGCCTCACCGGCTGGGACGGCATCCTCGCCGAACAGCTCGACAGTCGGCACAGGCCGTGCAACTTCGCCAACCTGGTGATACCCGAGAGGGGCCAGCATGGCTGATCTCCAGCCCGTCGAGACGGCACTGTCGGCGCTGCTGGAAGGCGTCGCTCCGCTTGAGGCCGAACGCGCGGCGATCGATGCAGCCTCGGGGCGCGTGCTGGCCGAGGCGGTCACCGCCCGGCTCGACGTGCCGCCCTTCGACAACAGCGCCATGGACGGCTATGCCCTGCATCATGCCGATGCCGGGCGCTGGCTGCCGGTCCGTCAGCGCATCGCCGCCGGCCACACGGCCGAAGCGCTGGAACGCGGTCACTGCGCGCGCATCTTCACCGGCGGCGAGATCCCGCCCGGGGCCGACTGCGTGGTGATGCAGGAGAAGGTCGAGGTGGAGGGCGAGCGAGCCCGGATGCCCAAGGACGTGCCGGAAGGCGACAACCTGCGCCGCCGAGGCCGCGACGTGGCGGCCGGCAGCGTGCTGCTCGATGCCGGCAGCCGGCTCGATGCCGCCGCGCTCGGGCACCTGGCCGGCCAGGGCATCACCGAGGTGATGGTGCGACGCCGCCCGAGGATTGCCCTGCTCTCCACCGGCGACGAGATCGTCGACCCCGGCCAGCCGCTGGGGCCGGGACAGATCTACAACTCCAACCGGCCGATGCTGACGACGCTGCTCCAGCGCTTCGGCGCCGACGTGGTCATGACCGCCGCGGTGCCGGACGACGCCTCGAGCACGCGACGCCTGCTCGGCGAGGCCGCCGAGGTCGCCGACGTGGTGATCACCACCGGCGGGGTCAGCGTGGGGGAAGAGGATCACGTGCGCGGTGCGGTCGAGGCCCTGGGGCGGCTCGACCTGTGGCGGCTGGCGTTGCGTCCCGGCAAGCCGCTGGCGCTGGGCCGGCTGCCCGGCTCGGGTGCCAGCGGTGAGACGCGCTTCGTCGGCCTGCCGGGCAACCCGGTCTCGGGCTATGTGGGCGCCTGGCTGTTCCTGCGCCCGCTGATGGGCGCGCTGCTGGGCTGTCCCGCCATGGGCTCGCTGCCGGCGCTGAGCGCCCGCGCCGCCTTCGCCACTCGCACCGGGCCTCGCCAGCACTACATGCGCGTGACGCTGGACTTCGGCGCCGACGGCATCGAGGCCCATGCGTTCGCGGATCAGAACTCCGGGGTGCTCTCGTCCTGCGTCGGCGCCGACGCCCTGACGGTGATCCCGCCCGAGGCGTCAGTGGCGCCCGGCGATGCGGTCCGCTGCCTGTGGCTGCGTGCCGACTGAGTCCACAACGCCCGGCTCGACCGACACCTCGAGATGGGCTTCCAGGTCCGGCCACAGCCGGGTGAAGGCCTCGTCCAGCGCCAGATAGTCGCGTTCGAGCCACGGCAGCAGTGCGGCGAGACGGTTGGGGCCCGAGAGCCGGCGCCCCAGCCCCGCCACGGCGCGACAGGTGAAGCCGAAATCGACATAGCCTCGCAGCCAGTCCTGGCGCACCAGGGCCGGCATCATGGTCGCCAGTCGCGCCGGTGCCGGCCGCGTTTCCAGCAGCCGATAGCAGCGCGACACCAGCCAGTCGCGTTCGACCACGGTCAAGCGGCGCGCCAGGCAATGATCCCACATCAGATCCAGGGCGATGCCGGCCACGCGACGTCCGTCGCGCGGTGCCCGTGCCTTGACCTCGAGCAGCACCGGATGGCGATCGATGTAGGCGTCGACTCGCCGATGATGGCGGATGCCCGCCGCCACGCCGGCTCCCCAGGCGTCGAGATCGACGCCCTTGACCCCGTCGGCGATCAGGTTGCCGTAAAGGAAGTCGTCGTTGCCGCCGCGGGCGAGCCAGCCGTGGGCCAGAAAGTTCATGGCGAGGCCTTCACAGGCAGTTGCTCGGCTTGGGCAGACCAGCCAGTCGCGCCGCCCGCTTGGCGGGGCTGTCGGGAAACAGCCGCATCAGGTGCATCGAACGCCCCTTGTCGGGGCCCAGCTCGCGCCCCACCGCCTTGACCAGCGGGCGCATCGCCGGGGCCATCTCGTATTTCACGTAGAACGCGCGCAGCACCTCGAGCACCTCCCAGTGCTCGGCGCCCAGCTCGATGCCTTCTTCCTCGGCCAGCGCCTCGGCCACCGCCGGCGACCACTGATCGAGATCGACCAGATAGCCCTCCGGGTCGAGGCCGACCTCGGTCTCGGAGACGGTGAGATAACGGGTGATTTCGGTGCTTGCCATGCTCAGTACCAGCTCAGGGTGTGTTCGGCTTCCTCGGTCAGCTGAACGAAGCCATCGACGTCGACCACCTGCACCGAGCCGTCGCAGCGACCCAGCAGCCCGCGCGCCTCGAGGTCCTCGCGCAGCGCATAGAGTCGCCCGGCAATCGCCTCGAAGTGACGCACCAGCTGCGGCAGTCCGCCCTGCACACCGTCCTCGATCAGCAGCAGGCGATCCTCGGGTCCCATGGCGGCCAGCGCCTGTTCGTGAACGCGATGACTGGCCGGCGAACGGTTCAGGATATGGAGTTTCATGGTTTCGGCTCCCGGGCCAGGCTAGAAGGTGAGCACACGCGGGTGATTCTGGACCGCCTCGGCGATCGCTCCGGCCTCGAGGGCGCGGGGAGCGAGCATCAGCTCGTCGGCCGTCAGGCCGAACCGCGTCAGCGCTTCGGCCTCGACCCACAGCGTCTCGATATCATACATCTCCAGCATCTCGAGCGTGGGCGCGGTGCCCTTCTGGCCCAGCGCTCCCGACGTCTGACCCTCGACCAAGGCCGTGACGCCCTCGCCCATGAACAGAAGCGAGACGTCGGTGCCGAAGGCCGCGGCCACCAGGGCGACATCCAGGCCCTCGCGCAGCCAGCTGCTGCCGTGAGGCGCATGGCGCAGGATCACCAGCAGATCGCCGGCAAGCGGTTCGTGTTGGTCACTCATGTCACACTCTCCCTCAGGCCCCGAAGGTCACCAGACGGTCGCAGCGCTGGCTCAGGTCGACCAGCTGGCCGACGCCGGTCAGCTCGAAGGGCGCCTCGACGCTGTGCCCCGTCTTGCCGTGGCGGGCCGCCTCGCGCTCGTCCATCAGCCCACGCCGCAGCGCCGCGGCGATGCACACCTGCAGCGCCACGCCGTGCGCCTCGTGCAGTTCCACCCAGCCGTCGGTCAGATGCGGTTCGTCCTGGGGCGGCGCCGACAGCCGCGCGGCGTTGTAGACCCCGTCGTGGTAGAAGAACACCGCCTCCAGGCGGTGTCCTCGCGCCAGCAGCGCCCGGGCGAATCGCAGCGCCGAGTGGCTGGCCTGATCGCTGTAGGGGGACCCCATCAGCAGGATCGCGTAGCGCATATCATCCTCTCAGAAACAGGCTGGCCCCGCCGAAGCGGGGCCAGCAATTCTCGCATCGCCGTGGCTGGCGTCAATCCTGGCTCATGATGCCGAGCAGGGACAGCAGGCTGACGAAGAGATTGTAGATCGACACGTACAGGGTGATCGTGGCGAGGATGTAGTTGGTCTCGCCGGCCCGGTGCACGATCTCGCTGGTCTGATAGAGGATGGCCGCGGAGGCGAACAGCACGAAGCCGGCGGACACCATCAGCGACAGCGCCGGAATCTGGAAGATCAGCCCGGCGACCATGGCCAGCACCAGCACGATGGCACCCGCCATCAGGAAGTTGGCCAGGAAGCTGAAGTCCTTGCGGGTCACCAGCGCCACGGCGGAGAGGCCGAAGAAGGTCAGGCCGGTCAAGCCCAGCGCGGTCATGATCAGCTGGGCGCCGTTGGGCAGCGTCAGATAGGCGCTGAGGATCGGCCCCAGGGTGAAGCCCATGAAACCGGTGAAGGCGAAGGTCGCCAGCAGGCCCATGGCGGAGTTGGCGGTCTTGTGGACCAGGAACATCAGCCCGTAGGCGCCGATGAAGAAGACGAAGATGTTCATCTGCTGAACGCCGAGCGCCATGGCGGCACCGGCCGTGACGGCGGAGAACAGCAGGGTCATCGCCAGCAGGCCATAGGTGTTGCGCAGGACCTTGTTGGCACTGACGGCACTCGTCTGTTGCGTCGTCATTTGCGTGTCTTGGTAAGCCATCGATCCAAAGCTCCGTGTGGTTGATCTTGGCAATAGATACCTCACAGGATGCCGCCTGGACGGTGGGGACGCAAGTTTCGACCCGACACGCGTGTCCCCCTGCGGCGTTATGAGCGAGGCGCGACGACCCGCCGGTAACGAGCCCGAGGCAGGCTAGCGGCGTCTACGGCAACACTCATCGTAGGCGGAGGCGCGTGAAGCGCGCCGCCTGAGCGCCCTCACGGGGCAGCGGAGAAGCCGGCCGATCGCGCGATACACCCTCGCGAACGCCGCAGCGCGCGCTGCAGCATTGCGGCGCTCGATCTCTCGCATCTTCGGATCTGGATGGTGAAAGGCCATGGGCGTCGCTTCTCCTGATCCTCGAAGGCTAGCACGGCGACGGCAGCGGCGAGTCGGGCGACCCACCACTGGCATCTTTGAGGAAGGCAGGGCATGAGGCAGATAACGTGACCGGGAGCGGGCACACGCCATGCGCACAATCCTGCGACAGTGAAACACCGGCCTAGCGTATGGAGGGGCTGCAAAAACGAAAAAAGCGCCCGTAGGCGCTTGATTCTAAGAAGAAGGTGGCGGAGGGACAGGGATCGCGCTCACTAACTCGACAACCCAGTGAAAATCAGTAGCTTGGCTGTGCTTATGTATGGAACACTGTAGCGCTTTTCTGTAACAAAATCAATGCTAAAAATTTCAACTACGAGTCCTTAATCACATTTGACAACCATTATCAATTTGCTAATGCGAGGCTTTACTTTCGACTTTCTTTTTTAACCTCAAGCGTCCGATAGGACTATATACTGGCGGAGCCATGCCAAACACAACCGAGTCGATGGAGTTTAAAAGGCAAAAGTAATCAGCATCGCTTTCGGCCATGTTTAAGATGCAAAATATATCGCTGAAATTCACAAACGAGCTATGATGAAAGGGGTTGTTTTTTTCTATAACTCCTATTCCGTGCAGCTTTTCAAATGAATTTCGAAATCTGTTGATATCCCCCTCCAATTTAGACAGATCATTGTTTCTTTTTTTATCAGGATGGCTAAAGTCATAATTAAGAAGACTGGCTAAAAAATTGAAAACCACTTGCTTGTGCTGCAAGACCCCGTAGTCGTGAAGAACAATAGAGTGCCGTCTCACATTTTTTTCTGAGAGGTCAATTCTATAAACTCCTTTTCGATCTTCTACTTCTATATATCCTTTTGAACGCAGTTCGTGCTCTATATCCATGAGTTGGGATTGGCTATAAAGGAGGCTTTTTATCAAGTCTCTTATGATACTTACATCATCACCTGCTCTGGAGTCCTGCACTAAAGCTTTCATTTTTGACTCAAAGATATGTATATCGCTATCGCTTACAACAATCCCGTCTACTTCATAATCTGTTCCTGCTATTTTTCCTTGAACCATAGGAATGCCATGAGTCTCATGATGCACTTCTCTCAGCAACTCTTCCAGGCAATCTTTTCCAAATCTGTCGGAGAATTCTTTAGCAGCAGATGTTTTTCTAATGAGGCTAAAGATTCTTTCTACAGCGGCATTTGCTGCTAAAGGTCTTGGCAAAAGCAATAGCTTATTGTTTAAAGAGCTTATTAACGGGAAAAAGAAGTAATCAGAGCGCTCTCCAGGAAGAGTGTATGATAGATTTACCTGACCTTTTGATATTGACATAAGTTCAATCAGCTTGTTCAAGTTTTCCCCTCTACCGAACACAGGTAGTTTTTTGAGATTTTTATGCCTTTTTAGGAGCGAGGAAGCCTCCGGAGCCATGTCAATTAACTTTTCAGCAAAGCGACAAAGCTCCCCTATTTCTATAGAATCGACAGTTGCAGAACCAAAGTTCTCTAGAGTTTTTTCTAATATCCTTTTTGCCAGCCTTGGATCCATCTGAACGAACTGATGCATACTCGTATAAAGGGATAGTTCAAGAAGCTTTCTTGAAAGTTCGTGGGCCGGTATATTCAAATACTCAGCATGGCTGTATGGTTCGCAGCTTAGAGCTCTTGAAATAAGAAGAGATGCATCCTTAACTTTCTCAAAGCATGTGAAATCTACAGCCTCTCCAATTTCGCCTTGAATGCTTTTTCTTGATGTTAAGTTTTTTAAGGCCAAATTCAGGATCATGTTAGATGGAACGGAATTTTTCTGAATAAACCCTGGGCTTTTTGCTGACTCCGGCAGATGTATAAAACGCTTGGCTTCTTCGGCGTAGTCCTTCTTCTCATGATTCATTATGTAGGAGATGACCTTTTCACCTCCAATCTTCTCCACCTCTCTTTGCAGAAATTCTTGTGCTTTCTTTTTTCCTTCTTCAGTTATTGAGTAGTGCCCGTTATTAAGCTCAAACTCGACCCCCTTTTTTTCAAGGGAGTTTACTGCGCAAGAGGCATCCCAGCTCTTGCTCTTTAAACCTGTGCTTGGCAACGCACCCTTGATGATATTGAAGTCATCCGCCAACTTTATGGCTGACAACCAGTCTCCCTCACCCTCGTTTTTGTAAGCAATTGAGTCTTCTCTCAGCATATCTCTCAAGCGATAAATTAAGTGATACTCTCTGGAGAATCTTTTTTGTCCTGATTGCACGGCATCATGTATCGCCTCTACAAGACCTATCCTGCAATCTGTGAATGATTTATCGTCAGCCGTAATACTCGCTCTCAACCTCTTTAATATTTCCTCCTCAATACTTCTGATTGAGCTTGTTTCTATTTCTTTTGAGTACTGGTCTACTACAGCTTCAAAGCTCTTCTTTTTTCCTGAGCAGTGGGCTTTTGCCGCCTCGTATGATTGACTAACGTAATTCGTACGCACTGGGTTCTCCATAACTCATGCATAATAGTTTTTCGAGCACATAAATTTCCAGCTGTTGAGTATTTATATTTCTTCTTCGCAAGAAGCTCGGATTTGGTTTAGCAGTACTTTTATCTTCAAAATGTTTATAGTCTAACTTCAAGAGCTAGCATCGTGAACACATAACGCAAAAATAAACCGAGGCACACAGACGAGCAAACAAATTACTAGCCGTGTATCCCCGGCGTCCATCCTGTAGAGCCGCATCGGTCTGCCTGTCGATGTGCCTCTGAGATAGTAACCATTAGGGTGTACCTGAGCGAGCACGCCACAAGACGCCCTATATCCGTATTCACATGCATGGATTGACAACCCTAACGAGCACACCTATTGTGAACACATCCAAGTGAATACAGTGCTCGACAAGGGAGTGAACGACGATGCCTTACATCCGTGCCTACCTCCGTGCCTCCACCGATGACCAGAACGCCAGCCGTGCCCGTGAGGCGCTGACCAGCTTCACCAGTGAGAAGGGAGTGACGGTCGCTTCGTGGTACATCGAGAACGCCAGCGGGACCAAGGCCGACCGTACTGAGCTGGCACGGCTCATTGATGATGCTCACCCTGGCGATGTGCTGCTAGTCGAGCAGGTGGACCGACTGACGCGCCTGACGAAAGGCGATTGGGACAGGCTCAAGGGCGCCATCCAGAGCGCGGGCCTTCGGGTCGTCTCCCTGGACCTACCGACGAGCCACGCGGCGCTGACCGTGGGCAACGGTGACGACTTCACCGGGCGGATGCTCGACGCGGTGAATGCCATGCTCCTCGACATGCTGGCGGCAGTCGCTCGCAAGGACTACGAGGACAGGCGTAGGCGTCAGGCCCAGGGCATCGAGAAGGCCAAGCAGGATGGCCGCTACAAGGGCCGTCCAGTGAACGAGGAGCTACATAGGCGAGTCATGGAGCTTCGAGAGCAAGGCTTCAGTGTCCGCAAGACTGCCGATATCGTGGGCTGTGGTGTCAGCACCGTCCAACGGGCGATGAAGCGAGTCGAGCAGCCCGCTCAGTGAGGACATCGAGCAGCAGGACACCAAGGCAGGGCCAAGCGGTCCTGTTTTTTTTGTGTCGGCTCGAAGCCTTCCCCTGGTGCATCGGTTATCACCGAGAGGCAGTCAGCGCGGGCAGCCTGAGAGAAGTCCATCCATCCTTGTTCGAATTAGACTCTTGGCCGGGTTTATCCCTTTATAATCAATACTTTACTCGTTATCTGCATGGCCTGTAGCGTGCCGCTGCTGGCGCTCATCGAGGGCGTCAAGGACTACCACCAGACACAGCAAGGAGCCGAAGCAATGCGGATCGAGTTGACACGCTGGGGCATGGAGCTGGCCATCATGGGACTGATCGTCAGGCTGGTCGCGGGAGATGTCTTCCTGCGGGTGCCGATGGTTGGACTACTGGCATGGAATCAGTGCGGCCTGTCCCTGGATCGCTGGTCGGATGCCAAGCATGAGCCGGTGCTGTAGGCGCTGACGCTCAGCCATGGTGGGGGTGGGTGCCTTCGTCATTCATCCCCCCCGTGGGTGCCTCGAAGATCGACTTATAGCCGCCATCATGCGCCCGCTCGGGGGCGGGCACCGGGGAAGCGCGTTCCTTATATACACTCAATTACCGGCTCAGATGTGCGCCACAAAATGGCCGGGGGTGAGGCTGTAGGAGTCCCTTGGAGTCCCGTTCCTCTGGCGATGTGAAGGCCATACGGAGTCGAAGACGTGCCGGTAGGAGTCCCGCCGGAGTCCCGTTCCTCCAGCTCAGCGATGGACACACGGAGTCAGACGAACACGGGTGGATCACGTTCCGGCGTGTCTAGTGCCCGCGCCACGGCGGCACACCCACAGTTTGTGGGCGTACATCAGGGCCACACGAGCAAATCGGCAGGGCCAACGCTTTGATGGTCTGCCAGATCTAGCGAGAGAGCGCCTACCACCAACACCACCGAGATGACCATGAGCAGCCGCGAGATCGCGGAGGTGGTTGAATCTACCCACGGCAACGTGAAGAGGACTATCCGTGCCCTGGCTGATAAGGGGCTCGTCACTTTCTATCAATCTGAGAGAAAGGCCACGCTCGGGCGGCCCATGGTCCTTTTCAACGTCAACAAGCGCGACAGCTATGTGATCGTCGCCCAGCTTTCCCCGGAGTTCACCGCTCGACTGGTGGACCGCTGGCAAGAGTTGGAACGTCAGGTAGCCCAGCCCCAAGTCCCTCAGTCATTCGCTGAGGCGCTGCGCCTTGTAATTCTCGGGACGGGTATACGCCACTAGCGCACACCTCCCGATGGCTCATCTTTGAGTCATCTCCTCAACATGAGGGAGCGTTCTCGCTTCCCCCCATTGGGTAGAAGTCCGTCGATTGGCTTCACCGGCACGCGCTTAGTCGGCCCCACCGACGAGCAGATAGAACAGGCCCGCCGCAGCCTCCATGTCCCGTGTCTGTACCTTGAAAGCCTCACTCGCTGGCGCAAGGCAAGGGCTGGTCTCTCGGTCATGCCTCATACTGAGCAGCACACGGAGGGCCTGTGAGTCGCCATGGTCGAGGTCTTCGGGGCGGCGCTGGAGAAGGATCGACACGACGGCGGGCGTGACGTGGATGTCATCCTTGGTCAGGTGGACGTTGATCCCTCGCCGACAGACGGTCTTGTAGAGGTGGTGGAGCTTGGTCCGTGGGCTGGCGCCCTTGAGGTGGCGGACGGTGCGTACCTGGATAGGCTTCCGTGAGCGGGAGCGAACTCCCTCCGAAGCCGTCGCTTCTGCGTCGATGGTCATCTCTCTCCTAGCTCTCGTCTATCTCAATCCATCCCTTCAGATGAGCGAAGTGCTTCGGCGTCTCGGCTGCGTGGCTGGAAATGCCCCGGACCATACCGATGGCTCAGGTCTATACCATGCTCTTGGCAAGCTCGCCATACAGTGTTCAGTCCCACGCCGAAGTGTTCAGCCGTCTCAGTGATGGACGCTTCCCGTTCCCGGCGCCACTCAGCGATGGTCGTATAGTCCATCTCCCGGCTCTTCCCTGACGGGACATCAGACTGATACGACAGCCCGGCGTCCCGCCAGATCCGCTTAACGACTGACTCGGAAATGCCGAAGTGTTCAGCGGTCGCGCGTCGGGAAGCCTTGTTCTTCTGGCGCCACTCAACGACTTCGCTGGGGTGGACTTTGGGCTTTCGTCCAGGGGTACTTGCGGTTCGGTAACTCTTGGGGGCGCTAGAGATGATTCCCATTGTTTTGATCCTCGTCCTTTGCCTTGTCGTTGTATTCGACGGTTGATGACCAATGACAGATGGGAGCCCATAAGGCCCCCAGGAAGATGACGGTCCAAGTGATGGCCACGGTGGAAGACATCAGGCGGCCTCATTGTCAGGGGCGGAAAGGCCGTACTTGTCTGGATCAATGGCACCACCGAAAGTTGGCTCAAGGATGCCGAGTAGATCGCCCTTGTATGTCTTCCCAGCCTTGATCAGGGTGAAAGCCATGTCATAACAGCGGACGTACAGAACAAGGTCGTCCACATCGAGCACATCTCGAATGCCCCGCTTCCAGTGCTCCCTCCAGTCACTCGGTCGATGGCCTGTCAGGACTTCACACACGAGACGCTTGAGCAGCTTTTCATTGTCCGTCGCTACGCTGAAGATGTCGCCCTTGCTGATCTTCTCATCTCGGGCCATCCGTCCAGCTTTGGACCGGAAGTAATGCGTGATGGCATTGTCCAACTGAACCAGCGACCGGACTCGCTCAGGCTGGTGCTTGGAAAGGCGGAGGATGCCGTCTTCCATATCGAGGAAGTAGCAACGGATGTCATGGCCTTCAGCCGTGTTAGCTTGCATGGCAAGGTGAGCGGCCACGTCACGGGAAAGCAGGTAGTTGGTCTTCGGGCGACCTTGCTTTCCAGTGTGCTCGTAGAAGTGCTCAATCTCGTCTGCGCATATTTTTGGAGATTTTTCCCCAAAATAATCTGGAGCCATCAACGGATTGATATAGTGATCAGCCCATTTGTTGAACTGCTTGTGCGGCTTCCCGATCTTTTCCCAGAGCTTCCGGGCGTCGATCTGTGGCTCTTGCCGGTCCTCCACAATGGGGAGCACACGGCGGGCCTTCATCATTCTTTTGGCTTGTTCATCGGTGAAGCCGAGGACTGATGTCAGTGTCTTCTTCGGGGCATGGTTGATGTCAGTGACGATGGATCGTCCGTTGCGAGTGGTCTTGGTCATGGTAGTTACTCCAATCTAGAGCGCACCAACAGCCGAGCACACCCCCGGCAGTCCCCAAGCGGCCACTACCATGAAGGCACTGACTGCCGGGCACGACTGGAGATGCACTCTAGGCTGGATGCTCGGGTGAGGATGTAGGTGTAGCAGTTGTGCGGACTGCTTGTTGGTCAGCGGGAGTTGCTGACGGGGAGTCGGTGGGCTGACGCTGGACTGATTACCTCGGACACATCAGCTCTGGTACTTCCGGTCAGTCTCGTCTGTCGACTGAAGCGAATGGCTGGAAGCCATCGGCGAGTGATGTAACCCATCCATGTCAGAACAAACGAGCTAAGCGAGTTACCGGCCCATGTCTTCTAGCCTTGCCTCTGGTTGCTCCATAGATGACCAAAAGCATTGACAAGAAGACCCACCAGAAGTCAACCCATAGAGATGCTCATTATTGGTCATCTCATTAGGATGATTACTTCCAACGAAGCTCTACTAGATGAACTTAAAGGCTCTCTAATAGAAGAACTAAAAGCCGTTTCGAGATTGACCTCGCCATGGGCTGATGCCAGACGGAGCCTCGCTCCGCTCGGTCCATGACAAGTCCCCGGCCCACCTCGACGACGCCGTTACCTCCGTCGCGGGCCCTTGGTCGATGTTATCCACGTTCTCATGCATCCAAGTCATCATGACTGGACCGTTACTAGTGTCGCATCGAAGGACAAACAATCTCCCGACCTCGCGATAGACGCGATGCCGGTCTTACTGTGCAGCTCTTGCAAACTACTGATGCTGCTGGTGCTGCTGGTGTGCTGATGGGTTTTGCGTCGAACTCCTGTGTCGAGATCGTGCGCTTCGTCTTCATTTAGTGGGCGGTAATCACATCTGTCGCGATCTCCTAGAAACGTGTTCAAGTGGTTGTCCAGGCTGGACCTCCTCGATGCCATGCCAAACCTGCGCGAGCACCTGGCGAGCCTCTGTATCGTGTCACTACAGAGGGGGGAGATCGTCCTCGCTCGAACGTTGCGGGCTCCAGAGCGACCCAGAACTTGCTTACTCTTCTCCATTAGTGGGCCGTAAACCTTTAGTTATCGATTAAGGCTGGTCGAGAAGGAAATGGAATAGATGGGCAGGGCTCCGTGGGTGGAGCATACGCTGAGGAATGAGCCCAATGGAGAGACAGTACCTTCTCCAAAAGTGGGCCGTAATTGATGGGGGTGCTGTGTGTCGCTGTGAGAGGCTCTAGGGGTAGGCGGCAGGGATGCCCGCTCAACAATCGGAACAGCTGCGAGCGGGCGAACATTTGAGTTCTGAGGGATAGGTAACCGGCGAAGCCGATTTCATGATCTGTTAAGGAAGAAGATGACCCAACATAGAGCTGTTTACCCAAGAATAAGCACTCATGACCTGGTTGTTCTCTGGATTAACTCCTATGTCGTGGGGGTTGCCCTCGTGGTACTGCTTGTATGCCAAGCGGCATAGCTCGTTGTTGTTATTCTTTATAAGTGATTTTGCTTGGTCATCGCTCAACTCAGGGATAGCAATGAGAAAGGAAAAGCCTCCTTGATCGAGGGAATCAGTCTCAGCCCAACACAAGTGACCTTGGCTGATCTCCTTTTGATACGTAACTCGGGTCGGACAGTCGGGTTTGAGGAGATGATCTACATCACGACTACTTCTCTCATTCAGGGAGACTTCCAAGAGCAGCATGAGTTTCTCTTGTTCATCAGGTGTTCGTCCCAAGCAACCCAAAGTGTCTAGTATCTTGGTTTTATCATACCCACACTGCCTCAGGCTTCGCGCTCGCTCACCGTGCTCAATCTCGAAAGGGTTTCTGCGCTTCACCATTATGCTCTCCTTGCTGGATGGTCGAACCTAGAGACTAGGCGGAAATGCCTGGAAATAACAACCGCTTAAATGATGGTCTCGAAAAACATGGCATGAATAGGTTGTGCCCCCGGTTGCCGCCACTTCCAGAGCCCGCCTCGCCTGGTGCTGGCCGCGCACCATGCACAGGTCGTTCCCGGAGCCTCGCTATCACTGTCGCTTGACGTTATTTACCTTGATAGAGATGGCTCAGGTCGAGGCTTCGATACTCAAGGCGACAGATGGCTTCGTTCAGCGTCTCCAGCGCATAGCCCGAACCGTACCGCCCCGACATGCCCACCTCGCTGTGGCCTTGCAGGGCGTCCATGACTTCCTTCGAGATGCCCGAGTTCCGACAAGCGTCCTCGAAGTTGTGCCGAAGCGAGTGAAAGGCGTTCTGTCCGTGCTTGATCTTGAGGGAGTCGAGCAGCGCCCGGAACCGCTTGGAATAGACGGACGAGTAGTAGCCGTCGTTCCCCATGGGCATGTCAGGGAACAGCCGTTGGCTGCCTTGCTGGCGCATCTTCTCGACATGCTCAAGGAAGCCGAGCCGCTTCAGCTCGGGGTGGATAGGCGTCCGGCGCCAGCTACTAGTAGTCTTCAGTGACTTGTCATCGCCGTCGCCGTTGATGTCGATGAAGTCGATGTCGTTCTGGCGCGTCACATCCGAGACATAGAGTTGCAGGACTTCCCCCATCCTGGCCCCGGTGAACAGCGAAACCAGCGGCACCCAGTACATGCCCGAGTCCCGGGGCACTAGTGTGCCGGGCTGACGCCAGTGATGGAGCGACTTACAGCCGGTGAAGACTGGGGCCCGGAAGATGGCCCGCAGCTCATCCAGGGTGAAGGGGTCGCGTTCTTCACGGGCACGCTTCTTGATGGCCACCTTCAAGCCGTTCAGTGGGTTGGGCGGGCACTCGTCATAGTGCTTGGCGGCCCAGTTCCAGAAGGCGGCGGCGTACCCGATGAGTTTGTTCACGTTCTTGCCCGACATCGGCGCCATGCCCAGCTCCTCGGCTCGTTCGGCGGCCTTGTCGATGGCCAGCCCCTGGAGCGGCTTCTGTTTCGTCCAGTTGCTGGGGAGCTTCATAAGGACCGACTTGAAGGCGCGGCCATCGGCCTTCTCGTAGGCATCCAACGGCTTGTCGCCGACGACTATCATGAAGTTGTCGAGGGTGGTCCGGTGGTCGTTGGTGGTCTTGGGCGCCCAGCTCAGGGACTTCTCGGCTATCCACTCCTTGGCCACGGCGGACAGCAGTGGGCCTTGTCCATCATCCGACGACTGGCGTCCAGACGCTGGGGCGGCGGACTGTGACGGCAGCGAGTCCACGGTAGGTGTCGGGACTATCTCGCCCTCATTGCGTGACTGCTGGTCCTTTCCGGCGCGTAGATAGGCGGCTTGAAGCGCCCTGGCCAGTGGACGCCAGCTTGGAGAGTCTGGCGACAGGGCAAGCTCCACCCCGTCCCATGACAGGATGTCCTCGGCCTCGTCCATGAAGAAGGTATCCACCCGACCACGGGCATAGAGATGGCGGGTATGGCCTATGCTGTCTTCAAGCTCCTCGGCGTACTCATCGAAGTCCCAGCGTTCCCAGTCCGTACCGGGCTCGCCGGGTTCCTCCTCGAAGATGCCTTCCGTCCTTATCTCCTCGTCTTCTTCTAGGAGGGACGCATGGTATAGGGCCGCCAGTTGCTCGATCTGTTCAGCGGTGAGGGAGTCGAGGGGCTTGGCTTGGGCTGCCAGCCAGCGACGGTGATGGTCGAACTTCCGGTCTACTTCGGCGGCGGCCTTACGGACACGGCGTAGCGCCTCCTGATAGTCGGAGGTCTTGAGGGAGAAGGTCTCTTCAGCCTTGGGATAGCTGGCCTGGATGTCCTGAGGGATGGCGGCCCGGTGATAGTAGCGAGCGCCACGGCGATACAGGCGAGGATGTCCGGTGACTTTCACGGTCTTCATGGCCTCCCAATGTAACACTTCAATGGGACAGCCAAGCAAGAAAAAGCCCCGAGGACAGTATGTTACTGATTCCTCAGGGCCTAGTGTTCGAGTGGCGGAGGGACAGGGATTCGAACCCTGGGTAGGCTCTCACCTACGCCGGTTTTCAAGACCGGTGCATTCAACCGCTCTGCCATCCCTCCGGCTCACGGCGCATATATTACCAATCTTTCCGTTTTGGTCAAGAGTTTCATGCGATCAATGTGTTATCGCACTCCCCCGACGCGCTGAAGCTGGCGGTACGAGGGCACCAGACTCACTCGGTGTCGGCGAGACGCCGGTTCCAGTGCCGCTTGACGGTCGCGATGCTCAACCCGGAACGCGCCGCTGCCGCCGACTGGCTGACCCCCTGGTCCTTGAGCGCCTGCACCCTCTCGGTGGTATCGGTCGCCACGGGCCGACCGAGCTTCTTGCCCTGGCGCCTGGCCCGAGCCAGCCCTTCCCGGGTTCGCTCGCGGCGCCGGCCACGCTCGAGCTCGGCGAAGGCCTCGAACATGCAATGCAGCGGATGGCCCCCGCGGCTTGCCAGGTCATGCATCGGCAAATCCAGCGACACCACGGACGCACCGATCTCGGAAAGACGGGCGATACTCTGCTGAACGTCGATGCTGTCGCACCCGAGCCGATCCAGCTTCAACACCACCAGGGTGTCACCGGGCTCCAGCTTGTGCTCGACCAGGGTCCGGAAGGCCGGACGCTCGCTGGCCGGCACCAAGGCGCCAACCGACTCACCGACCGCCCGATAAGGCACAACGGGATAACCGGCGGCCGCGATGACCGAGAGCTGATCATCGAGAGCCGACTCCCCGGATCCGACACGACAATACGCGAAAGTTCTTCCCATGCTGCTCCCGATCCCTGGCGCCACCGATTCACGACCCGCAAGACTGGAGTCATATAACGCTTATTTAGTGATACCAATCATAAGCGGGAAATCCGGTATCACCAAGTCGGACATCACCTTTATTGACACCGAGAAGAGTGACGAGAGAGGGCGAACGCCAGGGACCCAAGGCAGCCACCGGAAACCGAAAGGGGCGGCCAACGCCGCCCCCGCTAGATACCTTTGTGCAGATCACCGCCTGGCGATGATCCATACCGCATGCACGATGCCGGGAATGTAGCCCAGCAGGGTCAGCAGGATGTTGACCCAGAAATGCAGGCCGAAGCCGACCTGAAGAAAGACCCCCACCGGGGGCAACAGAATCGCCAGCAGTATACGAATCAGATCCATGGGAGCACTCCTTGTGTCGATCACTGCGCATCGCCGAGGTCGCGACCACGCTTGCTGTCGTGAAAAAACGTTCAACTTCCCGAACCGGCGGCCGATAGGGAAACGACATCCATCGCAACCCCTCGACGCCTGGGAGGTATCTTGTCGTTCCCCACCGAGTATGGCATGTGGATCGCCAGCGCCGCATCACTGATCGGCGCCATCGTGGTCTGGCGCATCGCCAAAGCCAAGGAATAACCCCGACCCGCCCTTTCCCCTGAACCCGACCGGCCGCCCAGTCCTCGCCTGCCGAAGACGCCCGCATGCCGGTCCGGCACTCAATAGAGCCGCAGCCCCACCCGCGTCACCCGGTTGCCATCCATCTCGTTGACGACCCAGTGGATGCCGTGCCAGTCCACGTCGTCACCGACCACCGGATGCCCACCGACGCGCAGCGAGATGAAGTCGGCGAGCGTCATGTCGTGCTCGCCCGGGCTCAGCGTCAGGCCATAGGCCTCGGCGATATCACCCAGGCGCGCATCGCCATTGAAGTTGAAGGCACCGAAGAACGCGCTCTGGCGACGGAGCGTCGCGTCGCCATTGAACAGCCGGTTGAGGGCCGGCAGGTCGTCGCTGCGGCCGATCACGCACAGCACGTCCCCGCGCTGCAGCTGGGTGCTGCCCTTGGGGTGGACCATCACGCCATCGCGGAACAGGGCGGCGATGATCGCCCCCGAAGGGAAGCGCAACAGCCGGATCGGCACCTCCTCGAGGTCGGTGCTCTCCACGTGATAGACGAACATCTCGAAGTCGTTGTCGTGCTGGATCCCCAGCGGCCCGCGCCGTTTCGGCGTCACGCTGGGCGGCAGTTCGACCCTGAGCGTCTTCGCCACCCATGGCAGCGAGCCGCCCTGGATCAGCAGCGACAGCAGCACCACCGCGAAGGCGACGTTGAAGTAGAGCGCGGCATTCTCGACGCCACCGATGACCGGGAAGATCGCCAGCACGATCGGCACCGCACCGCGCAGCCCGACCCAGGCGATGAAGCCGACCTCACGCCAACGGAAGCGGAAGAAGGGCTTGATGGCGATCACCACCGCCAGCGGGCGAGCAACGAAGATCAGCGCCAGCGCCACGACCGCGGCCGGCAGTGCATAGACCATCATCTCGCTGGGATTGACCAGCAGGCCCAGTACCAGGAACAGGCCGATCTGGCTGAGCCAGGCCAGGCCATCGTGAACCGGCAGAATGAAGTTGAGATGGCGCCCGGGGCGATTGCCGATCATCAGGCCGGTCAGGTAGATGGCCAGAAAGCCGCTGCCGCCCAGCGCACTGGTCGCACCGAACACGCAGAAGCCCAGCGCCAGCGCCAGCAGCGAATATAGCCCCGGCGCCAGATCCACCCAGCTGATGAGACGCGCGATCAGCCAGCCGGCGCCCAGCCCCAGCGCGATGCCGACGCCGAACTGCTGCAGGAAGAACAGCGCGGTATCGAGCCAGCCGCCGATCTCGCCGACCAGGACCTCCACCAGCATCAGGGTCAGGAAGATCGCCATCGGATCGTTGGTACCGGACTCGATCTCCAGCGTCGCCCCGACCCGCTCGTTGAGGTTGATGCCGCGCCCGCCGAGCATCGAGAACACCGCTGCGGCGTCGGTGGAACCGACGATGGCCCCCACCAGCAGGCCCTGGACCAGGCTCAGCCCGAACACCCACATGGCGATCAGACCGACCAGCGCGCTGGTCACGAACACCCCGAGGGTCGCCAGCGACAGCGCCGGCCGGAAGCCGACCCGGAAGGTCTTGAGTCGGGTGCGCAGCCCGCCGTCGAGCAGGATCATCGCCAGCGCCAGGTGCCCGATCAGGAACGCCAGCGGGTAGTCGTCGAACTGGATGCCGAGCACGCCCTCCTCGCCCGCCAGCATGCCGAGACCGAGGAAGAGCAACAGCAGGGGAACGCCGACCAGGGTCGAGAGCCGGCTGGCCAGCACGCTCAGCGCGATCAGGAAGCCGCTGAGCAGAAAGAGGGTATTGATCGTATCCATGGCATCCTGCCCCAGAAGGTCATCCAAGTATCTCATGGCGCGCCGGTGGTCGCGACGATGGCGCCACGTTGACCGCCACGCTGGCCAGGCGGGACCGGGCGCCGATAGACTAGCCGCGATCATCCCCTTGCCCGAGCGCCTCATCGCAGCGCCCGGGCATCGCTGGAGCCGCTCACATGCTGTCATTCATCCGCCGCCCGGCGCGCCCCCGCACCTGGGCCACCCTGACCCTGGCGCTCAGCCTGCCGGCATTACCCGCGCTCGGCCATGCCGCCCCGGAAGCGCCCGAAGGCGGCTACCCGCCGCTCGGCACCGAGGTCATGGTCCCCGACCTGGGGCGGAACACGCCATCGGAGGCCACCGAGGATCCGCTGGCGGCCTTCGAGGGGCGTTCCGGCGGCCCCGCCGTGGACACGCCCACACGCCCCATCGCGCCGGCCGTGGCGGTGGGTCCCGTCGAGCCCATCGCGCCACCACCGGTCACGCGGCTCTCGCTGATGCTCGACTGGTATCCCAGTCCGCGCCACGCGGCGCTGTTCGTGGCCCGAGAACTCGACCTGTTCAGCGAACGCGGTCTCGAAGTGGAGATCCGCACGCCCGCCGACCCCAACGTGCCCGCCAAGCTGCTGGCGACCTCCCGCGTGGACCTGGCCCTGACCCGACAGCCGCTGCTGCACCTGCTGGTCGACCAGGGCCAGCCGGTGGTCCGCGTGGCGACCCTGGTCGGCCTGCCGCTCGCGTCGCTGGTCCTCGACGATGCCATCGCCCTCGAGTCGCTGGCCGGCAAGCGCATCGGCCACGTCGCCCCGGACGCCGAGCAGGTACTGCTGGCCAGTCTGCTGACGCACCAGGCCCTCACCCGCGACGCCCTGGACAGCCCCGACCTGCATTTCCGGCTGGAGCAGGCCATGCGCGAGGGGCGCGTGGACGGGGTGATCGGCGCGGTGCGCTACCTGCTGCCCCGCGCCCTGGCCGACGACGGCCTGGCGACACGCACCTACACCACCGAAGACATCGGCGTGCCGCGCTATGACGGCCTGATCCTGATGGCCAACCGCGATGAGCTCGCCACGCAGCGCAAGGCCATCGTCCAGCTGGTGGAGGCCCTGGAGGAAGCCACGGCCTGGATCGTCGAGCACCCCAGTGCCAGCTGGGAGCTGCTCGCCGAGGCCGAGCCGGCCATCGATACCCCGGCCAACCGGGCGGCCTGGCCCGAGGCCATGCGCCGACTGACCCTCACGCCCGCGGCGCTTCACGAACGCCGCTATGCCGACTTCGAGCGCTTCCTCAACCAGCGACATCTGGTGTCGGAGACCACGCCGGTCGAGCGCCTGGCCATCGACCCCAACCGTTGACGCCGACGCCTGTCCCGGCGCGGCTCAGTCCGCCTGGCGTGCCAGAAAGTCGTTGACCACGGCCTGGAACGCCTCGGGCTGCTCGGCATGCAGCCAGTGGCCCGCCTCCAGGGTCTCGAGCTCGGCGGTCGGCAGCACCTCGCGCAGCGCCGGCAGCATGGCATCGGTCACGTAGGGCGAACGACTGCCGCGCACCAACAGGGTCGGGCCCTCGAAGGCGCCCTCGCCGTCCGGTTCGCCGCTGATCGACGCGTAGTCCTCGGCGATCTGATCCAGCCCGACACGCACCGTCATGCCATCCTCGCCGCGCACCAGGTTGGTGGCCAGGAACAGTCGCGTGGCGCGCTCGTCGATATGGTCCGCCATCAGCGCGTCGGCCTGGCGGCGATCGGCGGGCCGCTCGTCGCGCACGCGCCGCAGCGCGCCGAGCTCCCTGTCGTGGCCGTGCCCGTAGGCCTGGGGCGCAACGTCGGCAACGACCAGCGAGGCCAGCCGCTCGGGCGCCAGCCGCGCCAGGGTGATCGCCACCTTGCCGCCCATGGAATGCCCCAGCACGTGCGCCTTGGCCACGTTCAGCTCATCCAGCAGCGCCAGCACGTCGCGGGCCATGTCGGCGTAGCCCATGCCGGACGCATGGGGCGAACGGCCGTGGTTGCGCAGGTCCACCGCGATCACCCGGCGCTGCTCCTGCCACTTCTTGATGTGCGAGCGCCAGTTGTCGGCGCTGCCCAGCAGGCCGTGGATCACCACCAGCGGCGTGCCGTCGCCGCCGGTGTCGATATGATGGAGAGCGAGAGTCATCGTGAACTCCTTGTCGGGTTAGCGGAACTGCTCGGGCGCCAGATCGCGGTCGCCGGTCAGCGTCACCAGGCGACGCGTCAGCCAGCCCAGCAGCACGCCGTAGAGCGGCAGGAAGAAGGCCAGGCTGATGCCCAGCTTGATGCCGTAGTCCACCCAGGCGATCTCCGGCCAGTGAGTGGCCATGAAGGCATCGGGGCCGCGGTGGAAGGCGATCGAGAAGAAGGCGAAGGTATCGGCCAGGTTGCCGAACAGCGTCGACAGCGCCGGCGCCACCCACCAGGCCTTGAGCCGGCGCAGGCGGTCGAAGACCGTGACGTCGAGCAGCTGCCCCAGCACATAGGCCATGAAGCTGGCCAGGGCGATGCGCGCCACGAACAGGTTCCAGTCGCCCAGCGCCTCAAGCCCGGCGAAGCCACCGCGCGGAAATACCACCGAGACGACATAGGAGATCACCAGTGCCGGGAACATCACCCGCAGGATGATGGCCCGAGCCGGCTCCTTGCCGAACAGCCGCACGGTCAGGTCGGTGGCCAGGAAGATGAAGGGAAAGCTGAAGGCGCCCCAGGTGGTATGCAGCCCGAACAGGCTGAAGGGCAGCTGGACCAGATAGTTGCTGGCGGTGATGACGAGGATGTGAAAGGCGACCAGCCACGCGAGGCAACGGCGGGTCTGGGGGGGGGTAAGCGCGAACATCGAGCACCTTTTTGGGGGGGGGGGGGAGGGAACCCTCGTCGAATGACAGCCGGCACGCCGGCGAACGAGCGCGAATTATACGCGCCCGCCTGCCGGTGGCCAAACCCGCCTCAGGCAAACCGCGCCCTACTGCTGGCGTGCCCGTTCGGCGCTGCCCAGCGAACGCGCGACCATCGCCTCGTGTACGTCATTCAGGCTGGCCGGATCGTCGATGGTCGACGGCACCCCGAAGGCCTCGCCGTCGGCGATATGGCGCAACAGCTTGCGCAGGATCTTGCCGGAGCGGGTCTTGGGCAGGCGGTCGACCACCAGCACCTGCTTGAGACAGGCCACCGGGCCGATCATCTCGCGCACCCGCGCGACCAGCTCACGCTCCAGGGTCGCCTCGTCGCCGTCGAAACCGTCCTTGGGAATCACCAGCCCTACCGGCACCTGCCCCTTCAAGGCATCGTGGATGCCGATCACCGTGCACTCGGCCACCGCCGGATGTCCGCCCACCACCTCTTCCATCTCACCGGTGGAAAGCCGGTGGCCGGCCACGTTGATGACGTCATCGGTGCGCCCCATGATGAACAGGTAGCCGTCCTCGTCGAGATAGCCCGCGTCGCCGGTCAGGTAGTAGCCCGGAAAGGCCGCCATGTAGGCCGCCTGGAAGCGCTCTGGATCGCGCCAGATACCGGACAGGCAGCCCGGCGGCAACGGCTGCTTGATCATCACGCTGCCCTGCTCCAGCGACGGCGCGTCGTGGCCGCTGCGATCGAGGATGCGTACGTCGAAGCCCGGCACCGGCACCGTGGCCGAGCCCGCCTTGGCCGGCATCGGCTCCACCCCCAGCAGATTGGCGGCGATGGGCCAGCCGGTTTCGGTCTGCCACCAGTGATCGACCACCGGCACGTCCAGCATCCCCTTCAGCCAGTGGAAGGTCGGCGGGTCCAGCCGCTCCCCGGCCAGGAACAACGCCTTGAGACACGAGATGTCGTGGTCCTTCAGGTGCAGCCCCTCGGGGTCCTCCTTCTTGATCGCCCGGAAGGCGGTCGGCGCGGTGAAGAAGGCCTTGACCCGATACTCGGCGATCAGCCGCCAGAAGGCCCCGGCATCCGGGGTCCGCACCGGCTTGCCCTCATACACGACGGTGGTACAGCCGCGCAGCAGCGGCCCGTAGACGATATAGGAGTGCCCCACGACCCAGCCCACGTCCGAGGCCGAGAAGAACACCTCGCCCGGCGCCATGTCGTAGACCGCCTCCATGGAATAGTGCAGCGCCACGCCATAGCCGCCGGTGTCGCGCACCACACCCTTGGGCTTGCCGGTGGTGCCGGAGGTATACAGCACGTAAAGCGGATCGGTGGCCTTCACCGGCACGCAGTCGGCCGGCGCCGCCGCGGCCTCCAGCGTCGCCCAGTCATGCTCGCCCTCGCCGAGTTCGGCCAGGCACTGCTCGCGCTGCAGGATCACGCAGGCCTCGGGCCGGTGGGCGCTCTGTTCCAGCGCCGCCCGCACGATCGGCGGGTAGGGCAGCACCCGGTCGACTTCGATGCCGCAGGACGCGGCCACCACCACCTTGGGCTCGGCGTCCTCGATACGCACCGCCAGCTCGTGGGGCGCGAAGCCGCCGAAGACCACCGAGTGAACCGCTCCCAACCGCGCGCAGGCCAGCATGGCGATCGGCGCCTCCGGCACCATCGGCAGATAGATGACCACCCGGTCACCCTGCTCGACACCGAGATCACGCAGCGCCCCGGCGAAACGCGCCACCCGGTCACGCAGCTCGGCATAGCTGAGGCGAAGCTTGCCCCCGCTGACCGGCGAGTCCCACAGCAGCGCGGCCTGCTCGCCTCGCCCCTGCTCGATGTGGTGATCGAGGGCCGCGTGGCACAGGTTGAGCTCGCCGTCGGCGTACCAGCGGGCGTGGCCCTGTTCGTCGTACTCGAGGATGCGCGTGGGCGGGGCAACCCAGGGCAGGCGCTCGGCCTGCTCGGCCCAGAAGGCCTCGGGGTGCTGGATGGAACGCTGGAATTCGCTGCGATAGCTGGACATGGAGGCCTGCCTGTTCGATGAATGTCACCATAATTGTTGACACACTAGAACAGAAGAGGCCCGCAGACCCTCATACCAAGGGCGAAATTCGACAAATGGACGATACTAGCCATCTAGTTGTCGACAAACAGCACCGTCACGGCGTGACAACAGGGTCGCGGTGCCGACCCTGAACTATAATTGAGCAATGACTGAATCAGGAAAGATGTGACGGATCACGACACCGTCCAGAAGCTTGCCAACCGGGCAGGGACGACCACCATCGGCTGCATCGGCAGCATGAGGGGTGAGACATCATGAGCACTTCGCAACGTCAGGCCGCACGCCTGCTGCACGACGGGGATGACGTCATCGATCAGGCCAGCGCCCTGCTCAAGGCGATGGCCAACGACAACCGGCTGCGGATCCTGTGCCTGCTGGACGGACAGGAGCTGTCGGTCACCGAACTCAACCACCAGCTGGCGCTTAGCCAGTCCGCCCTTTCCCAGCATCTGGCCATCCTGCGACGCGAGCACCTGGTCAGTACCCGGCGCGCGTCGCAGACCATCTACTATTCGCTCAACGGCGATCGGGCGAGAACCCTGCTGTCGGCCCTCGCCCAGATGGAGCTGGGCGGCGACTGAGCCGCTCAGCGCTTCTGCCAGCCCCGCGCCTCCAGGCCCTCGACAACCCGCTCGATCCCGCATTCCACGCCGTGCGACACCGCCAGCCCCAGTCGTCCGGCCAGCGACTGACGACGCTGCAGGCGCAGCGATACCACCCGCGCCTCATTCATGCGCTCGACGAGATAGGCCTCGCTGGTGCCGATCTCGTCGGCCAGTCCCCGGGGCAGCGCCTGCTGCCCGTACCAGCTCTCGCCGGTGGCCACCGCCTCGATGTCCAGGTCGGGGCGGCGTTCGGCGACGTAGTGCTTGAACAGCCCGTGCACGTTCTCGAGATCTTCCAGGAACTTCTCGCGCCCTTCTTCGGTATTCTCGCCGAACACCGTCAGGGTGCGCTTGTAGCGACCCGCGGTCAGCACCTCCACGTCGACGTCATGGCGCTTGAGCAGGCGATGCAGGTTGGGCACCTGAGCGACCACGCCGATCGAGCCCAGCACCGCGAAGGGCGCGACCCGCAACCGGTCGGCGCAGCAGGCCATCAGGTAGCCACCGCTGGCCGCCACCTTGTCGACGCACACGGTGGTGGAAAGCCCCGCCTGGCGCAGCCGATCTAGCTCGGCAGCGGCGAGACCATAGGCATGCACCAGCCCGCCGGGCGACTCGAGGCGCACCACGACCTCGTCCTGCTCGCCGGCCACGTCCAGCACCGCCGAAACTTCCTCGGCGAAGCGCCCGGTGGCGCTGGCCTTCAGGTCGCCATGGAAATCCAGCACCCAGACCGTGCCGGCGGCCTCGGTGGCCTCGCCCTTCTGCTTGCCGCGCGCCTTGTCGTCGCGCCGAAAGGCCTTCTGCAGCCGCTTGCGCGCGCCGGGCTCGCTGGCGGCCAGCTGCAACCGGCGACGGCGACGGCGGCGATCGCCGTTGAGCTCCTCGACCCGCAGCCGGGCCTGCTCGCCCTCACCGCCGCGGGCACGCATCACCACCATCACGCCCAGGGTCACGATGACCACCAACGCCACCAGCTGGGCCAGGAACATGCCGAAATCCGTCAGCCACTCGTTCACCGTGTCTCTCCTTCGTGGGGTCAATCCTTCGCGGCGTCGTTCGCCCGAGGCAGGGCTACCATCCTGCCCAGCCGCGGGCCCGGCCACAAGCCGGCCGACTTGATGGCACCGGCGCTTTTCCCTACTCTCGCGGATCGATCCTTCACCGTCTCCGGAGACCCCCGATGTCCGACAGCACCCTCGACAAGCTCCATGCCCGCTTCGATCCCGAGGCCGCCCGCGGCATGGACGAGGTCTTCCAGTTCCACTTCAGCGACGCCGGCGACTATCACCTGGTGGTGCAGGACGGCGAGCTGGACGTTCAGGAAGGCGTACACGAGGAGCCGTCGGTCAGCCTGAGCCTGAGTACCGAGACCCTCAAGGGCGTGATGAGCGGCGAGATCAGTGGCATGAGCGCCGTGATGAGCGGCCGGCTCAAGGCCACCGGCAACGTCATGCTGGCCACCAAGCTTGGCAGCCTGTTTCCCCGCCGCGGCTGATTTGCCCTGACGATCGGTATCCCGACCGGGGTCAGACTCTTCGGCCGATTATCCCGACCGGGGTCAGACCCTTCAGCGGGCTTAGGATCTCCGATCCTAAGCCCGCTGAAGGGTCTGACCCCAAGTGGCCCCGAGTGACCAAGTGCCTTACCTGGCCCCCACCTCGGCCAGGTGCGTCTCGATCAGCGCCCGCGAGATCGAATAGGGCGGCGGCAGCTGGGGCAGCAGGCGCGGCGAGAACCAGGCGGCATCGCTGATCTCGTGGCCGTCGATGCGAATGCGCCGGCTGGCCGCCTCGGCGAAGTAGCCGAGCATCAGCGAGTGCGGGAAGGGCCAGGCCTGGCTCTGGAAGTAGCGCAGCCGCCCCACCGTCAATCCCACCTCCTCGAACACCTCACGGCGAACCGCCTCCTCGGCGGACTCCCCCGGCTCGATGAAGCCGGCCAGCGTCGAGTAGCGCCCCGGCGGAAAACGCGGACTGCGGGCCAGCAGCAGCGACTCGCCGTGCGTCACCAGGGTGATGATGCACGGCGAGATACGCGGATAGTTGCGATGGCCGCAGCGTTCACAGTGCATGGCGAACTCGTGATCGAGCCGCGAGGCCGGCGCCCCACAGCTGCCGCAGAAACGGTGATGGCGCAGCCAGGCACCGACCTGCAACGCCGTGGACACCAGCGCGAACCAGGATTCCGGCAGTCGCGCCAGCCACTCCCGGCCCTCGATCCAGTCATCGCCGGGAGCGTCTTCCACCGACAGGGCCACCGGCGCGTCATGCCACCAGCACAGGGGCTGCATGGCCGGGGCCCAGGGCTGCCAGGACTGCAAGGGCCCTCCGTCGCCGGCCGGAGCGATGCGGCCCTGGGCCAGGCGAATCACCCGCCCGGCGGTTTCCTCATGGGGCAGTTCGCGACGCAGCATCAGGGCGTCTCCCGGCCGGGCCAGCCCTCCAGCGTGTCCCAACGGCACTCGCCGCCGGCCTCGCGCACGGTCGCCAGCTTGTCGCGATGGGCCTGCCATTCGGCCTCGTCCGGTGCCTGCACCTTGAGCGTGCCCGGCGTCAGCGAGACCCGGCGCACGTTCAGCCCGCCGCTGGCCGCGGACTCATTGCCCTCACCGGCACTGGCATCCAGCGACAGCGCCGTCTGGCCGCCGGTCATCGCCAGGTAGACGTCGGCCAGGATCTCGGCATCGAGCAGGGCGCCGTGAAGGACCCGGTGGCCGTTCTCGATGTCGTAGCGCTTGCACAGGGCATCGAGATTGTTGCGCTGGCCCGGGTGCTTGTCCCGGGCCATCTGCAGGGTGTCGAGGATGCGGCAGTGATCGGCCACCGGGCCCAGACGAGGCTCGCCGCGGGCCTGGTTCAGCATGCCCAGCTCATGGTCGATGAAGCCCACGTCGAAAGGCGCGTTGTGGATCACCAGCTCCGCCCCCTCGATGAAGGCCCAGAACTCGTCGGCGATCTCGGCGAACAGCGGCTCGTCGGCGACCCACTCGTCGGTGATGCCATGCACCGCCACCGCCTCGGCGTCGATGGTTCGCTGCGGATTGATGAACTGGTGATAGGTGTTGCCGGTCAGCCGGCGATTGACCATCTCCACGGCGCCGATCTCGATCAGGCGATGGCCGTCACGGGGGTCGATGCCGGTGGTCTCGGTATCCAGGATGATCTGGCGCATGGGGCGTTACCTGTGGTGATCGGCGGTATTGATGCGTGAATCAGGCCTTGGCCTGCATCTCGTCGATGGCCTCGTTGGCCAGGCTGTCGGCGCGCTCGTTGCCGGGATGTCCGCTGTGGCCCTTGACCCAATGCCACTCGACGCGATGCCTTTGCGCCTCTTCGTGGAGGGCCCGCCACAGCTCGGCGTTCTTGACCGGCTGCTTGGAGGCGGTCTTCCAGCCGCGCTTGATCCAGCCGTGAATCCACTCGGTGATGCCGCGACGCAGGTATTCGGAGTCGGTCCACAGCTCGACACGGCACGGCCGGGTCAGCGCCTTCAGCGCCATGATGGCGGCCATCAGTTCCATGCGGTTGTTGGTGGTCTTCTGCTCGGCGCCCTTGAGCGGCTTCTCGTGGGGGCCACTGCACAGCAGCGCGCCCCAGCCACCCGGCCCCGGATTGCCGCGGCAGGCGCCGTCGGTATAGATCGTCACTTCGGGCAACGCCCCTGATGGTGGTTGGTCTGTCACCCTCGATCACCTTCGTCGGTGGCGGACCGGCCAGACACATTGCCCAGCGCCGAGCCGGCCAGCGGCGTCGGAAAGACCACCCTGCCGCGCCCGGGCTGGACCAGCTGGGACCGGCGCCGCGCATGAATCATGTAGCTGTCGCCCAACGGCAGGTTGTGCCGGCGCCCGAGCGTCTCGAGCCGGGCATTGCGGGCCAGGCCGCCGGGCAGGCGAAAGCCGCAGTAGTCTACCCGCTGGGCCTCGAAATCGACAAACGCCAGCCAGTCGGCAAGACGCCCCGGCGTGCGCCAGCGGCCGCGCCCGGGCAGCTGGCGGCGTCGGGCCGGTCGGCAGCGCCGCCAGCCGCTCGGGCCGAAGGGGTGCCAGCCGAACAGGATCAGGTGACCGTCGTCGGCGGTGACGCGAGCCGCTTCCTGGAGCAGGTGGTGGGGGTCGGGGGCGATCTCGAGCAGGTGATGCACCACCACCAGGCTCAGACAACCATCGGGTAGCGGCAGCGCGTCCAGGGGACACACCAGGGTGGATTCGTGCGAGGCCAGCTCAGGTGTCGGCGCCCAGCACAGCGCGTGACGCACCGGACACATGTCGGCCAGGCTCGGCGCCAGCCCGAGTTCCAGCCCGTGGGCCCCGAACCAGCGCTCGCACAACGGCCCCAGACAGGCGCGCTGGGCCTGCCACACGGCCTGGCCCGGAGGGCTCGCCCAAAAACGGCGCCCCTCTCGCACCAGTCGCGCCAGGCTCATCGCATCCTGCGAATTTGACATGATCCGTTCATCTCTCCAGAGTACTCGATTTTGCAAAGATCCGATTCAAGGCGCCACCGGCTCGGTTGATACCGGCCCCGGCGCGAGGACCCCGAGCCCATGTTGAGCGTGACACCGATTCCCGCCTTTCGCGACAACTATATCTGGATGCTGCGGCAGGACACGAGCCCCGAGGTCTGCGTGGTGGATCCCGGTGACGCCACCCCGGTGATCGAGACCCTGGAACGCGAGGGCCTGACCCTGGGCAGCATTCTCGTCACCCATCATCACGCGGATCACGTCGGCGGCCTGCCCGAGCTGATCCAGCGCTATTCGCCGCGGGTGATCGGCCCGCACAACCCCGCCATCGAAGGCATCGACGAGCGCGTCGGCGCCGGCGACGAGGTGCGGGTGATCGGACGCCTGTTCGAGGTCCTCGAGGTTCCGGGCCACACCCTGGATCATATCGCGTTCTTCACCGCCGGCATTCCGCCGCTGCTGTTCTGCGGCGACACCCTGTTCAGTGCCGGCTGCGGACGTCTGTTCGAAGGAACCCCCGAACAGATGCATGCCTCGCTGGCGCGCCTCACCGCGCTGCCCGAGGACACCCTGGTCTTCGCGGCCCACGAGTACACCCTGGCGAACCTCGCCTTCGCCAAGGCCGCCGACCCGGACAACCCCGACATCGACGCCGCCGAGCAGGAGTGCCGGCGGGCCCGGGAGCTCGAGCGCCCCACCCTGCCCAGCACCATCGGTCGGGAACGGCGCATCAACCCTTTCCTGCGCTGCGAGGACGCCGGCGTGCGTCGGGCGGCCGCCCCCCAGGGCGACACCGCCGACGCCGTGACCACCTTCGCCACGCTGCGCGCCTGGAAAGACGACTTCTGAGACCCACCCGGCAACTCGCGTTGCCCGCCTGATTCACGGACGGCAACGCCCGCCCCGGAGGCCCCTGAATGACCTATCACACATCGCGCCGGCGACTCCTCGGATTCGCCAGCACGATCGCCATGACCGGCGCCCTGATCGCCGGCGCCTACACCAAGGCATCGACCCTGCCCGCCGGACAGCTGGGCGCCGACACCCCGAGCTTCGCCCCGGTGCATCGCGGCGAGCCGGAAGGCCAGCGCACCTTCTGGAGCCACCTGCAACTGCAGCCGGCCGACGCCTGGTCGCGCCTGCGCGACACCTTCCAGTGGCAGGATCAGTGGCAGAGCGGCGCCGGCCACGCCCGCGTTCAGCACTGGATCGACGAATACAGCGCCAAGCCGCACAACGTCGCCGAGATCGCCGAGCGCGCCCGCCCCTGGCTGGCGTGGATCCTCGAGCGGGTCGAGGACCGTGGCCTGCCCGGCGAGATCGCCCTGGTGCCCTTCGTCGAGAGCTCCTTCGACCCCGAGGCGCGCAGCCACTTCGGCGCCGCCGGCCTGTGGCAGATCATGCCGCGCACGGGCGATGCCTTGGGCCTGAACCGCTCGCGCGGCTGGGACGGCCGCCTGGACGTGGTGCGCTCGACCCAGGCCGCCCTGGACTACATCGAGTACCAGGCCGACCAGTGGTACGAGGGCGACATCGAGCTCTCGCTGGCCGCCTACAACGCCGGCGCCGGCACCGTGAACCGTGCCCAGCGACGCGCCCTGGCCCAGGGCAAGCAGGGCGACTACTGGGATCTCGACCTGCCCAACGAGACCATGGACTATGTACCCAAGCTGCTGGCCATCGCCGCCATCGTCGGCGAACCGGAGCGCTACGGCGTGACGCTGCCCGATATCGAGGGCACGCCGGCCTTCGAGCGCGTGCCGGTGACGCGCACCGTGCGCCTCGGCGAGGCCGCGAAGCTGGCCGACGTGCCGACCGGCGAGCTGGCGGCCCTCAACCCCGGCCTGCGCGGCGACACCGCCCGCCCCGGCCAGGTCAGCGAGCTGCTGGTGCCCGCCGACCGGGCCGAACCGCTGCTGGTCGCCCTGGAGCGCACCGCCCCGAGCGCTGGCAGCGCTGAAGAGGTCCATGTGGTACAGCGCGGCGACACCCTCTCCGCCATCGCCTCCCGACACGCCGTGGCGGTCGCCGACCTGGCCCGCTGGAACGGCCTCGACAGCCCCAACGCTTTACAACCCGGCCAGCAGCTGACACTTTCCGGTAGATGATCAGGGGGGCCGTCGCCCCCCGACCTGGTACAAGGATGCTGACCGATGCGATCGATCGTCCTGCTGACGACGGCCCTGGCGGCGACGCCCGCCCTGGCCGCGGCCCCGGCCGACGTGCCCACGCGCCACGGCCTGGCCCTCTACGGCGACCCGGCGCTGCCGGCGGATTTCGACCACTTCCCTCACGCCGATCCCGATGCCCCGGTCGGCGGCACCCTGACCCGCAGCGCCAACGGCAGCTTCGATTCCACCAATCCCTTCATCATTCAGGGCACGCCGGCCTCGGGCCTGAACGCCATCTACGACACCCTGATGGTGGCCAATCCGGACGAACCCTTCACCATGTACGGGCTGCTGGCCGAAGGCATCCGCCTCGACCCGGACCGCCGGTGGATCGAATTCGACCTCGACCCCGATGCCCGCTTTCATGACGGCGAGCCGGTCGACGCCGCCGACGTGGTCTTCAGCTTCGAGACGCTCACCGAGCAAGGCCAGCCGTTCTACGCCGCCTATTACGCCGACGTCAGCGACGTGCGGGTGGTCGACGAGAACACCGTGCACTTCGACCTCGCCGACAGCGATTCCCGCGAGTTGCCGCTGATCCTCGGCCAGATGCCGATCCTGCCGGCCCACTACTGGGAAGACCGAGACTTCGAGCGACCCACTCGCGACGCCCTGCTCGGCTCCGGCCCCTATCGCATCACCGAGGTCGATCCCGGCCGGCGCATCGTCTACGAACGGGTCGACGACTACTGGGGGAAGGCTCTTCCGGTCAATCGCGGCCGCCACAACATCGGCCGGCTGGTCTACGACTACTATCGCGACCAGACGGTGGCGCTCGAGGCCTTCAAGGCCGGCAATCTCGACATGCGCATCGAGTCCAGCGCCCGCCACTGGGCCACCGCCTACGACTTCCCCGCCGCCGAAGGCGGCTTCGTCCGGCGCCTGGAAGTACCCGACGGCCAGCCGGCCGGCATGCAGGCCTACGTGCTGAACACTCGCCGCGACACATTCCAGGACGCCCGGGTGCGCGAGGCGCTGAACCTGGTCTTCGACTTCGAGTGGCTCAATCAAAACCTCTTCTACGGCGCCTACGAACGCACCCACAGCTACTTCGAGAATTCCGAGATGGCCGCCGAGGGCCTGCCGAGCGACGCCGAACTGGCCCTGCTCGAGCCCTGGCGCGACGACCTTCCCGAGCGGGTGTTCGACGAACCGCTGCCCGTGGAGCGGCCGGATGACATGCGTGCTCGCCTGCGCGAGGCGCTGGCGCTGCTCCATGCCGCCGGCTACGAGAATCGCGACGACGGTACCCTGGTGAACACGGAGACCGGCGAGCCGCTGTCCTTCGAAGTGCTGCTCTACGACACCCAGTTCGAGCGCGTCGTGCAGCCGCTGCTGCGCAACCTCTCACGGCTCGGCGTGCAGGGCGACATCCGCATCGTCGACGTCAATCAGTACCTCAACCGACTGCGCCGCTTCGACTTCGACGTGGTGGTGGGGAGCTTTCCGCAATCCGCCAATCCGGGTAACGAACAGCGTGAGTTCTGGGGCAGCGAGTACGCCGACGCGCCGCAGAGCCGCAACCTGATCGGCCTGGCCGACCCGGCGATCGACGCCCTGGTCGACGACCTGATCGCCGCCGACAGCCGCGAGGCGCTGGACACCGCCGCCCGGGCTCTCGACCGAGTGCTGCGCTGGGGCTTCTACGTCATTCCCCAGTGGCACCTGGACAGCACCCGCATCGCGGTCTGGGACAAGTTCGGCTGGAAGGAGCCCTTCCCCGAGTACAATCTCGACCTCGACGCCTGGTGGGTCGACCCCGAGCGCGGCGCCGAGATCGAGGCCCGACAGCGCAATCGGTGAGGCGGCTACGAGGTACCATGCTCGCTGGCAGATGAGCGCCAGGTCGAGGCGAGGTTCTTTTGACAGGGGGTGAGGCGATTCTCGCCGAACGGGTTGGCCAAGGAGGGCCAACACCGGCCCTGCAAGCGGCGCAGGACGCGCATTAGCGCCGCTGGTCAAGAGAAGCGCCCAGGGATGGGGTCACCGCGTCCTCGCCGAGGCTCGTCGCCGAGAAAGCGCTTCTCTCGTCGAGATTTCATAGAAGCCCTAAGGAAACGCCGTGGCCGCCTACGTACTGCGCCGCCTGCTGCTGATGATCCCTACCCTGCTGGGGATCATGCTGCTCAACTTCCTCATCGTGCAGGCCGCCCCGGGCGGCCCCATCGACCAGATGCTGGCCCGCTTCGAGGGCCTGTCGACCCAGGCCAGCACCCGCCTAGAGGGCGGCGGCGGAGACAGTGCCGGCGGTGGCGGTGAATCCCGCGGCTCCCGCGGCGTGCCGCAACAGTACATCGACCGCCTCGAAACCCAGTTCGGCTTCGACGAGCCGGCCTACCAGCGCTTCTTCGACATGCTGGTCGACTACGCCACCTTCGACCTGGGCGAGAGCTTCTTCCGCGGCGAGCCGGTCACCCAGCTGATGCTCGAGCGGCTGCCGGTGTCGATCTCGCTGGGCCTCTGGACCACCCTGCTGGTGTATCTGATCTCGATCCCGCTGGGCATCCGCAAGGCGCTGCACCACGGCTCGCGCTTCGACGTCTGGAGCTCGGGGCTGGTGATCGTCGGCTACGCCATCCCGGGGTTCCTGTTCGCCATCCTGCTGATCGTGCTGTTCGCCGGCGGCAGCTACTGGGACGTCTTCCCGCTGCGCGGCCTGACCTCGCCGGACTTCGGTGAGCTCTCCGCCTGGGGCAAGCTCAAGGACTACTTCTGGCACATCAGCCTACCGGTGCTGGCCTCGGCGATCGGCAGCTTCGCCACCCTGACCATGCTGACCAAGAACAGCTTCCTCGACGAGATCCACAAGCAGTACGTGCTCACCGCCCGGGCCAAGGGGGCCAGCGACCGTCGCGTGCTCTACGGCCATGTCTTCCGCAACGCCATGCTGATCATCATCGCCGGTCTGCCCTCGGCGCTGGTGGCGATCTTCTTCACCGGCTCGCTGCTGATCGAGGTCATCTTCTCGCTCAACGGCCTGGGACTGCTGGGCTTCGAGGCGGTGATGCAGCGCGATTACCCGGTGATCTTCGGCACCCTGTATCTCTATACCCTGATCGGGCTGATCCTGAAGCTGATCTCCGACCTGACCTACGTATGGGTCGACCCGCGGATCGACTTCGAGACCCGGGAGTCCTGAACATGGCACTGAGCGAGCGTTTCTCCCCCATCACCCGCCGCCGGCTGGCCGTGTTCCGCGGCAACCCGCGCGCGCGCCTGTCGCTGTGGCTGTTCCTGGCCATGTTCGTGATCAGCCTCGGCGCCGAGCTGGTGGCCAACGACCGGCCGCTGCTGGTCCACTACCAGGGTCAGTGGTACGCGCCGCTGGTCGTCGACTACCCGGACAGCGAGTTCGGCGGTTTCCTGCCCACGCCGGCCGACTATCGCGATCCCTACACCCGTGAGGCGATCGAGGCCGACGGCTGGATGCTGTGGCCCCCGATCCCGTTCTCCTACGACACCCTCGATCAGGACCTCGACCATCCGGCGCCCTCGCCCCCCGACGCCCACCACTGGCTGGGCACCGACGATCAGGGCCGCGACGTGCTGGCTCGAGTGATCTACGGCTTCCGCCTGTCGGTGGTGTTCGCCCTGGTGCTGACCGCCGGCTCCCTGGCCCTGGGCGTGATCATCGGCGGCGTGCAGGGCTACTTCGGCGGCAAGGTCGACCTGATCGGCCAGCGCCTGATCGAGATCTGGTCCGGGCTGCCGGTGCTGTTCCTGCTGATCATCCTGGCCAGCCTGGTCGAGCCGAACCTGTGGTGGCTGCTCGGCATCATGCTGCTGTTCTCCTGGCTGGGGCTGGTCGACGTGGTGCGCGCCGAGTTCCTGCGCGCCCGCAACCTGGAATACGTGCGCGCCGCCAAGGCCATGGGGCTGCCGTCGCGAATCATCATGCGCCGCCACGTGCTGCCCAACGCCATGGTCGCCACCCTGACCTTCATTCCGTTCCTGTTCACCGGCGCCATCACCACGCTCACCGCCCTGGACTTCCTCGGCTTCGGCCTGCCGCCGGGCTCACCGTCGCTGGGCGAGCTGGTGGCCCAGGGCAAGAACAACCTCCAGGCGCCGTGGCTCGGCATCACCGCCTTCCTGACCCTGGCGGTGATGCTGTCGCTGCTGGTGTTCATCGGCGAGGGCCTGCGCGACGCCTTCGATCCGCGCCACATCCAGCACGCCAGCGGCAAGTCCGAGCCGGCCGACGGCGAGCGCCAGACCGCCACCGGGAGCGCCAGATGAGCGACGAGACCCTGCTTCGCCTCGAGGATCTGACCATCGCCTTCGACGACGCCCCGGTGGTCGAGGGACTGTCGCTGGAAGTGCGCCGCGGCGAGACCCTGGCGCTGGTCGGCGAGTCCGGCTCCGGCAAGTCGGTGTCGGCACTCGGCGCCCTGGGCCTGCTTCCCCCCAGCGCCCGCGTCAGCGGTACGCGCCGGCTCGACGACACCGATCTCGCGCGCCTGTCCGACCGCGACTGGCGGGCGATCCGCGGCGGCCGGGTCGGCTTCGTGTTCCAGGAGCCGATGACCTCGCTCAACCCGCTGCACACCGTGGCCCGCCAGATCGGCGAGACCCTGCGCCTGCACCAGGGGCTGCGCGGCGCGGCCGCGCGCCGGCGCGCCCGCGAGCTGCTCGAACAGGTCCAGCTGCCCCGCGCCGAGGAGCTGCTCGACGCCTGGCCCCACCAGCTCTCCGGCGGCCAGCGCCAGCGGGTGATGATCGCCATGGCCATCGCCAACAACCCGCGGCTGCTGATCGCCGACGAGCCGACCACCGCGCTGGACGTCACCGTGCAGCAGGAGATCCTGGCGCTGCTGGCCGAGCTGCGCGATACCCACGGCATGGGCATGCTGTTCATCACCCACGACCTCAATCTGGTGCGCCGTCACGCCGACCGGGTCTGCGTCATGCGCCACGGCCGAGTGCAGGAGACCGGCCCGGTGTCGCGGGTGTTCGAGGCCCCCGAGAGCGCCTACACCCGAGAACTGCTGGCCGCCGATCCCACCGGACGCCCCGAACCGGTCACCCATCGCACCCCGCTGCTCAGCGCCCAGGGGCTGGGCATTCGCTTCCAGCGGCCGAAGAAGCTGTTCAGCCGCCGACCGCCGGCCTTCGAGGCGGTCAAGCCGCTGGACCTGACGGTGGCGCCGGGCGAGACCCTCGGTATCGTCGGCGAATCCGGCTCCGGCAAGACCACCCTGGCCCTGGCGCTTCTGCGCCTGCAGCAGAGCGAAGGCGAGATCACCTTCGACGGCGAGCGTCTCGACCGCCTCCACGGCGACGCCCTGCGTCGCCAGCGGCGGCGACTCCAGGTGGTGTTCCAGGACCCTTACGGCTCGCTGTCACCGCGCATGCCGGTGGCCGACATCGTCAGCGAGGGGCTTCGCTTCCACCATCCCGAACTGGACGACGCCGAGGTCGACCGCCGCGTGCGCGACACCCTGCGCGAGGTCGGCCTGCCCGAGGAATGCGGGGCCCGCTATCCCCACGAGTTCTCCGGCGGCCAGCGCCAGCGCATTGCCGTGGCCCGGGCCATCATCCTCGAGCCGTCGCTGCTGGTGCTCGACGAACCGACCTCGGCGCTGGACCGCACCGTGCAGAAGCAGCTCGTCACCCTGCTGCGCGAGCTGCAGCGCAAGCGCGGGCTCAGCTACCTCTTCATCAGCCACGACCTGGCCGTGGTGCGCGCCATGGCCCATCGCCTGCTGGTGCTCAAGGACGGCGAGGTGGTCGAACAGGGCGACTGCGAGGCCGTGCTGACCCAGCCGACCACCGACTACACCCGAGCACTGGTCGAGGCCGCGGGGCTGTCGCCAATGTCGCCATGAACGTCGTCGTCAGCGTCGCCGGCGTCTCCCCGCGGCCTGATGACCAGGATGCTTCAGGATCGATGATGGTTTAGCCGTTACGCAAGATAACGGTATAAAACACGGCGACCGGCGCGACGGTTTTGCTGGTACCGAATCGGGACCTGTTTATACTTGCCGAATGCCGAGGGGAAGGAACGAGAGGAACCGGGATGCCTCAGACAAGGGCGTGGCTGACCACCGCCGTACTCCTGTGTGTGGCCGCCCTCTGGCTCGGCTCGGCGATGGCGGCACCTCGGGATCTGGGAACCGGCTGGGAGTATCGCTGGGGCGACTCCCCCGTGTCTGCCGATGGCGTCCCAACCTGGGTGAAACCAGGAGACGACGACGCTTGGAACGCCATCGATTTCCCCGCCAACCCGCCCGGACGCCGAGGACAAACCCATGCCTGGTTCCGACTCTCCCTCCCTGAGGGTGATTGGCAAGATCCGGCACTCTACATTACCAGCATCAACCTGATCGCCGACGTCTACTTGGACGGCGAACGCCTCTACCAACATGGCACCTTCGATGATGATGGCAATGGCCGCTTCGCAGGCTGGCCCTGGCACATGATCCGCCTCCCCGAGGACTTCGGCGGTCGACAACTGACCCTGCGGGTCTACTCCGACTACACCGCCATCGGCCTGTGGGGCGAGATCATGCTGATCGAACGCGCCGATCTCTTCCCCAAGCTTCTGCGCGACGCTCTGGGTGCACTCATCGTCGGCCCGCTGTGCCTGCTCCTGGCGCTTTTCGCGGTAGGTTTCGCGCTGTTCCAGGACGACCGTCGCCGTTTTATGCCCATCAGTCTGTTCGCGCTGGCCTCCGGCATCATGATCATTGCCGAAAGCCCGGTCGACCAGTTGCTGATCGACCGCCCCCTGCTGTGGGACAACCTCGCCGCCGCAGGCTACTTCACCCTTCCTATCGCGCTGGGGCGCCTACTGGAGCACTGGTTCGCCGATACGCGATCACGCCGTATCCGGCGTATCTGGCAGTTTCACCTTGTCTACCTGGTGGGCGCGCTGGGGGCCAGCGGGCTCGGCTGGATCAATCTCTCGATCACCTTTCCGGTCTTCGATGTACTTCTGGTGCTCAGCATCAGTCTGCTGCTGGCGATCATCGCGCCCCATCTCGGCCGGTTCGACACTCGCCAGAGGGCCATACTGGCCGCCTTCGCTCTGTTCGGGGCGCTGTTGCTGGTCGACATGGCCGTGGCCCATGGCCTGCTGCCCTGGCAGCGGGTACCCACCAGCGCCGGCGCGCTGGCCTTTGCCCTGGTCATCGGGGGCATCTCGCTGATCGACTACGCCCACACACAGAGGGAACTCCGGCGCCTCAACCACCAGCTCGAACAAGAAGTCGAGGAACGGACGCACCAGCTACAGCAGCTGGTGGAACGCCTCGAGATCGACTCCACCACCGACCCGTTGACCGGCCTGCATAATCGCCGCCACTTCGACGAGTGCCTGCGACAGGAATCCCGCCGGGCCCGGTCCCGGCAGACGCCGCTGGCGATGGCGATGCTCGACATCGACCACTTCAAGCGGATCAACGATGGTCACGGCCATGCAGCGGGCGACCGGGTCCTGGCGGGCATCGCGATGGCGCTCCGGGAACACTTCCGCGACGATGATGAGATATGCCGCATCGGCGGCGAGGAATTCGTGGTACTGCTGCCCGGCACCGGCGCCGATACGGCAAGAGAGCGCGCCGCCTCGCTGATGGCGAGCCTGGCCGACCGCGTCTACTGGCACGACGGCCGCATGCTGGGCCCGGTGACCCTGTCCTGCGGTATCGCTGCCTACCCAGCGCACACCGCCGATCCCATGACGCTGCCCGATCTGGCTGACCGTGCGTTGTACGGCGCCAAGGAAACCGGCCGCAACCGGATCATCACTGCTAGCTGAGCATCGGCCTCACGAAGAAGCGCCGCTAGAAAAGCGCGACCTCGTCGGCCGTGAGCTCACGCCACTCACCGGGCGCCAGCTCCGAGTCCAGCGCCAGTGCACCGACCGACTCGCGATGCAGTATCTCGACGTGATTGCCGATGGCGGCAAACATGCGGCGCACCTGATGGTAACGACCCTCGTGGACGGTCAGCCGCGCGTGCAGCGGGTCGAGCATCTCGAGCTCGGACGGCCGCGTCGGCGCCTCGTCACCCTCGAGTTCGATGCCCTCGGCGAAGGCCGCCACCGCGCGCTCGGCCTCGGCGCCTTCCAGGGGGCGCGCCAGGGTCGCCAGATAAACCTTGGCGCAGCCGCGCTTCGGCGAGGTCACGCGATGCGACCACTGGCCGTCGTCGCTGAGCAGCAGCAGCCCGGTGGTCTCCACGTCGAGGCGCCCCACGGTCTGCAGCCGCTCGGCCTTGGGCAGGTCGATCAGATCCATCGCACGCGGATAGAGGCCGCGTCGCGCCGTACATTCCACGCCTTCGGGCTTGTGCAGCATCACGTAGCGCAGCCCGACCAGCGCCAGGCGCTCGCCGTTCCAGGTCACGCGGTCATCGGACGCGAGATGGCGGGCAGCCTTCTTTTCGCGCTCACCGTTGACCTCGACCTCGCCGCGCAGCAGCGCCCGCTTGGCCAGGCTGCGGGTCATCTCGGTACTTTCGGAGAGGAATCGATCCAGTCGCATCAGGCACCCACCCCGTCGGTCAGGCCGAAATGATCGGCATCGCGCCAGGCCGGAAACTTCTCGCGGAAGGCGTGCAGCTCATCCAGCGACAGCGTGCCGGTCTTGACGAAGGTCGTATCGCGGGGCTCGTCGATCAGCGGCTCGCCCTTGGCGTCCACCAGCATCGAATCACCGGCATAGGCCAGGCCCTTGGCATCCTCGCCGACACGGTTGACGCCGATCACGGGGCACAGGTTCTCCACGGCCCGGGCCTGCAACAGCACCCGCCACGGGTGGCGACGCGGTGCCGGCCAGTTGGCCACGCACAGCAGGGCATCGTACTCGAAGTGCTCGCCCGGCGCGGGCCGCTGGCGCAGCCACACCGGAAAGCGCAGGTCGTAACACACGCTGAGCAGGATCCGGAAGCCCTTGAGCTCGACGATCACCCGCTCGTGGCCCATGGCATAGCGCTCGTGCTCGCCGGCCATGCGGAACAGGTGCCGCTTGTCGTAGTGCACCAGGCTGCCGTCGGGGCGCGCCCAGATCAGACGGTTGAAGCAGTCGCCGTCTTCCACTATCGCCACGCTGCCGGTGACCACGCAGCCGCGCCGGGTCGCCTGCTCACGCATCCAGGCCACGGTGGCACTTTCTGCCATCGGCTCGGCCATCTCGCGGGAATTCATGGTGAAGCCGGTGGCGAACATCTCCGGCAACACGATCAGGTCGGTATCGCCGCCGTCGAGCTCGCCCAGCGACGCCTCCAGCATCCGGCAGTTCGCCTCGGGGTCTTCCCAGCACAGGTCGGCCTGCACCAGGGTCGTTCTGAGTTCGCTCATCGAGGACTCCATTGGGGATCGAAACGGCCCCCATAGCCTAAACGACAGCGGCCGATGGCGCAGCCACCACGCACCGGTCGACGCCCGCATGATAAGCTTTGGTTTCATTGATTAGGAAAGTAAAGATGTCATCGACCGATCGCGATACCCGGGCCGCCCAGGGAGTCGGCTATGGCTTGGCCGCCTACCTGATGTGGGGCTGCTTCCCGCTGTTCTTTGCCCTCTTCGACGAGGTGCCCGCCTACGAGATCCTGGTACACCGGGTGCTGTGGTCGTGCGTGTTCCTGGCCGGCGTGGCGACCGTACTGCGGCGCTGGAAGCCGGTCGGCGAGGCCCTGGCCAAGCCGCGGCGCCTGGGACGAGTGCTGGCCTGCGCGGTGCTAATCGCCGTCAACTGGGGGCTGTATATCTACGCCGTCGAGACCCATCGGGTGCTGCAGGCGAGCCTTGGCTACTACCTGACGCCGCTGATCAACATCGCCCTGGGCATGCTGGTGCTGCGCGAGCGCATGAGCCGCCTGCAAGGCCTGGCGGTGGGCCTGGCCGGGGTGGCCATCGCCCTGCAGCTGGCGCTGATCGGCACCCTGCCCTGGATCAGCCTGGTGCTGGCGCTGAGCTTCGGCACCTACGGGCTGTTGCGCAAGCAGGTGCCGCTGGACGGCCTCTCCGGACTGCTGGTCGAGACCCTGCTGCTGATGCCGCTGGGGCTCGTGGCCCTGGGGGCGCTCAGTCAGGCCGGCCTGTCGCATTTCCTCGGCGACAGCCGTACCACGCTGCTGCTGCTGGCCTGCGGGGTGATCACCGCCCTGCCCCTGCTGGCCTTCGCCGGCGCCGCCCGCCGCCTGCGCCTGGGCACCCTGGGGTTCCTGATGTACCTGAATCCCAGCCTGCAGTTCCTGATCGCGCTGTTCGTGTTCGACGAGCCGCTGAAGCCAACGCAGCTCGCAACCTTCGTGCTGATCTGGATCGGCCTGGCACTCTACAGCTGGTCGGCCTGGCAGCGACGCCCGGCCTCAGAGGTCCGCGCCTGATCGCACCGGGGCATAGCGAAACAGGAAGGTCTCGGATTCGCTCGGCCGCCCCAGATGGAAGCCCTGAAGCAGCTGCACGTCCAGCGATGCCAGCCAGCGGGCCTGGGTCGCGTTCTCCACGCCTTCGGCCACGACCTCCAGGCCCAGCTGGCGACAGAAGCGTATCATCGCCGCATAGGCCTCGACCGCCCGCTCGTGGCGCTCGGCCGCCGCAAGCAGCTCGCGGTCCAGCTTGACGGCGTCGAAGGGCAGCCGCTGCAGCAGCCGGAAGGCGGTGTAGCCGGTGCCGAAGTCGTCCAGCGAGACGCGCACGCCGAGGCGACGCAGGCCGATCAGCGCCTGCTCGATGTGTATCAGCTCCCCGAAGTCGGCGTGCTCGGTGATCTCGATCTCCAGGCAGCTCGGCGGCAGTGCCCGCTCGTGCAGGGCATCCCCCAGTGCCGCGACGAAGTCCACGTCTTCCAGGCTCGACAGGCCGACGTTGATCGACAGTCGGAAGTCGCCATCCAACCGCTCCCGATGCCGGCACAGCCAGTCGATGGCCGTGCGGCTGACCCAGCGATCCAGCTGCCGGGTCAGGCCGAGGCTCTCGACCACCGGCAGGAACTCGCCGGGCGACACCTCGCCGAACTCGGGATGCTGCCAGCGCAGCAGGGCCTCGGCGCCCAGCAGGCGATGATCGAGGCGGGAAAACTGCGGCTGGAAGACCAGGCGCCACTGCGACTGCGGTGCCTCGATCAGAACCTCCAGCGCCTCTGCCAGATGACGGAAACGGGTCGTCCCACCGGGCGCACGAGGCGAGACGCGGCGCAGGGGCTGCGGCCAGCCGCGCCGCGCCAGATGCCTCACGCCCTCATTGAGGGCGTCGCGGCACTGGGTGATGTCGCCGCTATGCTCATCGAGACACAGCAGGCTGGCGTACCATGTCAGCCGCTGGCCGCTACCGCCGGGCGAGAGCTCACCGAGGTGCGCCAGGATGCTGTCGAACAGCGCCTCCACGTCCTCCGGCCGCGACGATGCCGGCACCGCGCCCAGCAGGTTCATGCCGGTCCCCGCGTAGAGGTGCCAGTCCGCGGGCAGCGCCTCGCGCATCGCCGGCAGCTGTTCGCGCAGCATCGCCTGCGCGGTGACCAGCCCGAAGCGTTCGCGGGCCTCGCGCAGCTGCGGAGAAGCAAGTTCGAACAGGCAGCCGTCCCGACGCGGCGCCTCGACTTCCCAAAGCTGCTGGCTGGGCAGACCGGTCGCATGGTCGACCATCAGCCGGCGCTGGCGACGCGCGATGCGTCGCCGCGACCGGCTCAGCAACAGCAGGCCCGCGCCCAGCACACCACTGACGCCGATCCCAACCCACAGCAACAACGAGCGCTGCCCCTCGACCTGCTGCATGGCAGCGTCGACGCCGACCCACTCGATGGTGGCGGCCAACGGCGTCGGCACCCGGGCATGCCAGCGGGCGTCCAGCACCCGACGGCCCGCCATGACGACCTGGCGCTCGGGCTGGCGCTCGAACACCGGACTCAGCAGCGTCTCGATGGCCAGGGTGGCCACACGCCGGGTGTCGAGCAGAACGCCACCGGCACAGCCCAGGTCCAGCTGGTACGGCAGATGGCAGAACACCGGCACGCCCTGGTCCTCCAGCGTCTCGAGCCAAAGACGCTGCCTCGGGTCCAAGTCGCCGCTGCCGGTGGTCTGCCCCTCGACCAGGTACACCCGGGTGTCGACCGGCAGGGTTTGCAGCGTGCGGACCACCTCTTCGGGCGTCCAGTCCCACAGCACACCGGCCAGGCGCCCCGACGAGGACGCCCGCAGGCGCGACACGAAGCCCCGGGTCAGATCCTCGCCGACGGCGGTCTCGTCCCCCAGCACCAGCCAGGGCAACGTCGCGCCGAACGCCTCACCGAGGAAAGCCAACGACGACTCGGCCACCCCGGTGGTCATGATGCGCTTGATGCCATGCGCCCGGGCCTGGCGCTGAAGGTCGGGATCGTTGATGCCGATCGCCACCACCCGGGAGGGCGACTGCCAGTCCTCGGGCCGGGCCAGGTAGAAGGCCAGGGCCGCATCATCGATCAACAGCAGGCGATCGCTGGGCGTCACCGCCTGCCGCCCTTCCAGGCGCTCCCGCTGCAGCATGAAGGCCCGCTCGCGGCCCAGACGCCGGGCATCCAGGTAGTCCACGTCGAGCGACGGCACGCCGAGCCGCTCGGCCGCCTCGTCGAGGCGGGCCAGCAGCTCGTCGGTCCACAGGTTGCCGCGGTGATAGGACGCCAGCACCTGAATGCGCGGCACCACATTGTCAGGGCGTTCCGTCGTTTCACCGCGATCGGACTCGGCGGAGCTAAGCGAGGCGGCCAAGAGGGCGAGTCCTGCGAGGCAGGCCCCAAGGCATGACGTAAGGTATGGTCTCCGCGCTCGCACCCACATCGGGTTCATCCGACTCATTGTTGTTCAATGCTTTATCTGAGACCTTGTCATGCCAAACGTCAACCGAAAGTGCTAACGCACGGTGTCGGACGGTCTCATTCTCACCGCCTGCCCTGGTGCCGGTTCTCCGACATGGCGTACGCGAGAGGAGTGGCGCACGCGGGCTCACCAGCCCAAGATGACGGTACCCTGGCCACCCGACGGCGCTCCATGGCGACCAACGCATCCCCCGACCTTACCATGCCCGCGTCGATACCGACTCCGCTCGCCGACGCCCCGCTGCTGCTGGTGGGGGCCGGGCATGCGCACCTGCATCTGGTCAGCCAGCGCGCCCGTCTGCCCATGCCCCGGGTAATGCTGCTCGACCCCGGCGGCTTCTGGTACTCCGGCATGGCCGGCGGCGTGCTGGGCGGCCAGCATTCGCCCGCCGCGGACCGCCTGGAGCCCATGGCGCTGGCCCGCCGCCATGGGGTCGAGGGCCTGCGCGGCCGTCTGGCCGGGCTCGATCCCGACCGGTACGAGGCGCTGCTGGACGACGGCCGGCGTCTGGCGGTGTCGGCCGTCTCGCTCAACCTGGGCTCGACGGTGAACACGCCGCCCGCTCATCCCGAGGGCCCCGATATCTGGCCGGTCAAGCCGATTCCCCGACTGGTGGCGCTGCGACATCGGCTGGCGCACGACTTCGCCGCGGGAAAGTGCCCACGCCTGCTGGTGGCCGGCGGCGGCGCCAGTGGCGTCGAAGTGGCCTGCCAGCTGCGGGCCCTGGCCGATCGCCACGGCGTCGATCCGACCATTCGCCTGCTGACCCGGTCATCGGACCTGCTGCCGGGCGCCCCGCGAGGCGCGGTGCGCTGGCTGCATCGGCGGCTCGTCCAACGCCGCATCGCGGTCGAGACCGGGCTCGCGCTGGTCGGCCATCTGCCCGGTGGCAGCATGGCGACACCACCGAATCAGCCGCCGAGTGAGGACAACGCCCATTTCATACCCGCCGATCACGTCATCCATGCCGTCGGCCTGGCGCCACCGACGCTGCTCGAGCGGCTCGGTCTGCCGATCATCCCCGGGCGGGGCCTGGCGGTCACCGACTACTTGCAGAGCCCGGCGCTCCCCTGGGTCTTCGCCGCCGGCGACTGCGCCGCCATGATCGACCACGAGCTGCCACGGCTCGGCGTCTACGGCGTGCGCCAGGCGCCGGTGCTGCTCGACAACCTCGCCGCCTGGTGGCACGGCGAGGCGCTGCGCCCTTATCGCCCGCAGTCCCGGGCGCTGTCGATCCTCGACCTGGGCCGTCGTCAGGCGCTGGCAATGCGCGGCGGCGCCTGGTGGGGCGGACGGCTGGCCTGGTACTGGAAGCGCCGGCTGGACGAGCGTTTCCTGACCGGCTATCGCTGCTGAACCCGGCCAGGGCGGATTCTCGACGGCGGCGCCGATCGGGTATCATGGCCGACCATCACAGGGAACGGCAGCACCATGGACAGCACTCCCAAGCAGAACCTCGGCATCAGCGCCTACCGCTGGCTCAAGCAGGACATCATCCGCGGCGTTTATCCGCCCGGGGAGAAGCTGCTGATGAGCCGGCTCAAGGAACGCTACGACCTCGGCATCGGTCCGCTGCGCGAGGCCCTGTCCCAGCTGGTCGCCGAGCGGCTGGTGGTGGCGATCAGCCAGCGCGGCTACCGGGTCGCGCCGATGTCGCGCGAGGAACTGGCCGACCTCTACGATGCCCGTGCCCAGCTGGAGGGACTGATGCTGGAGCTGGCCATCCAGCGCGGCGACGACGCCTGGGAAGCCGACGTGCTGGCCAAGGCGCACACCCTGGCCAAGGTCATGGAGGTGCACAGTCCCGAGGAGATGCTCGACGTCTGGGACACCCGTCATCAGGCCTTCCACACGGCCATCGTCGCCGGCTGCAACTCCCCCCACCTGATGCAGGCGCGCCAGGGGCTGTTCGACCAGGTCGAGCGCTATCGCCACCTGTGGCTGCAGGAAACCGTGCTCTCCGACGAGGCCCTGGCGCGCAAGCGCCAGGAACACGCCGCCCTGGTCGACGCCACCCTGGCCCGCGACGTGGAGCGCGCCCGCACGATGATGCGCGAGCATCTGATGACGCCGGTGCCGATCATCCTCGACGCGATGCAGCGCCGCGGCCTGGCATGAGCCGAGGCGGCAGGATCGCCTTGATCCCGGTCATCGTGCTGTCACGACCCATGCGGGATACTCCTCACGAGCCCACGGAGGAGTCTTCACCATGCCGCTACCTCATCTTCTTCACCTGACCCGCGACCAGTCACTGCGCCTCGAGCACCTGGCCGAACGCTGCGACCTGCCCGTCAACGAGTTGCTCAACCGCCTCGTCGGCGAAGGCATCGCCAACCTCGAAAGCGAGCTGATGGTCGAAGGTGCCGGCCTGCGCAAGGCCGAGCGCAGCATCGACCAGTTGCTGCGCGAAAGCGGCCTCGGCATCTGAACCGGGTCAAGCGAACGCACGGCGAAAACGACGATAGTCGGCCAGCGCCCGCTCGGCCGATACCGCCGCGAGCCGCACCTCCTGGCCCGGCAGACACTGCGCCAGCCGCGCGCAGGAGAGTGGCGTCAGTGCCCCTAGCCGCGGATAGCCGCCGATGGTCTGACGGTCGTTGAGCAGCGCGATGGGCTGGCCGTCCGGCGGCACCTGCACGGCACCGAGGCCGAGCCCTTCGGAGATCATGCTGGTCAGCCGACAGCGCAGCGTCGGCCCCCGCAGTCGCACGCCCATGCGGTCGGCGCGGTCGTCGACCCGCCAGGCCGTATTGAACGCCACGGCCAGGCTCGCGCCCTCGAACTCGGCGATCTGGGCGCCCGGCAGCAGCGACAGCCGCGGCATCGCCGTGTAGTCCAGGCGCGCCTCCGCGGGCGCCTCCCGCTCGTCGCCGATCGGGTGCTCCCCCGCCTCGGTGCCGACGTGGAGGACATCGCACTCGGCCAGCGCGTGGCCATGGCCATCGTGGCCGCCGAGCCCTTCGCGCACCACGCTGGCCAGGCTGCCGAGCACCGGCTCGGCACGAAAACCGCCGGCCACGGCCAGATAGGCGCGCAGCCCGCCGACCGGCTGGGCGAAGCGCAGCACCTGGCCGGGTCGCAGGCGAAACCGCTGCCAGGGCGAGAGCGGCGCGTCGTCGAGGGTCGCCCCGAGATCCGCGCCGGCCAGCGCCAGCGTCAACTCACGCTCGGCCTCCAGTGCCAGGCCGCCGAGCGTCACTTCCAGCGCCGCCGCCCCCCAGGCGTTGCCGGCCAGCCGGTTGGCCCAGGCCCAGGCGTGCAGATCGGCGGGGCCGCCCTGGGTCACGCCCAGCCGGCGCACCCCGAAGCGCCCGGCGTCCTGCAGCAGCGCCAGCGGCCCCGGGCGCATGACCCGCAGCCCCGCCACGGCATCTTGTATCGCCGCCTTCATCGCGTGTCCTCCATGGACGTGACATCGGCGCCCCGTCGCACCAGTTCCTCCTTCGAGACCGGCACGAAGCGCACCCGGTCACCCACCCTGAGCAGGCTGAAGCCGTCACGGTCGCGATCGAAGAGCCGCGCGGCGGTGCGGCCGATCAGGTTCCAGCCCCCCGGCGAGACGGCGGGATAGGCGGCGGTCTGGCGTCCGGCGATGCCCACGCTGCCGGCGGGCACCCGCTTGCGCGGCGTCTCCAGGCGCGGCGTCTCGAGGCGCTCGTCGACACTGCCCATGAAGGCGAATCCCGGCGCGAAGCCCAGCGCATAGACGCGATAGGTCACCTCGGCGTGCCGTGCGATGGTCTCCGCCACGTCGAGCCCCGCCCGCTCGGCCAGGTGCGGCAGCTCCGGGCCGACGCTCTCGTGGTACCAGGTCGGAAGCTCGTGGACCTCGCCCGTGGCGGCCTCGTCGTCGGGCGCCAGCGCGGCCAGTGTCTCGGCGAGCCGCTCTCGCGCCTCGTCGGGCGTCATCCGCATCGGATCGAAGATCACCAGCAGAGTGGTATAGGACGGCACCAGGTCCACCAGGGCATTGCCGAAGGCCGCCTCGCAGTCGCGCACCAGGGCGGTGATCCAGGGCAGGTTGGCCTCGTCGATGGCATCGAACAGCCGTACCAGCCAGCCGTCGAGCCCCGCCGACTCCAGTCGCGGCAGGCCGGGGACGCTCATGCGTTCCCCTCATCGCCGTCGTCGTCCTCGTCGAGGGCACGGCGAATGGCCTGGATGGCGGCGATCGACTCGGCATTGTCGCCGTGCACGCAGAGGGTGTCGGCCGCGAGGATCAGCGCGCTTCCATCGCGGGCGACGAGTGGCTCGCCGCGGGCGATGCGCCGCGCCTGGTCGACGATCGTGGCCTGGTCATGGTGCACGCTGCCGGGCTCGCGCCGCGACACCAGCCGTCCCTCGCCGTCGTAGGCACGGTCGGCGAAGGCCTCGAACCACAGGGTGACGCCGAAGCGCTCGGCCAGCTCGCGGGCGGCGGAATCGTCGCGGGTGGCCATCACCATCAGCGGCAGCTCGGCGTCGAAGGCCACGAGCGCGCGCATCACCCCGGCCAGGATCTCGGGATCGCGCATCATGTCGTTGTAGAGCGCCCCGTGGGGCTTCACGTAGCCCACCGCCAGACCCTCGGCACGGCACACGCCGGCCAGCGCCCCGAGCTGGTAGAGCACCAGGTTCTCGATCTCCTCCGGCGTGCAGGCCATGTGGCGCCGCCCGAAGCCCACCATGTCCGGATAGGCCGGATGCGCGCCCACGGTGACGCCGTGCTTGCGCGCCAGGCGCACCGTCATGCGGATCACATCGGGATCCGAGGCGTGGAAGCCGCAGGCCACGTTGGCCAGGTCCACGTGGGGCATCACCTCGGCGTCCATGCCCATGGTCCAGGCGCCGAAGCTCTCGCCCATGTCGGCGTTCAGCAGCAGTTTGCGCATGCGCGTCGTCTCTTTTTCCATCGTTGTTGCCATTAAAACAGGCACGCGGCGCGGCCTCACCCCCATGGAGAGATATCGTCATGCGTTATCCCGGAGTTCGAGGCGCAGGTCGTGAATCAGCCGCACGTCGTTGAAGGCGGCCGCCCGGGTCTCCTGCTGTCGCAGCCGGAACGCAGCCTGCTCGCGCCTTGGCAGGCCCTGGAACTCGGCGAGCACCTGGAACAGCCAGATTTCGGGGCCCCAGTCGAGTCCGCCGGCCTCGAGGTACTCGAGCGCGCTCAGCGGCTCGCCCTCGACCACCGACAGGTAGAAGCGTTCGACGTCCTCCCTCAAGGCCTGCTGGCGGGCGGCGACCATCGAATCCTCGTGACGCTCGGCGGCCACGGCGGCGGCGACGGGCTCCGGCGCCGCGGCGGGCCGCGGCAGGTCGTGGAGCAGCTCGGTGACGACCCGGGCATCCGGGGCCTGATCGAGCGCCACCGCGCCGGCGGCGGTCAGCGGCGCGGCGCGGTTGACCAGCGCCGGCACCTCGCTGCGCCGGGCGTAGTTGCCGGGCACGAAGCCGGGATGCTCGCGCAGGAAGGCGGCCATGCCCGCCACCAGGCGGCTGCGCGACTGCTGCTGGCGGAAGCGCGCCATCAGCTCGATCAGCCGGCGCTGCACCTCGCGCAGGCTGGTGTAGTGCTGGCTGAGGCGATGCTGGAGCTGGCTGACCAGCAGCTTGCGCAGCGCCCCGTCGGCGCCCACCAGGTCGATCAGCTCGTCGAAGTCGATCAGCGCCAGGCCGTCGAGCAGGCGCACGATCTGCTTCTGGGCGCGGTCGTTCTCGCGGATCTTGTCGGCCAGCCGGCTGACGAAGCCGAAATCGCTGTTGAGGCGCCGCCAGAGGCTGTCGATGGCGTCGGCGAAGCGGCCGTCGAGGTCGTCCACCGCCTGGCGCAGGCGCAGCAGCTGCTGCTCCTGACGCCAGTACTCGGCGCCGTCACGAGCCTCGCGATAGCTCTGCACCAGGCCGCGCGTCAGCTCAAGCGTCTCGGCCACGTCGGCGTTGACGTGGCGGCGGGTCTCGTCGGCCAGCATCTCGGCGATCAGCTCGCGCACCTTGGGCGCGAGCTTCACCCCGGCCTGCTCGTCGGGCCGCCACAGGATGCGCGCCGACAGCAGCCGATTCAGCGCGGTGGTGGAAAGCCCCTCCAGCGGCACCTCGTCGCGCACGTAGCCGGCCATCAGCGCCTCGGCGTGCTTGCCCAGCAGCGCCAGCCGCTCGGCGCCGGTGCCGAGCAGGCGGTTGTCCAGGGCGTCTGAGTCGCTCGCGCTCACAGCAGCCGCTCCTGGGCCTCCGGGGCCTGGTCGTCGACGGGCAGCTGCTCCTCGTCGCGGATGAAGCGCACCAGCTCGATCAGGTAGTCGATCTTGGCGGTGGCAATGAAATAGTGGCGGTCGGCGTGGGGCTGGCTCAGGTAGCCGCGCTCGCGCAGGCGCTTGAAGACCTGCTTGATCTGGGCATCGAGCTGCTCGCTCTGGGAGCCGAAGAACGGATCCGTGGCCAGGCGCTCGAGGCGCTCGCGCAGCCCCTGGTTGTCCTCGCAGCGCGAGCTGAAGTCGGCCGGCTTGAGCACGTCGCCGGGCGACACCGGGCCGTCGCGGCCGAGCGCCTCCTGCACCAGCTGCAGCCATTCGAGCATCGGCAGCAGGCTGCCGACGGTCTCCGCCAGCTGGCGGGAGAGCTGGTCGCGGGCGGTGTCGTCCAGCTGGCGCCAGGCCAGGAAGTAGACGCTGCCCTCCTCGTTGCTCGCCAGGCGCCGGTTGAGCGGACGCAGGTAGGCGTCGAGGCGCTCGCGGGTCGCCTCGTCCTGAAGGCGGCGGAAGGCCGTACCGTCGCTGACCGCGCACAGGAAATCCCCGGCCAGCAGGCGCTCCAGCAGCGGACCCAGTTCCACCATGGAACGCTCTGCGGTCGAATGCTCTGACATCATGTCCTCGCTCATGCCGATGCCTCCTGACGGTCGCTCTGGCGCTCCTCCAGGCGCTGGGCCAGGCGGCTCAGTCGCGGCTCGATGCGCTTGAGCCGGCGCTTGTCGGGCGCGGTCTCGTCACGGTCGATCAGATAGCGGTGCTGGAACAGCATCAGCACGTCCGACTCCGGATTGGGGAAGGCGCCGACGATATGGATGCGGTTGTTGTCGCAGGCGTCGAACAGCTTCTCGACGTTGTGATACGCCAGGGTGCCGATCTCGTCGATGGGCCAGTGCACGGCCACCTCGGCCGGGCCGCGCAGCAGCCGGGTGAAGGCCAGCAGGAACTTGCACAGGATCAGGTAGGCCATGCCGTGGCTGGAGGACTCCAGCAGCTGGCGGTCGTTCTTGATCACCAGGTCGGCGCCACCCTCGTTGAGGTGCAGCTCCAGGCGCAGCAGGCTCTCGACACTGTACTGCTGGTCGCTGCGCAACAGCTCCACCACGTCGGCCAGGGCGTCGAGGTAGTCGTCGTCCGGCAGCGTGCGGCCGCCGTCGCGCCACTCGCGGTAGCGCTGGGCGAAGCGCTTGAGCGGCTCCCAGAAGCCGAGCTCGTCGATGGTCGACTGGATCTTCACCTCGGCCTTGCCGATGCCCTCGAGCCTGAGGTCGTCGGCCACTTCGTCGGAAAGCCGCCGGCTCTGGGCGTTGATGCGCCGGTTGAGGTCGCGGAACACGGTGAAGAACTTGTCGAGATCGTCGCCGAGATTGCGGCCTTCCTGCAGCAGCTGCTGCTGTTGCCCCTCGAGCAGCTGCAGCATGTCGGCCAGCACCGCCAGCAGGCGGCGCGGACCGGTGTCCTCGAGCTTGGCGCGTTCGGCCTCCAGGGTGTCCTGGAAGTCGGCGCTGGCGCCCTTGACCAGGTCGGCCTCGATCTTCTCGCAGCCGCGGCGCAGCGCGTCGAGCGCGCGGGCGTGGTCGGTGAGCGCCTGGCGGACGCGCTCGATGCGCTCGTCGACGTCACCCGGTGCCTCGCCGAGCGGCTCGCTGGCCGGCGCCAGCGACAGCCCCTCCAGGGTATCGAGCAGCGGCGCCAGGGTCTCGATCAGCGCCTGCTCGGCCTCGCGGCGGGTCTTGAGTTCACCCACCGCCGACCGATGCTCGGCCCGGTCGGCGTCGAAGGCGTCCTTGAGCGTCTTGCGCTCGCGTTCGGCGGCCTGCTGGGCCTGGCTCAGCTCCGCTTCCCGCGCCACCAGCCGCGGCTTGCGCTCGCCCCAGTCGAGGCGCATGAAGCGGGCGTAGGCGTCGAGCTCGTCCCGCCGCGCCTCGGTGTCGTGGATGCGCTGGCCCAGGTCCTCGATCTTCGCCCGGGTCTCCCGCACCTTGACCGGGTCGACGCCGCGATCGGCCAGCTCGCGATCGAAGGCGGCCTCGAGCTCCTCGCGCTGGCGTCGGTTGTCTTCCCGGAGCTCGCCGAGCTGGCGGCGATACTGCTCGATCTGGCGATCGACGCCGGCCAGCTGGCCCTGGTGATCGGCGGTGAGCTCCATGCGCTGGGCGCGGTGGGTCTCGTCCAGCGTCGCCAGCGCCTGGTCGCGCTCCTCGCGCAGCGCCTGCTGCACCGCCTCCTGCTCCTCGAGGGCTTGGCGGCGGCTCGCCTGGCGTTCCTGCTGCGCCTGCTGATGACGCAGCTGACACTGGCTACGGGCCTGCAAGGCGTAGTCCACTTCCTCGGCGGCGCGACGCTTCTCGCCGCCCGCCCGTTCGAGACGCGCGTCGGCCTCCTGCACCTTGTCGTGACCGGCCTTGAGCGCCTTCTCGGCGTCCTGCTCCGCCCCCCGAGCGTCGTCCAGCGCCTGCTCGGCGGCGCCGATTTCGGCCTGCAGGCCGGCCTCGTCCTGGGCGTGGTCGGGCAACGCGATGGCGGCCAGGTCGAGGGCCAGGCCGTGGAGGTCGTCGCTGGCGTCGTCGTTGAGCTGCGGGGCGAGATCGCGCCGTTCGAGCAGCGCCGGCGCCAGCACCTTGCCCAGGGTCTGCTCCCAGCCGGGCCGGTGATGGCTCAGGAAGTGCCGCAGGCTGCCCTGGGCCGGATCGCGCTGCACCTCCAGGGCCTCGAGACGGGCCTCGGCCCGGGCCCGCTGCTGGCGGACCCGGTCGAGCTCGCGTTCGGCGTCGTCGCGGGCGCGCTTGTGGCCGTCGAGCTCGCCGCGCAGGGCGTCGAGGGTGGCGGCGATGGCGTCCTGGGCGCTGCGCGCCTCGTCGACGCGCAGCTGGGCCCGCTCGGCCTCGCGGGCTTCCTCCTCGGTCTGGGTGCCGTGGGCGAGCTCGGCCTTGAGCTCGGAGAGGCGCGCGGTGAGCCGCTCGAGTCGCCCGCGGTAGTCGCCGTCCAGCGCCTGGCGGCGGGTCTGGTAGTCGGCGTCGAGGCGGCTCTCGGCCTCGCGCTGGCTCTCGCGGCGGGCTTCCTTCTCCTCGCCGAGGGCGTCGATCCGGGCCTGGAGCTCGTCGCGACGGCGCTCGAGCTGATCGCCGAGCTCGACCAGCCGGGCCTCGAGGCGGGCCTTGCTCTCCTGCACCGCCTGCTGCATGAACTCGAGATGGTCGCGCAGGCCCTGCTGCTGCTCACGCCACTGGGGCAGTGCCTTGAGGTCCTGCTCCAGGCCGGGCATGTCGGCCTCCTCGAAGGCCTCGAAGCGGCGCTGGAGATCGTCGAGCTCGGTGCGGGTCTGCTCGAGCTCGCTGCCCATCTCGCTGAGGCGGTCGTTGACGTCCTGGCGCGCCTGCTCGTAGGCCTGCTCGCGGGCCTGGAAATCGCGCTGGCGCTCGCCGATCTGCGCTTCGAGATCGGCCCGGCCGCGCTCGGCCCGGGCGCGGTCGGCCTCGAGCTGGGGACCCAGCTGCCACAGGCCGGCCTCCAGGTCGGCGATCTCGCGGTCCTGGCGCTGCAGGTCCGCCAGCGCCTGCTGCAGCGGCTCGAGGCGCATCGACTGGCGCATGCGGGCGATCCACTCCCGCGCCTTGGTGTTGCGGATGCGGGTCATCGGCAGCTCGACGCCGTCCTCCTCGAAGATCGCCGCCAGCATGGTCTTGAGGGTGTCCATCTTGCCCTCCTTGGCGTGCACCGCCGAGACCAACTTCTCCATGTGGCGGATGCGACGGCCGGCGCGCACCAGGCTGAAGCGGGCGGCCACCTGGCGCAGCTTCAGGCCCTCGCGGAGGCCGCCACCGCCGCCGTGCTGGGTGAAGTCGTTCTGAATCACCGCGCGGTATTCCGAGGTGGCGCCGAGCTTGTGCGACACCTGGGTGCCCTGGCGGCGCAGCCCCTGGTTCCACTGGGCGTAGTCGAGGGCGACCACGCCGCCCTCGGTCTCGACCAGGTAGTCCTCGGGGCGATAGGGCGCGCCGACGAAGCGATACTCGACGCCGCCCTCGCTCTTGCGAGTCAACACCGCCTGGCAGACGTCGCCCTCCTCTCGGCGATATTCGTAGACCAGATAGCTGTTGCGATGCGGCAGGTAGAAGGCATCGAACTTGCGACGGGTCTTGGGCACCACCCGGTTGGGCAGCTCCCCGTAGAAGACCGGCACCAGGCGCTGCAGGGTCGTCTTGCCCGAAGCGTTGGTGCCGCAGATGTTGGTGTGGCCATCGACATCCAGTTCGACCACACCCTCGAGATGACCGTGGATCATCACGATGCGTAACAGCTGAGCCATGCGGCGTCCTTGATCTTTGCTGACAGTCGCGAGCGTCTGTTGCGGCTCGAGCACGCGCCCGGGGCAAGGCGTAGCGAGGTTCTTTTGACATGGACGTCAAAAGAAGCGCCCAGGGACGGGTTTACCGCGTCCTCGCGCAGGCTTGCCCCGGGCATCGCGTGCCCGGCGTGGAGGTCAGACGCTCCAAGGCCGCCTATCTTGCCAGATCGCCGCGACAAGCTCATGGCATGAACAGGCGTTGGTCCTGGCCTCGACGCCAGGCCGCCACGTCGACAGGTCTTCGAGGGGCGCTGTGAACCCATCCCTGGGCGCTAACTTTTGCCATCCCTGGCAAAAACCCCCTCTGCGACCTGTCCCCGTGGCTTGTGCATGGTTCGGTTCGCCGTCTCGGGCGTTACCTTTCTTACTCGGCCTGCTCTTTCATCACGGCCAGGGCGGCGCGCGGGTCGCGGGGATAGAAGCGCTCCGGCTGGCGGGCCACGTGGGCGAAGACGCGAGTGTCCTTGTAGGGCATCTTCATGAAGCCCGAGACGCCGAGCCCCTCGATGCGCCCCACCGCGGCGAGGATGTCGTCCAGCCGGCGGCGAAATTCGGCCTCCCGGGACGGGTCGAGCAGCCGGTAGTGGCTATGGATCTTCAGGTGCTCGGGCAGCGCCTCGAAGATGATCATGCCGGTGTGGTGGATCTCGTTGAGCGCCTCCAGCGAGGCGATGATGGCCTCGGGCAGCACCAGGAACTCCTCCGGGTCCGGGCCGTCCTCGAAATAGCTGTGCAGCCGCGAGCGATCCTCGAGCTCCGGCACCGCGCTGACCTCGTAGGCCAGCCGCAGGTCCGGCGGGATCACGAAGGGACGCTCCGGGCCCTCGCGGTCCAGGTGCAGAGTATCGCGGGCATTGAACAGGCAGCTCTTGAAGATGCCCCGGCGGTGGATGCCCCGGGCCAGGTCGACCATGTTGTTGACCGCGGCGATGAAGGCCGGCTTGAGCTCGGGATCATGCAGGTTCAGCGAGGAGTCGATGTAGACGCCGTCGGCCTCCCAGCGCACCGCCAGCCCGCCCACCACCGGGTACTTGCCGAGCCGGCTGACCGCAGCGAGAAAGGCCTTCTCGGTCTCGCCCATGCCCTGCATGAAGTTCTTGTAGTAGCGGTCGAGCTGCACGTCGTTGACGTCGCTGAGGGTCTCCCGGCCGTCCTCCTCGCGCAGGAAGGCCTTGCGCGAGCTGTAGACCACGGTGTCGATCTCGCGGTCAGCGGCCCGGGCCCATACCGGCACCAATGGCGCCTCGGGCGGGCTCGGCAGGTCGAGCATCACCAGCCGCGACAGGCGCGGCATCTCGCGCAGGAAGTGATCGCCGGCCTTCATGCGGGTGCGCGGGTCGGGGTCGAGCATGCCGTCGAGCATGCGCGCGAACTCCATGGGCAGGCCCAGCGAGGTGGCCGGAATCGCGCGGTGACCGAAACGACACGACTGGGCCGAGGCCAGCGCATAGAGCGTGCCGGCGGCGCCCTGCTCGTCGAAGCGCGGCGACGACAGCGCGCCGTTGAGCTGGTCGTCGCCGATGAAATAGACGTCGCCCAAGCGGGCGTTGGTCTGCTGCAGGTTGTCCGACATCAGCTCCATGACGTTGGCCGCGACGAACTGCAGCTCGGCGTCGAGCTGGGCGAACACCGAGGAGCCCCAGTCGATCAGCGCCACGCTCTCGTCGCGTTCGTCGAACACCAGGTTGGAGGGCTTGATGTCGCCGTGGACGATGGGCCGGCCGGAGGGGCCGGACTCGCGGCGCAGGGCGCGCAGGATATCGGCCAGCTGGGCGGCGATGTGCACCACCCGCCGCGGCGACAGCCGTCCCTCGCGCAGCGAGACCTCCTCCAGGTTCTCACCGGGCGCGCGCTGCATCACCAGGATCGACTGGTGGCGCACCCGCTGGAAGGCGATCAGCCTCGGCACCCGGGGATGGGCCACCTGCTCGAGCATGAAGGCCTCTTCCTCGAGGCGGTCCTGCAGCGACTGGGGCAGGTTGACCCGGGTGAACTTGAATACGTACTGCTCGCCGCCGGCGGTGAGGCCGGCGAACACGAAGCCGTAGGCGCCCTTGCCGATTAGCTCGATGTGCCGGTAGCCCAGCTGCTCGAGCTGGGCCTGGCACAGTGCCACCCACTCCCGCAGCTTGCGGGCGTCGTGATGGCTCAGCAGATAGACCGACTGGTCTTCCGGAATATAGAACTGCTGCAGCGGCTGGGTCATCGTCCTCCCCGTGGCGATCCTCAGCTCAGCTCGAGCAGCATGGATTCCGGGTCTTCCAGGTAGCCCTTCCAGGCGTTGCAGAAGCGCGCGATGGTGCCGCCGTCGAGCAGGCGGTGATCGCCGGCCCAGGTCACGGTCATGATCGCCCGGCGAGTCAGCTCGCCGGCCTCGTCGAAGCGCGGCAGCCACTGGCTCTTGCCGATGGCGACGATCGCGGATTCCGGGGCGTTGATGATCGGCGCGGCATAGGTGCCGCCCAGGGCACCGATGTTGGAGATGCTGATGGTGCCGCCCTGGAGATCCGCCTGGGCCACGCGCCCTTCCCGCGCCGCGGCGGTCAGCCGCTGGATCTCGCCGGCCACGTCCAGCAGGCTCAGGCCTTCCACGCCCTTGACGTTGGGCACCATCAGGCCGGCCCTGCCGTCCACCGCCATGCCGATGTTGCAGCACGGCAGATAGTGGATCTCGTCGCCGGCCTCGTTGAGCCGGCTGTTGAGCAGCGGGTAGTCCCGTATCGCCAGCGCCATGGCCTTCATGAAGAACGGCATCAGGGTCAGCCTGACCTCCCGCGCCTCGGCCCGGGGCTTCAGCCGCTCGCGCAGCGCCAGCAGCTCGGTGACGTCGATCTCCTCGCCGTACTGGAAGTGCGGGATGGTCGAGGCCGCGGCCACCATCTGGCGGGCCATGGCCGCGCGCACGCCGCGCAGCGGCTCGACGCGTATCTCACCCTGAGCCTGATCCTGCCCCCTGCCCGATGCGGCAGCGGGCGCCACCGGCTCGGCGGCTGCCCCGTCGCCTTCGACCAGCGCCAGCACGTCCTCCTTGAGCACCCGGCCGTCCTTGCCGGAGCCGGGTACGTCCTCGAGGCGCAGGTCATGCTCGCGCACCAGGCGGCGCACCGCGGGGCTGGCCGGAATCCGGCCATGGGGGCCCTGGCCCGAGGCGGCCCGGTCGGGGCGCTCCTGCTCGGCGGAGCACACGGTGCTCGCCTGCGGCGCCGGCGTCTCGAGGCGGGGCGCTCCTGTGTCGGTGTCAGCGTCGTCGTCGACCTCCTTCGCCGGCGCCGATGCCTCGGCATCCTCCGGCTCGGCGGCCGATTCACCGTCCGCCATCTCGTAGGCGAACAGCGGGGCGTGGACCTTGGCAATCTCGCCCTTGGCCACGTGCAGCTTGGTGACCCGCCCGCCCTCGGGGGCAGTGATCTCGACCAGGGCCTTGTCGGTCATCACCTCGACCACCGGCTGATCCTCCTCGATGGCGTCGCCCTCGGCGACCCGCCACTCGACGACTTCACACTCCACGATACCCTCGCCGATATCGGGCAGCTTGAACTCGGTCATCGTGCTTGCTCCTGTCCTGGACTCAGTAGTTGACGCTCTCGCGGATGGCCTCGAAGACCTTGAGGTGATCCGGCAGATACTCCTTCTCCAGCGTCAGCGGGAAGGGCGTATCCAGGCCGGTCACGCGCAGGATCGGCGATTCCAGGTACAGGAAGCAGCGCTCCTGCAGGGTGGCGGCGATCTCGCCAGCGAAGCCGCCGGTCTGCGGCGCCTCGTGGGTCACCACCAGCCGGCCGGTCTTGAGCAGCGATTCCGCCACGGTGTCGGCGTCCCAGGGCAAGAGCGTGCGCAGGTCGATCACCTCGCAGGAGATGCCCTCCTTCTCGGCCAGCTCGACCGCGCGATCGATGACTTCCATCTGGGCGCCCCAGCCCACCAGGGTGACGTCGCTGCCCTCCTTGGTGATCTCGGCCTCGCCCAGCGGCAGCTGATAGTCCTCCTCCGGCACCTCGCCGGTGGACGCGCGATAGAGCCGCTTGGGCTCGAAGAAGATCACCGGGTCCGGATCGCGAATGGCCGCCAGCAGCAGGCCCTTGGCCTCGTAGGGATTGCGCGGCACCACGATCTTCAGCCCCGGCGTATGGGTGAAGTAGGCCTCGGGCGACTGGGAGTGATAGTGGCCGCCGGAGATCCCGCCGCCGTAGGGCGCGCGGATGGTCAGCCCGCCGACGTTGAACAGGTCGCCGGAGCGATAGCGGAACTTGGCGGTCTCGTTGACGATCTGGTCGAAGGCCGGAAAGATGTAGTCGGCGAACTGGATCTCCGCTACCGGCACCGAGCCCTGAGCGGCCAGGCCGTTGGCGAAGCCGACGATGCCCTGCTCCACCAGCGGCGTGTTGAAGCACCGCGCCCGGCCGTAGCGTTCCTGCAGATGGCTGGTGGCGCGGAAGACCCCACCGAAGCCACCCACGTCCTCGCCGAAGCACAGCACCTTCTCGTCCTCGGCCATGGCGATGTCCAGGGCGTGGTTGATCGCCTGCAGCAGATTCATGGTCGGCATATCAGGACTCTCCCTCGTCGTCGGTGCGGCTCAGCTCGGGATCGAGGAAGCGCGCCCCCTTCGGATAGGCCTCGGGATGGCGGCGGATATGGGACTTGAGCGCATCGAGCTGCTGCTGCAGGGCCGGCGTGACCTCGGCGTAGACGTCGGTGACCAGGGTATCGAGGGTCGGTGGCGGACGCTTCTCGGCGCGCTTCATGGCCTCCAGCACCTCGCGGCGCAGCCGCTCCTGCAGTTCCTTCTCCTCGTCGTCGCTCCACCAGCCCTGGTCGCTCATCCAGCGCTGCATGCGCAGGATCGGGTCCTTCTCGCGCCAGGCCTCCTCCTCCTTGCGCGAGCGATAGCCGGAGGGGTCGTCCGAGGACGAATGCGCGGCCAGGCGATAGGTCATGGCCTCGATCAGCACCGGCTTGTTGTGCTCCACGGCGATGCGTCGGGCCTCCTGGGTGGCGCGGTGGACCGCCAGGATGTCGTTGCCGTCGACGCGGATCACGTGCATGCGGTAGCCGAAGGCCCGCGGCGCCACGCCGTCGGCGGCGAACTGCTCGATGGCCGGCGTGGAGATGGCGTAGCCGTTGTTGCGGCAGAAGAAGATCACCGGCACCTCGTGCACCGCCGCCATGTTCAGGGCGGCATGGAAGTCGCCCTCGGAGGCGGCGCCCTCGCCGAAGAACACCGCGGTGCACTGGCCCTCGCCGGCCAGCTTCTGGCCGTAGGCGTAGCCGGTGGCCTGGGGAATCTGGGTGGCCAGCGGCGAGGAGATGGTCATGTAGTGGAGCTTGCGCGACCCGTAGTGGATCGGCATCTGGCGCCCCTTGCCGTAGTCGAGCTCGTTGCCGAACAGCTGGTTCATGAACTCGTCGAAGGTGAAGCCGCGATAGACCAGCGCGCCCTGCTCGCGGTACTGGGCCATGATCATGTCGGCCTCGTCGAGCGCCGCGGTGGTGCCTATCACCGCGGCCTCCTCGCCGGTGCACTGCATGTAGAAGCTGAGCCGGCCCTGGCGCTGGGCGGCCATCATGCGCTCGTCGAGCACCCGGGTGGCGATCATCGCCCGGTAGATGGCCCGAGCCTCGTCGCGCTCGAGGGTCGGAGCCTCGGCGCCCTCGCAGAGGGTGCCCTCCTGGGTCAGCACCCGATAGGTGGGAATGCTGAACTCGTCACCGGCCAGAAACTCCGGCACGTGAATATCTCGCGTCGTGGTCATCGTCGTGATCCTTACCCCTTTTGGGGGCAGTGTTGTCGCTCTTGTGTCGGACCGCCAGGGGATCGCCCGGGCGTCGATCAACGCACGACTCTGACGTTAACGTAAACTGAAAACCTTCGATAGCACGACGAAAGTCACACGCCGGCGAGGCCGCGTTCTTAAGCGGCGGCCGGCTGCAGCCGGGCGAAGACGCTGTCCACGGTCAGCGCCAGCAGCCCGATCAGCAGCGCACCCTGCAACACGTAGGCAGTGTTGCCGTTGACGATGCCGGAGATGATCGGGTCGCCCAGATTGCTCGCCCCCACGGTGGCGCCGATCGCCGCAGTGGCGATATTGATGGTCACCGAGGTGCGGATGCCGGCCAGGATCACCGGCCAGGCCAGCGGCAGCTCCACCTGGCGCAGCAGCTGGCCGCTGGTCATGCCCATGCCGCGGGCGGCCTCGCGCACGCCGGAGTCGACGCCCTCGAGCCCGGTCAGGGTGTTGCGCACGATCGGCAGCAGCCCGTAGAGCAGCAATGCGACGATGATCGGCAGGGTGCCGAAACCCAGCACCGGCACCGCCAGCGCCAGCACCGCCACCGGCGGGAAGGTCTGCCCGATCGAGGCCAGCTGGGCGACCAGCGGCAGGAAGTCGCGGCCGGTGCGCCGCGTCACCGCCACCGCGGCGCCGACGCCGATCGCCACCGCGGCCAGCGCCGCGACGGCCACCACCAGCAGATGGCGGCCCAGCAGGGTCAGGAAATCGGCCCGGGCATAGACGACGCTGCGGCTGTCCGGCTCGACCAGCCGGAACAGCTCCTCGAGCCAGGGCATGCCCACGCAGGCGGCGAGCAGCAGCACGGCCCAGGCCAGCGGCACCAGCCAGCGCGTCCCTCCCCGCGAGACCAGGCGACTCACCGCCTCACTCATGATGCTTCGCCCCCACCAGCTGGCGCAGCGACAGCTCGCCGACCGGCATGTCCTCGTCATCGACCACGGCCAGGCGCTCGGCGTGGCGCCACAGCATCATCGACAGCGCCTCGCGCAGGGTGGCGTGGCGGGAGATCCGCTCCCGCGGCAGCAGCCGCGGGCTCAGCGGCATCATCCGCTCGCCGACGGTCAGCAGCGCCGCCTCCTTGAGGCCGCGGTCCTCGCCGCCGAGCAGCGATTCGACGAAAGCGTCGGCGGGCTCGCGCAGCAGCTCAAGCGGATGACCCTGCTGGCGGATGCGTCCGCCGTCCATGACCACCAGCCGATCGGCCAGCCGCAGCGCCTCGTCCATGTCGTGGGTGACGAAGACGATGGTCTTCTGCAGCCGCGACTGAAGCTCGCGCAGTTCGTGCTGGAGCGTCTCGCGGGTGATCGGATCCAGCGCCCCGAAGGGCTCGTCCATCAGCAGAATATCGGGATCGGCGGCCAGCGCCCGGGCCACTCCGACCCGCTGGGCCTGACCGCCGGAGAGCTGGCGCGGATACTTGCCGGCGAATTCCTGCATCGACAGGCCGAGCATCGCCATCAGCTCCTCGACCCGCTCGCGGATCCGTGCCGGAGGCCATTTCAGCAGCCGCGGCACCAGGCCGATGTTGCGCGCCACCGTCCAGTGCGGAAACAGCCCGGTGCTCTGGATCGCATAGCCCATGCGCCGGCGCAGGGTCTCCTCGCGGAAGTCGCGGATCTGCTGGCCGTCGATGTGGATCTCGCCGTCGCTGTGCTCGATCAGGCGGTTGATCATGCGCAGCGTCGTCGACTTGCCGCAGCCGGAGGTGCCCACCAGCACGCACAGCTCGCCGCGTTCGACGCGCAGCGAGATGTCGTCCACCGCGGCGGTGTCATCGAAGCACTTGGACACGCCGATGAGTTCGATCATGTGGCCTCTCCCTGGCGTGTAAGGTCGGTCAGGGCGCCCAGCAAGGCATCGGCGAGCAGCGCCATGACCAGGATCGGCAGGGCGCCGAGCAGCACCATGTCCATGGCCGCCTGCCCCAGCCCCTGAAAGATGAAGGTGCCGAGGCCGCCGGCGCCGATCAGCGCGGCCACGGCGGTCAGGCCGATGGCCTGCACGGTGGTGATGCGAATGCCCTCGAGGATCACCGGGGCGGCCAGCGGCAGACGCACCTGACGGAACACCTGGCCGCGGCTCATGCCCATGCCCCGGGCGGCGTCGATCACGCCGGGGTCGACCTCATCGAGGGCCACGAAGGTGTTGCGCACCATCGGCAGCAGGCTGTAGCCGACCAGCGCCAGCAGCGCCGGCGCGGCGCCGATGCCGCTCACGCCCAGCGCCGCCAGCCACTCGACGTGGGCGCCCAGCCAGGCCAGCGGCGCCAGCAGCAGGCCGAACAGCGCCAGGCTGGGGATGGTCTGCAGGAAGTTGAGCACCGCGAAGCCCAGGGTGCGACAGCGCGCCCAGCGGCGCATGGCCAGCGCCAGGGCCACGCCGAGCACCAGGCTGATGCCGACGGCGGCGCCGACCAGCAGCAGATGCTCGCCGATGGCGGAGATGAAGCCGTCGCGGCGGGCCAGGAACTCCTGTCGCAGCGCCAGCGGTTCGAGGCCGAACGTCAGCCAGGCGGCGAAGCTCGCCAGCGGCACCAGCAGCAGCGACCAGCCCAGCGTCCGCGACAGCGCCAAACGCGTGCGCAGCTCGATCAGCGCCAGCAGCAGCAGGAACAGCGCCACCCAGACCCCGGCGCTCACGCCCATGCGCGCCTGGGGCAGATCGGCCTCGACCAGCCTGGCCGCGGCCAGCGCCAGCCAGGCCGGCAGTGCGGCGAGCATCGCCACCACCAGCCCCAGGGCCCAGCGCAGGCGGCATCGTTGCGGGCGCCAGGCCAGCGCCAGCACGGCGAGCAGCGGCGCCAGGCTGATCAAAAAAACTGGCCAGCCGGCCGCCTCCCAGGCGGCATAGCCCTGGCCGGGTACGATGCGATTGGGCGCCACGCTGACGGCATCGAGCCCGCTCCAGGCGACCAGGGTCGCCATCAGCAGGCTCAGCAGCACGACGTTGGGGCGAGGCACGTCCCTGTTCCCTGTCTCCTCGTTCACCCCGCGGCTCATTCGTCCAGGGTGTCGAGGAAGTCGCCGGCCACCTTGGCCGGATCACGGCCGTTGACGGCCACATCGCCGTTGAGCCGCTGCAGGGTGTCGCGGTCCAGCGCCTCGAACACCGGCGCCAGCAGGGTCTCGATCTCGGGATGCGCCTCGAGCACCTCGGCGCGTACCACCGGCGCCGGCTGATAGACCGGCTGCACGCCGAGGGTGTCGTCCAGCACGTGCAGATCGAGGGCCTTGAGGCCGCCGTCGGTGCCGTAGGTCATGGCGGCGTTAACGCCGCTGGTCTGCTGGGCGGCGGCCCGCATGGTGGCGGCGGTATTGCCGCCGGAGAGCACCAGCAGCTCGTCCTCGGAGAGCTCGAAGCCATAGGCGTCCTGGAAGGCCGGCAGCGCCTGGGGCGACTCGACGAACTCGGCGCTCGCCGCCAGCTTGAACTCGCCGCCGTCGTCGAGATAGCCGGCCAGGTCCTCGAGGCTCGCCAGCTCGTGCGCGCGGGCCAGATCGCCGCGCACGCTGATCGCCCAGGTGTTGTTGGCCTCGGCGGGCGTCAGCCACACCAGATCGTTGGCTTCGCGATCCTTCTGACGGACCGTCTCATAGGCCTGCTCGGGGTCCTTCCACACCGGGCTGTCGGCCATGTCGAAGAAGAAAGCGCCGTTGCCGGTGTATTCCGGGTAGAGATCGATCTCCCCGGCGGTCAGGGCCGTGCGCACGATGCTGGTGGCGCCCAGCTGCAGGCGATCCTCCACCGCGATGCCGCCGGCCTCCAGGCGTTGCAGGATCAGCTGCCCGAGCACCGAGCCCTCGGTGTCGATCTTGGAGGCGATCACCACCGGCTCTCCGGCGGCGTCCTGGGCCTGCGCCGCGCCCAGGGTCATCAGGGTGCCGGCCGCGATGGCGGCGAGACGTGTCAGTGCTGGCTGCATGGATACCACCCGCTTCCCGAATGAATGTATGCTGGAGTATAAGACCTGTATAGCTTCGCTGTCAGAGCGCCATCTCAACGCCCGGAGCGAGACCGCATGCCGCCATTCCGCGATGACATCCGCCCCTGGCGCCACCCGCTGGTACGCGACCTGGCCTGGCTGTTGCAAGCACCTGACCTGATCACCCTCGAGACCCCCGGCCGCCCCGATCGCCGCAGCCTGGGTCTCGAGAGCGACGCCGCCCTGAGCGACTATCTGAGCCACCTGGACGACGCCCCGAGCGATCTGGAGCGCTACGTCGGCGCGGCCCTGGAGGGCCGCATGGGCCACTATCACGAGCGCCTGTGGCAGTTCCTGCTCGATACCGCACCGAATACCCGCCTGCTCGCCCACAACCTGCCGGTGCTTCAGGAGCGTCGTACCCTGGGCGAGCTCGACCTGATCTACGCCGAGTCGCCGGATCCTGTGCCCGTCCATCTCGAGGTGGCGATCAAGTACTACCTGGGTCTCACCGAGGGCCCGGGCGCCGACGACGATCAGGCTCGCTGGGTCGGCCCCGGCGGGCTCGACAGCCTGGCCCTCAAGCGCCATCACCTGGAGCACCACCAGCTGCCGCTGGCCCAGCGCCCGCTGGCGCGCCAGGCGCTGGCCGAACGGCTGGGAGCGCCGGTGCCGGGGCTGCGTCAGCGCCTGGCCATGCCCGGGGTGCTGTTCCACCCCTGGCAGACGCCTCTGCCCTCCCCGCGCCAGGCCACGCCCGACCACCTGCGCGGCCAGTGGCTGCACTGGCACGACTGGCCAGCCTGGTGCGAGCGCCTGCCGGAAAACGCGCTCGGCGCCTGGCTGTGCAAGCCTCACTGGCTGGCGTTTCCTCCCCTCCCGCAGATGAGCCCGCTGTCGGTCCTCGAGCATCGGCTGCGCCTGCACTTTCTCCGCGGCGGCGCGCCGGTTCAGCTCGCCATCCTTCTCGACACCACCTCGTCCCCGAGCTGGCAGCGCGTCTTCGTCGTCGACGATGCCTGGCCCCATCGCCTCCCGCTGCCACCGGCATGATGCACTAACGGCCTTCTCGCGCCGGACTTGAGCGACATATTTTGTAACCTGAATTTACAAACAGCGTTTCTCAACTATGCTGACCATAAGACCGCCCCCGGCGGTCCGACAGACCGGCGACAGTGAGTCGCTCCCTGGGTTACATGCCGTTCGGAGGAATGCCACATGAACCAGGTACTGCGGTTGCCCCACATGCCCGTTGAGCAACACTCACTCCCTCGAGCGCGGCCGATGGGCCGCGGCCAACGCCAGGAGTCACGCCTCCGAACGCGCTCCCGGCCCCATGAACGGGTCGACGTCGGCTGTCTCGCCCACGCCCCTCATGAAGACCTTGGCCCGGTAGACCTCGCCAACGCCCAGCGTCGGATCGATTTCTATTCACGCTGGCACGGGCTGACGGAACCCCGCCTGAAAATCTGGAAGGCTTGCTGAGCAATCGCCCGAGCGGGCGGCTCACGAAGGAAGGTGACGCATGAACATGAACGCTCGGATCGCCCCGCGCTGGCATCATGTCCACGCCGACTGGTGGCAGGACGACCGGGGCAACGACATCCACCGTGTCGACATCGATGACGATGCCCTCTACCACTGCCATCTCGTCGGATCGACCCTGCCCTGGGACGCGGTCGCCGTCAGCCTCGACGAAGCCATGGCACTGGTCGACGAGACGCTGGGCGAGGAAACGCACTGAGTCTTCTGCCCCCAGACGCGAAACGCCCGGCACAAGGCCGGGCGTTTCCATTGCGGATCGATCGAGTATCAGGACTCAGTCGCCCGGCGCCTCGAACACCCAGCCGGTACCTTCGCGGCTGTCCTTGAGCACGATGCCCAGTGCGGCCAACTCGTCGCGGATGCCGTCAGCGGTGGCGAAGTCGCGGGCCTTCTTGGCCGCGGCACGCTCGGCGATTTTGGCCTCGATCTCGGCCTCGGTCAGCGGCAGCTCGCCGGCCCCGGCGCCCTTCAGGAAGGCCGCCGGCGCCTGCTGCAGCAGGCCGAGCACCCCGCCCAGGCGCCTGAGCTCGGCGGCCAGGGCCGGCGCCTGCTCGGGGCTTTCCTTCTTGGCGCGGTTGAGCTCGCGGGCCAGGTCGAACAGCACCGACACCGCCTCGGCGGTGTTGAAGTCGTCGTCCATGGCCGCGGTGAAGCGCTCGTCGAAGCGCGCATCGACCTCGCCTTCCCGTACCTCGACCCCGTCCAGGGCCAGCCCGTCCAGAGCATTGTAGAAACGCTCCAGCGACTTGCGGGCGTCGGCCAGCGACTCCGGCGCGTAGTTGATCGGGCTGCGGTAGTGGCTCGACACCAGCAGGTAGCGCACCACTTCGGCGTCGTGATGCTCGAGCACGTCGCGAATGGTGAAGAAGTTGCCCAGCGACTTGGACATCTTCTCCTGGTTCACCCGCACCGCGCCGGCGTGCATCCAGGTGTTGACGTAGGGCTTGCCGGTGGCGGCCTCGCTCTGGGCGATCTCGTTCTCGTGGTGCGGGAAGGTCAGGTCCGGCCCGCCGCCGTGGATGTCGAAGGTCTCGCCCAAGCAGCAGGTGGACATCGCCGAGCACTCGATGTGCCAGCCCGGACGCCCCTCGCCCCAGGGCGAGAGCCAGTTGACCTCGCCGGGCTTGGCGGCCTTCCACAGCACGAAGTCGAGCGGGTCTTCCTTGTGCTCGTCGACGTCGATCCGGGCGCCGGAGCGCATGTCGTCCAGGTCACGGTTGTTGAGCTTGCCGTAGCCGTCGAACCTGCGCACCCGGTAGTAGACGTCGCCGTTGTCCGCCGCGTAGGCATAGCCCTTGTCGATCAGCGTCTGGATCATCGAGACAATCTCGTCCAGGTGCTGGGTCGCACGCGGCTCGGCGTCCGGACGCAGCACGCCCAGGCGGCCCTCGTCCTCGTGCATGGCATCGATCATGCGGTCGGTGAGCGCCTCGATGGTCTCGCCGTTCTCGTCCGCCCGCTTGAGGATCTTGTCGTCGATGTCGGTGATGTTGCGCACGTAGCTGACGTCGTAGCCGCGGGCCCGCAGGTAGCGGGTGATGACGTCGAAGGCCACCATCACCCGGGCGTGGCCCAGGTGACAGAAGTCATAGACGGTCATGCCGCAGACGTACATGCGCACCTTGCCCGGCTCGATGGGCGTGAAGGTTTCCTTGCGACGCGTCAGGGTGTTGTAGATCTGCATGTCAGCCCTTCTTCTGGGCCTTGGCCCAGCCATCCTTGAGTCCCACGGTGCGGTTGAACACCAGCTTGCCGTCGCGGCAGGCGTGGCGGTCGGCGCAGAAGTAGCCGACCCGCTCGAACTGGAAGCGACTCTCGGGCGCGGCATCGGCCAGGCTCGGCTCGCCCATGGCCTGCACCACGGTCAGCGACTCGGGGTTGAGGTGCTCGAGGAAGTCGGCGTCCTTGTCCTTGTCCGGTTGCTCGACGGTGAACAGGTTGTCGTAGAGACGCACCTCCATCGGCACCGCCTGGGCGGCGCTGACCCAGTGGATCACGCCCTTGACCTTGCGGCCCTCGGGGTTCTTGCCGAGGGTATCGAAATCGACCGAGCAGCGCAGCTCGCTGACCTCGCCGGCCTCGTCCTTGATCACCTCGTCGCAGCGGATGACGTAGGAGTTGCGCAGCCGCACTTCCTTGCCCGGCGCCAGGCGGAAGAACTTCTTCGGCGGCTCCTCCATGAAGTCGTCGCGATCGATGTAGATTTCCCGGCCGAAGGGAATCTCGCGCACGCCCATGTCCTCGCGGGCCGGATGCCCGGCGACCCGGTAGGTCTCCGCGAAGTCCTCGGCGACATTGGTCAGCACCACCTTGAGCGGCTTGAGCACGCACATGGCGCGCGGCGCGTTGTCCTCGAGGTCAGAACGGATCGCGTGGTAGAGCATGGCGATATCGACCAGGCCGCCGTCGGCGCGGGTCACGCCGATCATCTCGCAGAACTTGCGGATCGAGGCCGGGGTATAGCCGCGGCGACGCATGCCGGACAGCGTCGGCAGGCGCGGGTCGTCCCAGCCGTCGACGATGTTCTCGTCCACCAGCAGCTTGAGCTTGCGCTTGGAGGTCAGGGTGTAGTTCAGGTTCAGCCGCGCGAACTCGATCTGGCGCGGCTTGGCCGGCACCGGAAGGTTGTCCAGGAACCACTCGTACAGCGGGCGGTGATCCTCGAACTCCAGGGTGCAGACGGAGTGCGTCACCCCTTCCAGGGCATCGGACTGGCCGTGGGTGAAGTCGTAGGACGGGTAGATCTTCCACGTGTCGCCGGTCTGATGGTGCGAGGCGTGGCGGATGCGATAGAGGATCGGGTCGCGCAGGTTGATGTTCGGCGCGGCCATGTCGATCTTGGCGCGCAGCACCTTCTCGCCCTCGGCGAACTCGCCGACGCGCATGCGCTCCAGCAGGTTGAGGTTCTCCTCGACGCTGCGCTCGCGGTAGGGGCTCGGCGTGCCGGCCTCGGTCAGGGTGCCGCGATACTCGCGCATCTCTTCCGGGGACAGATCATCGACGTAGGCCTTGCCCTCGCGGATCAGGTGCTGGGCCCACTCGTAGAGGGTCTCGAAGTAGTCCGAGGCGAAGCGCACATCGCCGGCCCACTCATAGCCCAGCCAGCTGACGTCTTCCTTGATGGCGTCGATATAGGCCTGCTCTTCCTTCGCCGGATTGGTGTCGTCGAAGCGCAGATGACAGTCGCCACCGAACTGCTCGGCGAGCCCGAAATTCAGACAGATCGACTTGGCATGGCCGATGTGCAGGAAGCCGTTGGGCTCCGGCGGGAAGCGGGTGACGATCTTCCCCTGTCGGCCGGCCTCGATCTCTTCGCTGATCTGGTTGCGAATGAAGTTCGGCGCGCTGGTGGTCTCGCTGGTCATGTTGATTGGGCAACCTCTGGTTGAACGCGGGCCTGTCGTCGCGACGCCGCGGGCCTGACCACGGCTTCGCGCATCGACGCAAAACGGCTATTATAGCGCCACCTGCCCATAGGGCGCCAAGGCATCCCGCTTCGAGAAGACAGGACATCATGATGATCATCTTGCAGACCAATTTCGGCGATATTCATGTCGCCCTGAACCACGACAAGGCGCCGAAGACCGCCGCCAACTTCGAGCAGTACGTGCGCGACGGCTACTACGACAACACCCTGTTCCATCGCGTGATCGACGGTTTCATGGTCCAGGGCGGCGGCTTCGACCTGGACTTCAACCAGAAGCAGACCCGCGGCCCGATCGAGAACGAGGCCGACAACGGCCTGGCCAACACCCGCGGCACCCTGGCCATGGCCCGCACCCAGGACCCGCACTCCGCCAGCGCCCAGTTCTTCATCAACGTGGCCGACAACGACTTCCTCAACCATCGCGGCAAGAACCTGCAAGGCTGGGGCTACTGCGTGTTCGGCGAGGTCGTCGAGGGCATGGACGTGGTCGAGCGCATCAAGGGCGTGGCCACCACCCGCCGCGGCATGCACGCCGACGTGCCGGCCGAGGACGTGATCATCCAGCGCGCCTACGTCCAGGACGACGCCGAGGCCTGAGTCCTCGCCCCGTGAGTCCCGCGCCCTCGCCTTCCGGCGGGGGCGTTTTCCTTCATCCTCTGCCCGCGAGAGATGCCATGTCGACCCTGCTGATCTCCGATCTTCACCTGCATCCCGGCGCCCCGGCCATCACCGAGGGCTTCCTGAACTGGCTGGAGACCCGCGCCGCCGGCGCCGAGGCGCTCTATATCCTCGGCGACTTCTTCGAGGCCTGGATCGGCGATGACCTGCTGGACCTCGGCGCCGCCGACCCCACCGGCACCGCCGCGCTCGCCGCGCGCATCGCCGAGGCCCTGAAGCGGCGCGCCGAGGCCGGCACCACGATCTACCTGATGCACGGCAACCGCGACTTCCTGCTCGGGCAACGCTTCGCCGAAGCCGCCGGCGCCACCCTGCTTCCCGATCCCAGCGTGGTCAACCTCGGCGACGAGCGGGTGCTGCTGATGCACGGCGACAGCCTGTGCACCCGGGACGAGGCCTACATGACCTTCCGCGCCAAGGCCCGCGACCCGCAGTGGCAGGCGCAGATCCTGGCCATGCCGATTCCCGAGCGCATCGCGCTCGCCAGGCAGCTGCGCGACCAGTCCGGGGAGGCCAACTCGAACAAGGCCGAGGACATCATGGACGTGACGCCGGCCGAAGTGGTCGAGGCCCTGCGCGAGCACGGCGTGACCACGATGATTCACGGCCATACCCACCGCCCCGCCATCCATGACGTCGACATCGACGGCACGCCGGCGCGTCGCTTCGTGCTGGGCGACTGGCAGCCGGACCAGGGCTGGGAAATCGAGAGCGTCCCGGGACAGGCGCTGGTGCTGCGCGACTTCCCGCTGCAGGACTGAGGCACACTCTCGTTTTACCTTGGGGTCAGACCCTTCAGCGGCCTTAGGATAGCAAATCCTAAGTCCGATGAAGGGTCTGGCCCCGTCTCTGCTCAACAGCAAGTAAGTTTAGTGAGTCATCGCGAGGCCGCCAGCGACAGAGCGAAATGATGCCTGATCCAGGTCAAGTCACCGATCGACGACAGCCGACAAGCCCGGCCTCGAGCGCCTCGGCGTCCGGCATCCCTCCGGCCTCGGCAATCAGCTCCAGGCGCGAGTCGCGGCGCCACTCGCTGGGCGAGAGCGGCGCGTCGTTCCTCGCGCGATTGACCGTGACCCATCCCGTGTCCGTGTGCAGCACGCCCTTGACCCGCAGCGCCGCCGGCAGGGCGTCCAGCCAGGCCGTGATGGCCGCGGCGGCGAAGACCTCATCGGCATGCCAGCGCCAGCCGAGGCTTTCATGGCCCAGTGACGCGCCGCTCTCGCGCACCGGCGCCCCGACGCGCGGCGCCCGGGCGTCGAGATCGAGCAAGAGCCCCGGCGTCTGGGTCTGGGTCTGGGTCTGGATCTGGGCCTGAGCCGTGGCCTGAGCACGATGCGCCGCCGGAGAGGCAGGCTCGGCTCCCTCCCGGTGAGCGCCACCCTCGAGCAACCGCGCGACCGGCAGGCGACCGTGAGGCGCCTCGACGACCCAGCGTTCACCCGGCAGCGTCTCGGCCAGCCAGTCCCGCGCCGCCGTCACCCGCGCCGCGTCGAGCCGATCGACCATGGTCAGGGCCACGCCGTCGGCCAGCCGCAGCTGATCGAGGAAGGTCTCGTGGCCTCGCGCGCGCGGATCGTCCAGGCGCCGCGGATCCAGCACCGTCACCACGTCCCGAAGCGAGAGCACACCGGCGAAGGCCTCTCCCCGCAGCAGCTCGATCAGCCCCGACGGGTGGCCGAGCCCGGAGGGCTCGATGATCAGCCGGTCGGGCCGCTCGCGTCGCAGAAGCTGCACCAGGCTCGTCTGCAGCACCGTGGCCAGCTGACAGCACAGGCAGCCGCCCGGCAGGGCCTGAACCACGACATCGTCGCGTTCGGCGAACATCGTCTGGTCGACGCCGACCTGGCCGAACTCGTTGATCAGCACCGCCCAGCGCTCGCCGGGTGGCTTGTGCGCGATCAGGTGGTGGATGAGCGTACTCTTGCCACCCCCCAGGAAGCCGGTGATCAGATGGGCGGGAATATCGCGAAGCGGCGGCCGGGCCATGGGCAACTCTCGTCGACGGAAGGAAGATCGGTGGTCATCATCGCATGCTCACCGCTCCGCGCCCCAGGACGACGCCTCAACGAGGGTAAAGCATGAAAGATAACGGTATAAATAGCGAGCCGACTGGCTCGGTCAGATTCGCTGCGACAACACGAACGACAGACACGAAAAAAGGGGGCCGAAGCCCCCTTCTTCCTCTTGCCTCTACCGTGGCGCGAGTCGAGTCGACCGTCAGGGACGCTCGATCTCGGCCTGCTCACGCAGATGGTCGAGCAGGCCGTTGACCGCCGCCTGGGAGCGCAGCTGCTGGGCCATGCGCGCCACGAAGGACTCGATCTGCGCATTGGCCTCGCCCTCGGTGACGGACTCCAGCCCGATCAGCACCACCCGCTGACCGTCGTTGGCACGGCCGTAGACGGTCTCGCCCTCCGACGGATGCGGCAGACGGAAGGCGGCCTCGATCACCGGTTGAGCCAGACCGCTCTCGGCCTGGCGGCTCAGCGATTCGGCCCGCTGCCAGTCGAGTCCCAGGGTCTCGCCGCCACGCAGCGACGCGAGCATCTCGTCGGCGCGCGCCTCGAGGGCCTCGCGGGTCTTCTCGGCCTCGACGGCCGCCACGACACGGTCGCGCACCTCGTCCAGCGGCAGCGTGGTGGCATCGCGATGCTCGACCACGCGCAGCACCATGCGGCGATCCTCGTCCAGCTCGATGACCTCGCTGTTGAAGCCCTCTTCCAGCACGTCATCGCTGAAGGCCTGGCGCATCACGCCCGGCTCCGACAGCACGCCGTCGACATCATCACGGCTCACCCAGTCGCTCTGGCGACGCTCGAGACCGAGATCCTCGGCCACGCTGGCCAGGTCCTCGGCGGCGAAGCTCTCGTCGATCAGCCGCTGGGCCTTGTCGTTGAAGGCGTCTTCGACCTGCGCCAGCGCCACGTCCTGGCGCAGGCGGTCGCGGGCCTCTTCGAACGGCGGGCGATCGAGCTCGGTGACCTGGATCAGGTGCAGGCCGTTGTCGGTCTCGACGATATCCGACACCTGCCCCTCGTCGAGCGCGAAGGCCGCGTCCTCGAAGGCCTCGCCGAAGAAGCCGCGGCCGATCACGCCCAGGTCACCGCCGGCATCGCTGGTCGAGGTATCGTCGGAATAGTCGGCGGCCAGATCGGCGAAGGCCTCGCCGTCGGCCAGCCGGGACTTGACCTCCTCCAGGCGGGCCACCGCGTCCTCGCGGCTGCGCTCGTCACCGAAGCTGACCATGATGTGGGAGACACGGCGGTCGGCGCTGGCCGCTTCATCCTGCCAGGCCTGGCGCAGGTCCTCGTCGCTGACCTCGACGTCCTCGGCCATGGCCTGCTTGTCGAGCACCACGTAGGCCAGCTTGACCTGCTCGGGGCGCTGGTAGGCGTCGGCATGAGCCTCATAGTAGGCCTGGAGGTCGGCGTCGTCGATATCGGGCGCCGCCTCCAGGTCGGCCGGGGTCAGGGCATAGTGACGGAAGGTGCGCGCCTGACGCTGCAGCTCGGCGAGGCGCTCCTGCTCGCTCGGCAGGCTGAACTCGCTGATGACCAGGCCCTGCTGGAGCTGGCGACGCTTCATGTCCTCGCGCAGCTGGGCGCGGAAGGAAATGGGCGTGAAGCCGGCGCTGGCGAGACGATTCTTGAACAGCTCGCTGTCGAAACGGCCGTTGGCGTCCTGGAACTCCGGCAGGGTGACGATCAGCTGGTCGATCTGGGCATCGGAGAGATGCAGGCCGCCCTCCTCGGCATACTGGGTCAGCAGCTGGTTGGTGATCAGGCTGTCGAGCGTCTCGGCCCGCAGCTGACGCTCCTGCTCCGGCGGCACCTGGCCGCTGCGGATCGCCCGCTGCACCTGCAGCTCGAGCTGCTGACGCGTGATCGGCTCGCCATTGACCGTGGCGACCTCCTCAACGTCGCTGTTCAGCAGCCCCACCAGGGACTCCACGCCGAACAGGGCCATGGTCACCACCACGGCGCCGACCAGGATCTTGGCACCCCAACTGGTGGAGCGGTCACGAATACTTTGCAGCATGCAGGCCTCTGCGGATCAAGTGGTTCGGGACGCCCATCTTACAGGCGTCCACCTTGGCCACGCGACGGCGAGCACAGCACGCTCGGCGCCTGCGGGGCTCCGAAAACGAAACAGGCGCACCGCGACAGCGGTGCGCCTGTAGGGAAACGTCGGTCAGGAAGACGGCAAGGCCGTGTCCTTAGTTGACGGAATCCTTGAGCGCCTTGCCGGCCTTGAAGCTCGGCACCTTGGCGGCGCTGATCTCGATCGGCTCACCGGTCTGCGGGTTACGGCCGGTACGCGCGGCCCGCTCCTTGACGGTGAAGGTGCCGAAACCCACCAGGGAGACGCTGTCGCCCTTCTTCAGGCTGTCAGCCACGGCGTCGACCATGGCGTCCAGCGCACGGGAAGCGGCTGCCTTGGGAATATCGGCAGACGCAGCAATGGCTTCGATCAGCTCGGACTTGTTCACACTTCACCCCTTGACTGTTACGTAAATTGGCTCTAATCGGCGAGACTTACGGCTGACTGACGCGATCACAGCATGGCGATAGTTTATAGCAATGCGATGAAAGACGTGTCAAGCAACCTTCCCTGACAATCCCCGTCATGCCGGGGTTTTCACCCCGGCAAGCAGGAAAAAATGTCGTCAGTGTGTACTGATCATCGAGTGAGAAGAGGCCTTGTCTTCCGCTCGAGATTCTTCATCCTGGCCACCGGTTTTTTCACCCAGGGCGGTCTCGAGAACTTCGTCGATCCAACGCACGGGCCGGATGTCGAGTGCCTGCTTGATGTTGTCCGGGACCTCTTTCAGGTCGCGGCGGTTCTCTTCAGGAATAAGCACGGTCTTTATACCACCGCGCCTGGCGGCCAGCAATTTCTCCTTGAGCCCGCCGATCGGCATCACCTCGCCGCGCAGGTTGACCTCGCCGGTCATGGCCACGTCGCAGCGTACCGGGCGGCCGGTGTAGGCAGAGATCATCGCCGTGACCATGGCGACGCCGGCGCTCGGACCGTCCTTCGGCGTGGCGCCCTCCGGCACGTGGATGTGCAGGTCTTCCTTCTCGAACCGTTCGGGATCGATGCCGAAGCTTTCCGCCCGCGCCCGCACCACGGTCTGGGCGGCGCTCACGGACTCCTTCATCACGTCGCCCAGCGAGCCGGTCTTGTTGATGCGCCCCTTGCCGGGCGTCACCACCGACTCGATGTTGAGCAGCTCGCCGCCCACCGAGGTCCAGGCCAGGCCGGTGACGCGACCCACCTGGTCCTCCTGGTCGGCCAGGCCGTAGCTGTAGCGACGCACGCCGGCATAGGCCTCGATGTCGGCGGCAGCGAGGATGGCCGGCGCCTGGGCGCCTTCCTTGCCTTCCTTCTCGATGCGCTCGCGCAGCACCTTGCGGCAGACCTTGGCGATCTGGCGCTCGAGCTCGCGCACGCCGGCCTCGCGGCTGTAGTAGCGAATCAGCTCCAGCAGGGCCTCATCGGCAAAGCCAAGCTCGTCGTCCTTGAAGCCGTTGGCCTTGAGCTGCTTGGGCACCAGATAGCGCTTGGCGATGGCGAGTTTCTCGTCCTCGGTGTAGCCGGGCAGACGAATCACTTCCATGCGGTCGAGCAGCGGGCCGGGGATGTTCATCGAGTTGGCGGTACAGATGAACAGGGTCTCGGACAGGTCGTAGTCCAGCTCCAGGTAATGGTCGCTGAACTTGTCGTTCTGCTCCGGGTCGAGTACCTCGAGCAGCGCCGAGGACGGGTCGCCGCGGTGGTCCATGCCCACCTTGTCGACCTCGTCGAGCAGGAACAGCGGGTTCTTGACCCCGGCCTTGCTCATGCGCTGGATCGGCTTGCCGGGCAGCGAGCCGATGTAGGTGCGGCGGTGGCCACGAATCTCGGACTCGTCACGCACCCCGCCGAGGGCCAGGCGCACGTACTTGCGGTTGGTGGCGCGGGCGATGGAGCGCCCCAGCGAGGTCTTGCCGACGCCGGGCGGGCCCACCAGGCACAGCACCGGGCCCTTGAGCTTCTTGACCCGCTTGTGCACGGCCAGGTACTCGAGAATGCGCTCCTTGACCTCCTCGAGGCCGTAGTGATCCTCGTCCAGCACCTTCTGGGCGTGGGCCAGGTCATGGCGTACCCGGGTGCGCTTCTTCCACGGCACCGCGATCAGCCAGTCCAGATAGGAGCGCACCACCGTGGCCTCGGCGGAGGACGGCGTCATCATCCGCAGCTTGCCGAGCTCCTGACGCGCCTTCTCGGCGGCGTCCTTGGGCATCCCGGACGCCTCGATGGCCTGCTCGTACTTGTCGGCCTCGTTGGGCGCATTCTCGAGCTCGCCCATCTCCTTCTGGATGGCCTTCATCTGCTCGTTCAGGTAATACTCGCGCTGGGACTTCTCCATCTGGTCCTTGACCCGCGAGCGAATCCGCTTCTCCACCTGCAGCAGGTCGATCTCGGACTCGATCAGCGCCATCAGATGCTCGATGCGGTCGCGCACGCGATCCATCTCGAGCAGCTGCTGCTTGTCGTCGATCTTCAGCGACAGGTGGGCGCAGATGGTGTCCACCAACCGGCTCGGATCCTCGATGCCCGACAGCGAGTTGAGCACCTCGTTGGGCACCTTCTTGGACATCTTGACGTACTGCTCGAACTGGTTGAGCAGCACGCGCACCAGGGCATCCTGCTCGCGCTCGGACAGCGGTTCGCTGTCGCGCAGCACCACCTCGGCGCGGCTGTAGCCGTCGTCGACGGACAGGATGTCCTGGATGTCGGCCCGGGACTCGCCCTCGATCAGCACCTTGACGGTACCGTCGGGCAGCTTGAGCAGCTGCATGATCTCGGCCACGGTGCCGATGTCGAACAGATCCTCGTTATCCGGATCGTCCTTGCTGGCCTCACGCTGCGCCACCAGCAGCACGCGCTTGTCGGCCTCCATGGCGGCTTCCAGGGCCTGGATGGACTTTTCACGGCCGACGAACAGCGGGATGACCATCTGCGGGTAGACGACCACGTCCCGCAGCGGCAAAAGGGGCAGACTCAGGGTCTGTTCGGCGTTCTGCTGCATCGCAGACCTTCCTCAAACGATCAGTGGAGATACCCAAGGAATGGGGGCGATGACGCGGCATTGCAAGGCCAAGGCAATGACGGCGCAAAGAAAAGGGCCGCCGAGGCGGCCCTTGGGTCGACGCGGCCCGATCGCGGGCAGCGCACCGGCGCGAGACGGGCGTCTCAGCCGTCGGTGCCGTCGACCTTCTGCGATTCCTGCTGGGAGTAGATCAGCAGCGGCTCGCTTTCGCCGGCGATGACGGAAGCATCGATCACCACCTTGGAGACGCCTTCCAGGGAAGGAATCTCGTACATGGTGTCGAGCAGCACCGACTCGAGGATGGAGCGCAGGCCGCGCGCCCCGGTCTTGCGCTCCATGGCCTTGTGAGCCACCGCACGCAGCGCGTCCTCGCGGAAGTCGAGCTCGACGTTCTCCATCTCGAACAGCCGGGCGTACTGCTTGATCAGCGAGTTCTTCGGCTCGGTGAGGATCTGGATCAGCGCATCCTCGGTGAGCTCGGTCAGGGTCGCGATCACCGGCAGACGGCCGACGAACTCGGGAATCAGGCCGAACTTGACCAGATCCTCGGGCTCCACGTCCATCAGCAGGTCGCCGACACCCTTGGTCTCGTCCTTGCTCTTCACCTCGGCGTTGAAGCCGATGCCGCCCTTCTCGGCGCGGTCACGGATGACCTTGTCGAGGCCGGCGAAGGCACCGCCGACGATGAACAGCATGTTGGTGGTGTCGACCTGGACGAACTCCTGCTGCGGATGCTTGCGACCCCCCTGGGGCGGCACCGAGGCGGTAGTGCCCTCGATCAGCTTGAGCAGCGCCTGCTGCACGCCCTCACCGGAGACGTCCCGGGTGATGGACGGGTTATCCGACTTGCGCGAGATCTTGTCGATCTCGTCGATGTAGACGATGCCGCGCTGGGCCTTGTCCACATCGTAGTCGCACTTCTGCAGCAGCTTCTGGATGATGTTCTCGACATCCTCGCCGACGTAGCCCGCCTCGGTGAGCGTGGTGGCATCGGCGATGGTGAACGGCACGTTGAGCAGCCGCGCCAGCGTCTCGGCCAGCAGCGTCTTGCCACTACCGGTCGGGCCGATCAGCAGGATGTTCGACTTGCCGAGCTCCACTTCGTCCTTGGACGCATAGCGCAGCCGCTTGTAGTGGTTGTAGACCGCCACCGACAGCACCATCTTAGCGCGGTCCTGGCCGATCACGTAGTCGTCGAGGGTGTGACGAATCTCGCGGGGGGCAGGCAGACGCTCCTCGTCGCTCTCGGCATCGGCATCGAGCACCTCCTCGCGAATGATGTCGTTGCACAGATCGACACACTCATCGCAGATATAGACGGACGGGCCGGCAATCAGCTTGCGCACTTCGTTCTGGTTCTTGCCGCAGAACGAGCAGTACAGCAGCTTGCCGCCTTCGTCCTTGCCTTTGCCGTCGGCCATTCGCGTACCTCTCTCGCAGCGGCGGCCCGTGGGCCGCCGGGAATCACGTAATCACAGCGTGGTTGATTTCACGCTATCAGGATGTCGGCCGCTTATCCAGCACGGCGTCGATCAGGCCATATTCCGCCGCCTGAGGGCCGCTCATGAAGTTGTCGCGGTCGGTATCCCGGGCGATCGTCTCGAAGTCCTGACCGGTATGATCGGCCAGGATCTGGTTGAGCTTCTCGCGAATACCGAGGATCTCGCGGGTGTGGATCTCGATGTCCGAGGCCTGACCCTGGTAGCCGCCCAGCGGCTGGTGGATCATCATCCGCGAGTTGGGCAGGCAGTAGCGCTTGCCCGCCGCGCCGCCGGCCAGCAGCAGCGCACCCATGCTCGCCGCCTGACCGATGCACACGGTGGAGACGTCGGGCTTGATGAACTGCATGGTGTCGTAGATCGACATCCCCGCGGTGACGGAGCCACCCGGCGAATTGATGTACAGATGGATGTCCTTGTCCGGGTTCTCGGACTCCAGGAACAGCATCTGTGCCACCAGCAGGTTGGCCGTGTAGTCCTCGACCGGCCCCACCAGGAAGATCACGCGCTCCTTGAGCAGGCGGGAGTAGATGTCGTAGGCCCGCTCGCCGCGTGCGCTCTGTTCGACCACCATCGGCACCAGGCCGCCGGCGGATTGGGTATCGAACTCGTTGCTCATGGTGATGTCCTTGCGTCCGATGTGTGGGGGCGACACCAGTAGCCCGCCGGGCTGGGCTGATCTCGCGGGGTCACGGAGTTTTCATACCTCAGGGAAAGGTGGGGGTGAATAGCGCACTATTCAACGCCGCGCCTCGCCGATGGCGAAAAACGCCATGCGTCACCGCCGATCAGCGACATCCCGGCAGGACGTCCACCCTTCCGCCCACGGCGGGCGGAAGGGTGAAAGCGGCCATCAGGCCTGGGCTTCGGCCTCGTCGGCCTCTTCGTCGTCGGCCTGGCCACCCTGCTGCTGAGCGGCGGCCAGCGCATCCTGGTAGCTCATCTCGACGTCCTTGACGCTGGCCTGGCCAAGCAGCACGTCGACGGCCTTCTCCTCGAGGACCGCGGACTTGACCTGATCCTTCATCTGGTCGTTGCCCATGTAGTACTCGACGACCTGCTGCGGCTCCTGGTACTGCTGAGCCAGCTCCTCGACCTTGGCCTTGATCTCGTCGTCGGAGACGTCGAGCTCGTTGACCTTGATCACTTCGGCCAGCAGCAGGCCGATCTGCACGCGGCTCTTGGCCTGCTCGGCGAACAGCTCGTCCGGCAGCTGGCTGACGTCGAAGTCCTCGCCGAGGCCGAACTGCTGAGCGGCCTGACGCTTGAGACCGTCGGTCTCCTGCTGAATCAGGGCCTGCGGCACCGGGATGTCGTTGGCCTGCTTCAGCGCCTCGAGCACCTGCTGCTTGACGCGATTGTCGACGGCCTGGCTGGCCTCGCGGGTCATGTTCTTGGTGATCTCGTCACGGAACTTGGCCAGATCACCGTCTTCGACGCCGAACTTCTCGACGAAGGCCGCATCGATCTCGGGCAGGGCCTGGGCCTTGACGCCGTTGACCTTGACCTTGAAGGTCGCTTCCTGACCGGCCAGCTGCTCGGCCTGGTAATCCTCGGGGAAAGTGACCTTGAGCTCCTTTTCCTCACCGGCCTTGGCGCCGATCAGCTGCTCTTCGAAGCCGGGGATGAAGCTGCCGGAACCGATCACCAGGTCGTGACCCTCGGCGCTGCCGCCTTCGAACGGCTCGTCGCCCAGGTAGCCCTGGAAGTCGATGTTGACCTGATCGCCGTCCTCGGCAGCACGCTCCACCTCTTCCCAGGCGGCGTTCTGCTTGCGCAGGGTCTCGATCATCTCGTCGACGTCGGCGTCGGTGACCTGGACCACCGGACGCTCGACTTCGGTGCCCTCGATGGAGGCCAGCTCGACTTCCGGATAGATCTCCAGGGTCGCGGTGAACTCGAGATCCTTGCCCGCCTCGTTGACGTGGGCTTCGATCTGCGGGTTACCGGCCGGGTTCAGGCTCTCGTCGGTGATGGCCTTGACGTAACGCTCGCGCATCACCTCACCGACCACCTCGTCGCGCACGCCACGGCCGTAGCGCTGGCGGATCACGGACATCGGCACCTTGCCCTGACGGAAACCATCCAGGCGCACGTTCTTGGCGGCGTCCTTGAGGCGAGCGGCAACGGCATCGTCGATTTCGGCGGCCGGCACCTGCACCGTGATGCGGCGTTCAATCTGGGAGGTCGTATCGACGGAAACTTGCATGAATTGTCCTCTGCCGACTGGGGCGTTCAGTGTGTAAAAAAGCGCTGCGTGAAGAGCGTTGAAACATTCAAGGGCAAGGATTCTATGAATCCCGCCCAGCAGTGGCAAGCGCCATGCACGAAGTTATGGGGGCGATCACCCGATTAGACAAGGGGATATCGTCGATTCTCCGTGCCCTGGTCCGACCGGACGCGGCAATCGCAGCTGCCGGAAACGACAAAATCGCCGCCCACCTCGAAATGGATGGCAGCGTCACGAAGCGATAACGACGGGAGATCACTGAAAAACAAAGAAGAAGGGAGGCAATGGGGTGGATGATGGGGATCGAACCCACGACCACCGGAGCCACAATCCGGGGCTCTACCACTGAGCTACATCCACCACTGCCTGGGGTGATATCGAAATGGGGTGGATGATGGGGATCGAACCCACGACCACCGGAGCCACAATCCGGGGCTCTACCACTGAGCTACATCCACCATTTCGATTTCGCTCGACCGACACGAGACCGCTTAGACGCTATCTGGACTGGCACGCCCAGCAGGACTCGAACCTGCAACCTACGGCTTAGAAGGCCGTTGCTCTATCCGGTTGAGCTATGGGCGCATTCTACGTTCCCGAGCATCTTACCGCAAGCAGAAAATTGAACTTTCTTCTATTCAATCAACAGCTTGTGGTCGGGGTGGAGGGATTTGAACCCCCGACATCCTGCTCCCAAAGCAGGCGCGCTACCAGACTGCGCTACACCCCGCCGGCTCTTGCACGGCCTCGACGCCGCCGCAGGGGCCTCATCGAGCGCTGCGTATTTTACGGATCTCTCCGCGCTCGTCAAGCCACAATGCCCTTTGATCAGGATGTTAGCCGATCCTCCTTTGTCTTCATCACCGCCCGCCTGCTCCCCATGACCGCCCTGCCCCGCGGCCGGTCCCCGAGATCGCTTTGCCTGAACGCCGGCTCATGCGAAAATCGCCGCTCTTTTTCTCACCGTCTTCTTTTCACCCAGAGGGAAACTCGATGTCCGCCCAACTGATCGATGGCAAGTCCATTGCCGCCCGAGTCCGCCAGCAGGTCGCACGCCAGGTGCAGGCACGCCGCGAGGCCGGAGCACGGGTCCCCGGGCTTGCCGTCGTGCTGGTGGGGCAAGACCCGGCATCCGCCGTCTACGTGCGCAACAAGCAGCGCGCCTGCGAGGAAGCCGGCATCCAGTCGATCAAGTACGAGCTGCCCGCCGAGACCTCCCAGGCCGAGCTCGAGGATCTGGTCGATCGCCTCAACGCCGACACGAGCGTCGATGGCATTCTGGTCCAGCTGCCGCTGCCCGACCACCTCGATTCGCGCCCGATCCTCGAGCGCATCCTCCCCCACAAGGACGTCGACGGCTTCCACCCCTATAACCTGGGCCGACTCGCCCAGCGCCTGCCGCTGCTGCGTCCCTGCACGCCCAAGGGCATCATTACCCTGCTGCAGGACACCGGCGTGGACGTGCGCGGCCTGGACGCCACCGTGGTCGGCGCCTCCAACATCGTGGGCCGCCCCATGGCCATGGAACTGATGTTGGCCGGCTGCACCACGACCGTCTGCCACCGCTTCACCCGCAACCTCGAGGAGCACGTGCGTCGTGCCGAGTTGCTGGTGGTCGCCGTCGGCGTGCCGGGGCTAGTCAAGGGCGAATGGGTCCGTGACGACGCCATCGTCATCGACGTGGGCATCAACCGCCAGGACGATGGCCGCCTGATCGGCGACGTGGAGTTCGAGCCCGCCGCCGCCCGTGCCAGCTACATCACGCCGGTCCCCGGCGGCGTGGGGCCGATGACCGTGGCCTCGCTGCTCGAGAACACCCTGCTCGCCGCCGAGATGCACGACGCTCAAGCCTAACTCCCTCTTGGGGTCAGACCCTTCAGTCCCCCTTGGGGTCAGGCCCCGGCAACAGGGCCACGGAGACCGGCGCCTGCCGTGCACCCGTGGCCCGATTTCGTTAAGATGTGCCGCTGATTTCCACCGACTCGCGAGGTCCGCCCGATGAGCGACAAGATGAACGTCGAAAGCTTCAATCTCGACCACACCAAGGTCAAGGCGCCCTACGTCCGTCTGGCCGGCGTCACCGTTGGCCAGCACGGCGACGAGATCACCAAGTACGACATGCGCATCTGTCAGCCCAATCAGGACCACATGGCCATGCCCGGCCTGCACTCCCTCGAGCACCTGATGGCCGAGATGTCGCGCAACCATACCGACAAGGTCGTCGACATCAGCCCCATGGGCTGCCAGACCGGCTTCTACTGGGCGATGATCAACCATGACGACTACGAGGGCATCCTGACGCTGATCGAGAAGACCCTCGAGGACGTGCTCGAGGCCAGCGAAGTCCCCGCCTGCAACGAGATGCAGTGCGGCTGGGCCGCCAGTCACAGCCTCGAGGGCGCCAAGGACATCGCTCGCGGCTTTCTCGCCAAGCGTGACGAGTGGGCTCAGGTCTTCGGCGAAGACGCCTGACTCCCTCCTTCTGACACCTCACTTCGCGGAGACACCGGATAGATGAAACGCATCGGCATCATCGGCGCCATGGCCCAGGAAGTCGCTCGACTGGCGGACATGCTCGAGGATCGCGAGACCCGCACCCACGTCGGCTCCACCTTCCATCACGGCCGCCTGCACGGCGTCGAGGTGGTGATCCTGCAGTCCGGAATCGGCAAGGTGAACGCCGCCATCGGCACCACCCTGCTGATGGACATGTATCAGCCGGAAGCGATCATCAATACCGGCTCCGCCGGCGGCTTCGGCGAAGGGCTCGAGATCGGTGACGTGGTGGTCTCCAGCGAGGTGCGCCACCACGACGTAGACGCCGTGGTGTTCGGCTATGAACATGGCCAGGTGCCGCAGATGCCGGCCGCCTATCTGCCCGACACGCGGCTGGTGACAGTGGCCCGCGAGTGCATCGAGGCGATGAACGAGGTCAACGTGGTCGAGGGGCTGATCGCCACCGGCGACGTCTTCATGGCCTGCCCCGAGCTGGTGGCGACCACGCGCTCACGCTTCCCCACCATGCTCGCCGCCGAGATGGAGGCTGCGGCCATCGCCCAGACCTGCCATCTCTACGGCTGCCCCTTCGTGGTGATCCGCGCGCTGTCCGACATCGCCGGCGGCGGCGACAACCATCTTTCCTTCGAGGAGTTCCTCGACAAGGCCGCCGACCACTCGACGCGCATGGTCACCGCCATGGTGGCCAGGCTCGCCGAACCGGCGACCGCGAGCGTCACCGTCGAGGACTGACGCATGCCACGCTGCCGCCTCCGCCTGCTGGGATTGGCCCTGTGCCTGCCCCTGCTGCTTGGCGGCTGCGCCAGCCAGCGCAGCACCGATGGCATCCCCGCCATCGAGGCCCAGGACAACCCCGCCAAAGCCGAGACCAGCTTCCGGCGGCTTCCCGACCGCGTCTACACACCGCCGGACTGGCCTGCCCCGCTGACCGCCCGGGTCTATCTGCCGGACACGCCGGGCGACGCCCGTCGCCCGGCGGCGCTGGTCGTCCACGGCGGCGGCTGGCAGCGACGCGACCCCGACGACATGACGCCGATCGCCGAGCGACTGGCCGCCCGCGGCTACGTGGTCACCAACATCGGCTATCGCTTCGCCCCCGACCACCGCTTTCCCGCCCAGCTGCACGACCTGCAGATCGCCATGACCTGGCTGCATGACAATGCCGACGCCTGGCGCATCGACACCGACCGCATCGTCGGCGTGGGCTATTCCAGCGGCGCCCACCTCGTCAGCCTGCTCGCGGTACAGCAACCCGGTTCCCCACTCGACCGCCCTCATGGCGGAGAGAGGACACGCCTGGCCGCCGTGGTGGCCGGCGGCCTGCCCAGCGACCTGATGAAGTTCGACGACGGCCGCCTGGTCAGGGAATTCATCGGCGGCACCCGTGCCGAGAAGCCCCGCGCCTATCGCCTGGCCTCCCCCGCCCGCCAGGTCGGCCCGCTGACGCCGCCCCACTTCCTGTTCCACGGCGATCGGGACAGCCTGGTCCCCGTGGATCACGCCACCGACATGTATCGTCGCCTCGACGCCGCCGGCGTTCCCGCCGAGCTTTACCTGCAGACATGGCGCGGCCATATCACCGCCTTCCTGACCCGCGACGACGCCATGGACGCCGCCCTGGCCTTCCTCGATGAGCAGCTCTCGGTTCCGGAGGCTGGTACGGGGTCAGACCCTTAAGTGGCCTTAGGGGTTCCGCCCCTAAGGCCACTTAAGGGTCTGACCCCATTCTGATCCTAATGCCGCTTAAGGGTCTGACCCCATTCGGTTCCGCCCGCTAGCCGCTCAGCTTCCAACCCAGCGTCTCGCCGGCCTGCAGCGGCACGATGACCTGGCCGTCGGGATAGGGCAGGCTCTCCGGCAGCGTCCAATCCTCGCGCACCAGGGTCACGGTGCCGGTGTTGCGCGGCAGGCCGTAGAAGTCGGGCCCATGGTGGCTGGCGAAGCCTTCCAGACGATCCAGCGCACCGGCCTGCTCGAAGGCCGTGGCGTAGAGTTCCAGGGCGTGCGGCGCGGTGTAGGCGCCGGCACAGCCGCAGGCACTTTCCTTGTCGCCCTTGGCATGGGGCGCGCTGTCGGTGCCGAGGAAGAACTTGCCGCTGCCCGAGGTGGCCGCCTCGATCAGCGCCTGGCGATGGCGCTCGCGCTTGAGGATCGGCAGGCAGTAGTAGTGGGGCTTGATGCCGCCGACCAGCATCTGGTTGCGGTTGAACAACAGGTGATGGGCAGTAATGGTGGCCGCCACGTTGGCCGGTGACTCGGCCACGAAGGCCGCCGCGTCGGCGGTGGTGATGTGCTCGAAGACCACCTTGAGCGACGGGTGACGCGCCAGCAGCGGCTTCATCACCCGCTCGATGAACGTCGCCTCGCGATCGAAGATGTCGATCTCGGCGTCGGTCACCTCGCCGTGCACCAGCAGCGGCATACCCAGCCGCGCCATGGCCGCGATGGCCGCATCGCAGTTCGCCAGGTCGGTCACGCCGGAATCGGAGTTGGTGGTGGCCCCCGCCGGATACAGCTTGACCGCCTGCACCCGCCCGGAGGCATGGGCACGCTCGATCTCCTCGGCCGCGGTCCGATCGGTGAGGTAGAGCGTCATCAGCGGCTCGAAGTCGAGCCCCGCCGGCACCGCCGCGAGGATGCGCTCGCGATAGGCCAGCGCCTGCTCGGTGGTGGTCACCGGCGGCTTGAGGTTGGGCATGATGATGGCACGGCCCATCTGCCGGGCACTGGCAGGGACCACAGCATCCAGCACTGCGCCATCGCGCAGGTGAAGATGCCAATCGTCGGGGCGGGTCAGGGTCAAGGAGGTCACGATCTATCCTGTCTCGGCGATTCCGGGGATGAAAGGGGCCGCAAGGCCCGGCGCTGGCGGCAGTATACAGGAAGCGGCCTCCAAGGCGGGATGCGGGATGTGAGAGGCGCAGGATGTGAGAGGCAATGCGCCATCGCCCTGCCCGACGGCCGGCCCCGCTGACGAACGCGGGTGCGCCGGCCCGCCGCGATGCCGTATCATAGGCGCCGATCCTGCCAGGCCTGTCGAGCCTTCGCCGCGACCCGCGGACGTGAGTCGCGCGACTGCCCGCGTCACGTCGGGCGGCCTTGGCCAAGAGGCCGGGCTCATGGCGGATCCGCGACACGTCCGACAGTTTCCTGGGAGAGAACATGCCGAAGGTTCGTCACTACGCCGACCTCGTCGCCATTCTGGCCGGCCTGATGTGGCTGCTGGTCTACTGGTCGGTGAGCTACTCGGTGTACATCGACAACATCGAGCCCACCATGGCGGCGCTGCTGATCGCGGGCAGCCTCATCATGATCAGCTTCGTGCACCGCCCGATTCGCGTGCTGCTGAGCCGCTACCACGTGCGCAAGCGACGCACCGAGATGTGGATGCACATCCTCGCCCTGCCCCTGGGCCTGGCGTTCTTGATCGCCATCCTGATCGAGCATCTCATCACGCCCATCGACGGCATTCAGAAGATGCTGCTGTTCAACGTGCTCGCCACCGCCGGCTGGCTGGTGTTCATCTTCACCCTGGCGGTCAAGCTGCTGATTCACATGATCAAGGAGAAGCGCAAGGCCCGCTAGCCAAGCGCTCCCCCCCGGCCGGTTCAGAAGCGGTCGACCCGGAAGGGTCGCATGTCGATCGCCGGCGCCTCCCCCGCCATCATCTGCGCCAGCAGCTGGCCGGTCGCCGGCCCCAGGGTGAAGCCCTGGTGGCCATGGCCGAAGGCGCACCACAGCCCCGCCTGCCCATCCACCGGCCCGATCACCGGCTTCATGTCCGGCGTGCAGGGCCTCGCGCCCTTCCAGGGCTCGGCGTCGAGCCGCTCACCGAGCGGATACAGACGACGCGCGCTGGCCTCCGCGGCGGCCAGCTGATCGAGATGCGGCGGCGCCTCCAGGCGCTCGAGCTCGGCACCGGTGGTCAGGCGGATGCCGGCCCGCATCGGCGCCAGCAGATAGCCGACCTCCGCATCCATCACCCAGTGATGCAGCCGCGCCTCGCCTCGACTGGCGTAATGCATGTGATAGCCGCGCTTGGGAAACAGCGGCAGCGACACCCCGAGGCGCGACAGCCACCGGCGCGACCAGGGGCCGAGCGCCAGCACCACCGATTCGGCCGACAGCGTCTCGCTCCCGATGCCCACCTGCCAGCCGCCGGCCCCCGTCGACAGCGTCTCGACCTCCGCCCGGACGATACGCCCGCCCTCGCGCTCGAACGCCTCGGCATAGGCCGAAACCAGCGCGCCGGGATCAGCTACCGTCCAGGGATCCAGCCAATGAATCGCCCCCGCCAGCCCGTCGTTCACATCGTTTCCCAGGCTCGGCTCCATGGCGGCCAGCGACTCGGCATCGAGGGCCCGATAGCGGACACCGAACCGTTCCGCGTTCTCTTCGGCTTCAGCGAGACGCGCCTGGAGCGCGGCGCGATGACGATATACCTCGAGCCAGCCCTCGCGGCGCACCAGCGACTCGGCGCCGGCGGCCTCGATCATTGCCCCGTGGGCATCCAGGCAGCGCTCGATCAGCGACGCATATTCAGGCACGATCCGCCGATATCGATCGGGGGCGGAGTGTTTCCAGTACTGCCAGAGGGGGCCGGCCGCCTCGAGCATGCCGCCGGGCCGATAGCGGATATCCACCTGGCGATTGGGCAGCACGCGCCACAGGGTGGCGAGATCCCGCGGGAAGGGATAGGGCCGCACCGCCTCGCGCTGGATGATGCCGGCGTTGCCGAACGAGGTCTCGCGCCCGGGGGCGCGCCGGTCCACCAGGGTCACGTCCTGCCCCCGCCGGGCCAGATGCCAGGCCACCGACACGCCGACCATGCCCGCTCCCAGTACAATGGTGCCGCTGCTCATCCGTTCATTCCCTTGTCGATGCTGTGACCCCATCATCCCCAAGAGCGCCGGAGCATCGCAAGCATGGCCTCATGTGTCGCCGCCTTCCGCCTCGATGCGGGCACGGATGAAGTCGCCGTGGCCGACGTGCAGCAGCTCGGCCAGGCGACGAATGCGGTGCTCCTCGAGCGGATGCTTGTCGCCGTCGACCAGCGCCAGCGACCACATCTCGCGAACCAGCGCGACCCGCTGGTCGTAGTCGCAGCCATCGCGCACCGCGCGCAGGAAGCGGTGGTGGTCCACCGCCGACTCCGTCTCGTCGCAGGCCTGGCGCACCAGCGCCTGCGCCTCCTCGCCGGGAAGCCCGAAGCGAGCGGCGAGAATCGCCGCGAGATGCTCGAGCTCGGCCTCTTCCAGGCGATAATCCGCGCGGATCACCTCGCACAGCAGCACCGCCGCCGCCAGCGCCTGGCCGGGCTCGGCCTGTTCAGACGACGCCGCCGGCGCCATCATGTCCTGAAAGAGCCGTTGCAAGGACTGGATCATAGGAACTCCCGACATGCCGAACATGATTCCCCTCATCGTCGCCCTGGCCTGCGGGCTGGGCGCCGCCCTGGCCGCACGCGGCGCCTGGCAACGACGCGACGTGAATCGCTGGCCCACGGCACTGGCGACGGTCGAACGCACCGAGGTGCAGGTCGTCGACGACCATCACCGCCGCGCCGACCGCGACGAGCATCCCAGGCGCTTCCTCGCCCGCCTCCACTACCGCTTCGAGGTCGAGGGGAACGAATATCGCTCTGACAACGGCCAGTTCGACGGCGTTCCCGACTTCACGAGCCGGGAAGCCGCCGAAGCGTTTCTCTCCCGAACGCCACCGGGCAGCCGGTTGACCGTTCGCTACGACCCCATGGGGCCCCATCTGACGCAGCATGGCGAACATCGCCAACCCACGGCCCGGCTTGGGCTGGCAGCGTTTCTGGGCGTGGCGGCGATTGGGGCGCTGTGGGTATGGTGGTGAGCTCGGCATCGACACCTGGAGCAGACAGGCCCAGGCTGGCGACGAACGTCACGGCAGCATCCGGCCGACCAGGCTGGCCAGGCGCAGTCGCCAGCGATGGCGCCGCTCCAGGGCCTGCATCATGCTCAGATCGTTGCGATCACGCCAGCTACCGCGATGCCGCTTGAACGCACGAGCCGTACCGAAAGACACGAACGTCAAGCCATCCAATACGACACGATGCCGGGCATCCTCGAGGAGCCGTGTGCGATCGGCACAGAAATGTTCGAACTCATCCGAGGCGATGACCCGGAGCGGTCCTCCCGTCAGCGAGACCGTCGCCTTGGTCAGCACATCGATATAGCGGGCCTTCCTCAGGCCGTACACCTGCATCAGCGCTTCCGGGCCGAACAGCACCTCTGGCGACGACACACCGGCCTGAGAGAGCAGGCCACGGAGTTCTGCGCTGAAGTCATGGGCAAGCTTCTCCCGCCGGGTATGCAGCGCATGGTTCAGGAAATGCCGGCCGCCGGGCGTCAGCACAAGCTCGGCGATACGCTCCCGTTCCTGCGGGCAGCTGAGCAATAACCAGCCCTTCTGCGCCACGCGCGCGGGGCGCCGCATGCCGACCGCCATGACCAGCCGTTTGACCACAAGCGGCGCCTTGTGCGGCCTCGAGCGGGGCCAACCAGGCGGCACGGGGTCCAGGCAACGCAACAGGTACTGCCAGCCGCCGGGCGACACCGACACCTCCTGCCTCTCGGTCACCACCCCGGGAAGAACCATCTCGCTGCTCCAGGCATCCTCCATGGGGGTCAGGGCAAGCAGCCTGGGGCCTTCCTGAGCCCCATCGAGCTCCCGGGCCGCGGTGACGACCGCCGACGTGGCACCGCTCTGAGCCATCGACAACACCTCTTTCTTCGGGCACACGCCTGCCGAGCGCTGGATAACGTCAGAAGCGTTCTTGACGTGAAGCACCCGGCCTCGGCGTATCGCCATGCCGCTGGACCGGCACAGCCGTTAACACAAGGTTACATTGTTAACATGCCGTCAGAATGATGGTTTTTCCCATGACAGCGTGATCAGGCGAGACGTGAGGAGGTCAGTCGAAAGAGGGGACGCTGATGAGGAACGGCATCTAGGCCCAGGACACCGAACGTACAAAATCGTGCTAAGCTGCAAACTTTTACGTCTAAAACCGATACATTGGCTAACCATTGATAACGACAATACGACACCGATCAAAGGCCGCAAGAGGATGAAACTTCTTGATCTGCCCTTCGATGACAGACGCCGACGCTACCTCGTCTTTCATGCGAATGGGCTACCCGAAAAGCTGCGTTTGGCCCGCACCACGACCACTGCAGCATTTGAAGAAGCAGGGAGCAGCCGGTTCTATTTGTCACAGGACGGCCGAATCCTGGCCAAAGTCGTGCCCGATAAATACGCCAAGCGCCAGGCACCGATCAAATGGCTGGGTCGCGATTACGTAGAGAAACGCTTGATGCTGCAGTCGGATGCTCGCAAGGAATACCTGAGCCTTCACATCCTCCGTCAAGCCGGACTCGCCACGCCCCACTGTCACGGCTGGGGGCTATCGCTCAACCCGGGCAATCGCAACGCCTCGCTGCTTCTGATGGAACACCTGCAAGACGCCCGACCCGCCGGCGAAGTCTTCGAAGCCAGCGACGAACCAAGCCGGCTGCGTTTCCTGAAACGCTTCTGCCGCGAGATCGACATGCTCGCCCAGGCAGGCTTTGTCCACCGCGACTTGCACTACGACAACCTGCTGATCCGCGCCGATGGGCGGCTTATCTGGATCGATACCCATGTTCGCCGGCTACCACGAAAAAGAGCCGACCAATGGCCGGCTCTCGAAGCGTCCTTGACAGTGGACAAGCTGCGCGGGGAAAAATACCGACGCCATTGCATCGCCTTGCTCAAGGCAACATGACGATCACGCCTTACTACCAGGCAAACCAGCCTCACTGCCTGCACATCGAGGCGAGGGCCACTCGAATCCTTCCGGATACCCCTGCGGGTCGCGCTCGCCCGGCAGGAACTCCGGCACGCAGTCACGCAGCGCGACGCGCAATCGCGCCAGGGCGGCATCTCCCTTGGCCCCACCCACGACCCGCTGCCACCACTCGCGATGCACCGCCTTCACGCGAACCGGCACCGATGGAAGCCCCAGGCGCTGCGCCATAGCCAGGCGATGCAGGCCACGATTGATCTTGATCAACCGGCCCTCACGACTGACGGCCACCCCCAGCTCATCCTTGCCCCGCGAGGCATCGAACCCGCGGGCCGCCATGTCATCCAGAAAACTGAGATAGACCCGCAGATAAAACAGAATGCGCTGCTCGGAGTCCAGCAGCACGCCTTGCTGGTGGGATGACCAGGGATGCCCCTTAGCCAGACGTTCACGCAATGAGGCAAAGCGCTCGGTTCGCGACAGATCGTCACGATGCTCGTCCAGATCACTGATGAACCGATAGCGCGAGCTGAAACACAGGTTGCCACGACGCTGATCCCAGTCGCCCTCCCAGATGAACGCCGAGGAAGAAGGCCGTGAACGGCGGGGATAGCCGCGCCAATCGGTGCTGCGAATCAGCTCGCGAGGATCGACCTGCAGCAACAAGTCATCGCCCAGACATTGCTCCATGGCACGCCGTGGCAACCCTCGCTGTTCCAGCCAGTCGGCGCCAACAGCCTGGCGCCGCCATCTCCGCAACACGCGACACTCGAGCCGAGTGGCCACTCGCGCGAGAAATGCCTCGCGAATGGCCACCTGCCAACGGGCCCGACGAACCCGCCAGCGCAGCCTGTCATCATAAAGCGGGGCAAACGCCGGGTCTCCAGCAGGTGCCAGCGGCACCGAACGCAAGACCTCGGTAAGCGAATCCTGATTATTCATGAGGGCGATGCTGTCTTCCCTGAAGCGATGAAGGCCGCTGCGACGGTGCTGGGCCGAAAATCCTCCAGCCAGGCTTCCTGGATGGCAGGCTTGTCGCGATCGAGGGCTTGGCCAATGCCCTCCGCCAGCCCCTCGACCGAATGCGGTGTGATGCAGGCCTCGAGATCGCCCTTGAGGATCTCGCGAATGCCGCCGGGGCAGTCGACGCTGAGCACCGGCGTATCACAAGCCAGTGCCTCGAACAGCACGATGCCCATGCCCTCGAAACGCGAGCTGAGCACGAACAGCCGGGCATGGTGCATCCACGGGTAAGGATTGGCGCGCTGCCCCGCGAAAATCACGCGCTCGGCGATCCCCAGCGCCTCGGCCAGTGCCTCCAGCCGCTCACGCTCCTGCCCATCGCCCACCAGCACCAACGGCATCGACGTACCGGCCGCCGCATAGGCGCGTAACAACAAGGCATGATCCTTGGCCGGTACCAGGCGGGCGACGTTGACCAGATAGGGGGCATCGGGCAGATCGGGCTCCGGCTCAGCCATGGCCTGACGAATGCCGTCGATCGGGCAGGGATTGGGAATGACCGTCACCGACGCCGGCGTGAAGCCCCAGCTTTTCGCGGCTTCGTCGAGGCTCTCGGCCACGCCGTGTGACACCGTCACCAGGTGACGGCGGTCAAAGAGGCAACGACTCATCAGGTGCCCACGCCAGCCGATCTTCTCCACATGCAGGATGTTTTCCAGCACATAGCGCGCTCGATCATCACGGAAGGTCCAGACGAGTTCGAAGGTGCCAACGCCGCGGAAGACGATACGATCGAAGCGCCCATACCGACGCTCGGCCCAACCTAGCCAGCAACGAAAGACCCAGCCGCCCATCACACCGGTGCCCAGGAAAAGCGAGCGCTTCATGAGCGGGTTGATAACGAGGCGAGCGAACAGCTCCAGCAGCAAGCCGACACCGGTCAGCCGGCTCCACCAGCGCAGGTTGAGCCGATGCACTCGTACTTCGTCGCGTGCCGGACGCAGAGGATCGGCCACCTCGCGAAAACTGAGCAGATGGCTCTCGTGCCCAGCTTCCGCGAAGGCATCAGCCAGGTTGACCGCCACACGCTCCATGCCGCCCATTTTCAGGGAGCGGACAACGACCAGGGTACGCATCAAGTGCTCAACTGGATGGTGGGCATAGAAGTATTGACACTTGGCAAATGAACGGTCAAACGATCCAGATAGTGCATCATTCCAATCCGTGAAAATATCGGGCCTATGATCGCGTCAACTTTCGACGCCGGCGAATCTTCGGCCGTTTCAACGCCAGACGAAGGCGCTTGCCCAACGGGAGCGTAGACCGCAACGCGGCTTTCCTGATGGGCCAAGGAGTGAGGTTTGAGTAGGCGATGAAATCATCCTGAAGCGGATGAACACACGTCGCATGCCATGGTTTGACCGCTCCAATGAAATGCACGATACGTGGATACCGAATGGCAGCTTCCAGATCAGGCAAGTACTGGATGAGATGTGCGTATCGTTTTTCTACTGCCGCGTATGCAGTTGGCTGGAAATTCCAGTCCGCCGACAACCTACGCCACTTGCCGTCCAGCACCTGATTCAAGGCATCCTGGTCTGGATAACGCAAGCCCTCGCCGTTTTGCTCGAGAAATGCCAGCGCCTGCTCAGCAACTCGTCCATTCCGCCATGCAACCAGATTCACTAGCATTACCCCGGAGTTGAAGTAGTTGTCGGGGTCACGCCGGGTGTTTTTGCTGGAGGGGTTGCACAGATCCATAGCCGCCGCGGCGACGTCACCCGCCAATGGCAGGTTCCACAAGTCCTCTAGGCTCCCGAGCACCAGAGTATCGCAATCCAGATAGATGACACGCTCGCAATCCTCCGGGAGATAGCGATGCATCAACAATCGAAGCAAAGCCGCGACACCGAAGCGGCCAGCTTTCACCCCCTGCAGCTCCTGGACATCAACCTCGATGATGTGAAGAACGGCCCCGGCCGCCTCCACCAAGGCATGTAAACGATCCTTGGTGTTCTCCTCCAGGCCAGGAGTAAGCAAGAAGAAGCGCAACTGATCGGCACGAGAGGCATTCGCCATCGCCGAGGCCATCACGACGGCACCATGACGGGCATAGCCCTCATCGGCACACAGCAAGACATTCATCACGATGCCACCTCTTTCCCGTTACGCGCACCAAACAGGTAAAAGGACATCCCCACCCCACCGACGATGATGTAGAAGTACATTCCAGAGCTAAAAATCAGATAGGACTCAAAGACATTGACCACGAAGAAGAACGCCCAAGCCGACAAAAGCCCCAGGCCCCATTGACGTTGCCCCGATCGAAGCAAGGAATGGGTCCCTTTGAGAATCATCCCGGTCAGTAGCGCCAGCGCCAGCATCCCCAGGGCCCCATAGGCCAGCAGGATTTCCAGATAAGAGTTATGGAAATGCCCGAAGCGACGTTTCACCCAGCCCGGAAAGTCCCCCTCATCGATCAATGGATTGCGGCTTTTCGCCCCCCAGCCTGTCAAGGGCCTTTCCTGGACTCTCTCCCAAGCATACCACCAGGTATGGAGACGCACCCCGATACTGCTTCTTATGGAGACCTCATCAACATCACCCGCCTCAAGCGCTTGGATGGTCGTGCTCTCAGCCTCCAGCCGCTTCTCGAAGATCGGCGCGAGTGAGTATCCGGCCACCGCCAACGTGCTCGCCACGACGACGAGCGCCACCACGCCCCTGGCGCTCAATGCCCGGCGGTCACCCTGCCTGATGAAGAGATACACCAGCCCGACGAGCAGCAAGCCGGCCAGCACGATCGCCAGCGCCAGCCAGACCGCCCGGGTCTGGGTCACCACGACCCCCACCAGGCCCAGCAGCGTCACGACCAGCGCTGGCACCCACTCGAGCCCTCGGACGCGCCGCTGCAGGCATCGAGCCAGCCAGCTGCCCCCCATGATCAACACCAGGCCCAGGTAGAAGGCGCTGTGTTGAGCGTTCGTGTAGCCGAAATCCACTCGCCGACCCGCCAGCGCCGCCGCCCATGCCTCGGTGGTGGAATGAAACGCCAGGGACACCAGGAAACCCGCCAGGAAGACCCACAGCAGATACCTGGCCGCCCGCATGGAGCCCCGCAACCACCAGGCCACCGCGATGCACAGGAACAGCTTGGTGAAGTGCCTGGCGGCCTTCACCTGCTCATCGGCAAAGTCAGGGAAGCGCGCCACGGCGAAGACGTGCACCCCAGCCTGAAGCACGACGAACGACAGCAGCAGCAGGAACACGCGGTTCCACTTGACCGACGCTGCCGGTTCCGTGCACCAGGCGATGATGAAGCACAGGACGAACACCGACTCCGCCGCACGCGACAGGTCGAAATGGATCAACCAGGCGAAAGCGTAGAGGGATAGCGCCACCCAACCGATCGCGTGATTTGCTTTCTTCCAACCAGCCCGAGGCATCTCCATGCGACTTTCCACCAAACGATTCCCCTGCCATCAAAGGCCCAACCCGCGTGTGAACGCCTTACCTATTGGCAATGCACGTCAAGACGTCAATGCCGATAGTCATCGGCGTATCGGCGGACGATCTCAAAAGCAGCGAAGGGTATCAGACCTCATTACGCACGGCAGCACCAAGGTGATGCCATTCGGATGGCCGGTTTCTCGCTTACCTCAGCGCGCCTGCTCCAGAACACACTCCCGACGGGGCCTGGACAGCTCCTGGGGCATGCCCGCGATGTTGTCGGCGTTGGCGATGTTTACCTGCCGATGGCGGTACGGATACCACCATCGCAGGCCGCCGCCTTCAAGACCTTCCCACTCTTCCGATAGGGAAGGATGATGCGTGGAGAGCGATCCTAAGCCACAGGGTCAGACCCCGGCTGCCCCCGGCGATACGTAATGGCCCGATCACTCGCGGCGCCACCGCCCCGGGGTCTGACCCGTCACGACGCGGCACCCAAGCAGCCCGTGCCGCCATGGCCACCGCCTTCAAGACCTTCCCACTCTTCCAATAGGGAAGGATGATGCCTGGAGAGCGATCCTAGGCCACAGGGTCAGACCCCGGTTGCCCCCGCCGATACGCAATGGCCCGATCACGCGCGGCGCCACCGTACCCCGGGTCTGACCCGTCACGACGCGGCACCCAGCAGCCCGTGCCGCCATGGGCGTCAGACCCCATGGAAGCCACCATCACGAGCCGCGCCCCTCCCTCAAGGATTCGCCGTTCCGTTTTCCCGACGCAGCTGCACGACGGGGGCCGCCTCGGCGCTCGGTGGCTCATGCCCCAGAAGGTCGCACAGCCCGCTGCCGTGGGTAAAACCGTCCACGCCGAGCTTGAGCGTTTCGCAGGCCCGATGGCTATCCATCTGGTGCTCGGCGTCGTGCAGCGCCTGGAGCAGCTCGCGCAGCGTCTCGGTGGGCAGCACGGCTTCACGGGCGCGCATGATCTTGGGGTGCGAGGTGCCGACCACGTTCTCGCCGATCAGCAGTTCCTCATAGAGCTTTTCCCCGGGCCTGAGGCCGGTAAAGGCGATCTCGATATCGCCCCCAGGGCTATCATCATCGCGCACCTCCAGCCCGGTCAGGCGGATCATGCGCCGCGCCAGGTCGACGATCTTCACCGGGTCGCCCATGTCCAGCACGAAGACATCCCCGCCCTTGGCCATGGAGCCCGCCTGGATGACCAGCAAGGCCGCCTCGGGAATGGTCATGAAGTAGCGAGTGATCTCGGGGTGGGTCACGGTCAAGGGGCCGCCCTGCTCGATCTGCCGCCGGAACAGCGGTATCACCGAGCCGCTGGAACCCAGCACGTTGCCGAAGCGCACCATCGAGAAGATCGTGCGATGCTCCCCTTCACCACCGTGCCGCGCGGCCAGGTCCTGCAGCACCAGCTCGGCCATTCGCTTGGTGGCCCCCATCACGTTGGTGGGGCGCACCGCCTTGTCGGTGGAGATCAGCACGCAGCGCTCCACGCCGAGCCTGGCCGCGCTCTCCGCCACCACCCGGGTGCCCCGCACGTTGTTGCGCACGCCCTCCAGCACGTTGTGCTCGACGATCGGCACATGCTTGTAGGCCGCCGCATGATAGAGGGTATCGACCTCGTAGCAGCGCAGCGTCGCCTCCAACCGCTCACGATCGCAGACATTCCCCAGCAGCGGGTAGATGGGGAAGTCAGCCCCCATGTCACGCTTCAGCGCCTCGAGTTCCTGGTCGATGGCATAGAGCCCGTACTCGCTGATCTCGTAGAGCACCAGCGCCCTGGGGCCGCCGCGCATCACCTGGCGGCACATCTCGCTGCCGATCGAGCCGCCGGCGCCGGTCACCATCACCACCTTGCCGCGGATGCTGGCGTCCACCAGGGCCTCGTCGGGCGGCACCGGGTCGCGCCCCAGCAGGTCCTCCAGTTCCACCTCACGCAGCTGGTCCAGGCTGGCCTCGCCGGAGACGATCTCGGGCATGGAGGGCACCGTCTGCACGTGCACCGGCAGGTCCGTCAGCTTGTCCAGGGCCTGCTTGCGCTCGGCCTTGGTGGCGTTGGGCATCGCCAGCAGCACCCGCTTGAGGCCATGATGCTCGACGAGCCCGGCGATGGCGTCCGGGTCCATCACCTTGACCCCCTTGATGGTGCTGCCCCACAGCGCGGGCGCATCGTCCAGGAAGGCCGTGACGATGAACTCACGCCCGCTGGAGAGCGCCAGCGCCAGCTGCGCCCCCGCCCCGCCGGCACCATAGATGGCCACCGGCTCCTTCTCGGCGAAATGGCGGTTCAGCCAGTGATAGTAGCTGCGCACCAGCAGCCGGGTACCGCCCACGTACACCAGGGTCACCAGGGCGAAGTTCACCGGCACCGAACGCGGGAAGCCCTGCCACTGGAAGAAGTAGGCCGCCGCCCACATCATCAGCGCCAGCAGCACCGCACCCTTGATCACCGCCCACAGCGCCTGGGGGCCCATGAAGCGCACCACCGCCCGGTACAGCCCCAGCCGGGCGAACACGAACACGCCCAGCACCGGCACGACCAGGAACATCCACCAATAGGGCTCCATATACTGCGCCGGCCACCACTCGGCCAGCCGCAGCGCATAGGCCGACCACAGTGCCAGCGGCAGCGCCACCAGGTCGGCCGCCACCATCAGCAGGCGCTTGTGCGAACGGCTGAGTTCAGCGATCGAGCGGTGCATGCGTGTATGAATCATCATCTCGTCCTTGTATTGCGTGGCCCCGGGGTCAATGACGCAGCGCTCATGGCTCGGGCTCAATCACTGCCGAACAGGTCGCGGGTATAGACCTTCTGGGCCACGTCCTCCAGCTCGGCGACCATGCGATTGCTGAGGATCAGCTCCGCTTCCTGCTTGAAGGCGTCCAGGTCGCGCATCACCCGCGAGCCGTAGAAGGTATCCTCCTCCAGCACCGGCTCATAGACCACCACCTCGATGCCCTTGGCCTTGAGTCGCTTCATGACGCCTTGCATGGCACTGGCGCGGAAGTTGTCCGACCCGGCCTTCATGATCAGGCGATACACCCCCACCACCTTCGGCCTGCGTGCCAACACCTGCTCGGCGATGAAGTCCTTGCGAGTGGTGTTGGCGTCGACGATGGCCTGGATCAGGTTGTTGGGCACGTCCTGGTAGTTGGCCAGCAGCTGCTTGGTGTCCTTGGGCAGGCAGTAGCCGCCATAGCCGAAGGACGGGTTGTGGTAATGGCTGCCGATGCGCGGGTCCAGCCCCACGCCCTCGATGATCTGGCGGCTGTCCAGGCCATGGGTCTCGGCGTAGGTGTCAAGCTCGTTGAAGTAGGCCACGCGCATGGCCAGATAGGTATTGGCGAACAGCTTGATGGCCTCAGCCTCGGTGCTGTTGGTGTACAGCACCGGCACTTGCTCCTTCACGGCCCCCTGCTCGAGCAGCCCGGCGAAGGTTTCGGCGCGCTCGGAACGCTCGCCGACGATGATCCGCGACGGATGGAGGTTATCGTAGAGCGCCTTGCCCTCTCGCAGGAACTCCGGCGAGAACAGCAGGTTATCGGTACCGAAGCGCTGGCAGGCCTCGGCGGTGTAGCCCACCGGCACAGTGGACTTGATGACCATCACCGCCGCGGGGTTGATGGCCATCACGTCCCGGATCACCGCCTCGACGGTCGAGGTATTGAAATAGTTCGTCTCGGGGTCGTAATCGGTGGGCGTGGCGATCACCACGAAGTCGGCGTCGCGGTAGGCGGCTTCCTTGTCCAGGGTGGCGGTGAAGTCGAGCGCCCGGTTGGCCAGGAAGTCGCTGATCTCGGCGTCCTCGATGGGCGAGACCCGGTCGTTGAGCTGCGCCACCTTCTCCGCCACGATGTCCAGCGCCACGACCTGATTGTGCTGGGCCAGCAGCATGGCGTTGGAGAGGCCCACATAGCCGGTGCCGGCAATGGCAATCTTCATGCATTCACCTGTCAGAAACTGCCCCGCGGGGGCCGCCCAAGCGGCCACCGCGGGATCCTTGTCGAACCAGCCGCGGGCTCCCCGCGGCCGCCGCCTGAGCGTCTTAGATCACCCGCTTGATCAGCTGGGCCAGCAGTTCCTGCTGACCGTGTTCCGCGCCCTTCAACGTCACCTCGGCCTGGGGTGGCGCTTCGTAGGGGCTACTGATACCTGTGAAGTCGGCGATCCTGCCCTCTCGGGCCTTCTGGTACAGCCCCTTGGGATCGCGCTGTTCGCAGATGTCCAGCGGCGTGTCCACGTGCACTTCGATGAAGTCGCCCTCGTCGAACAACGCCCTGGCCGCATCGCGGTCGGCGCGGAACGGCGAGATGAAGGCGGTGATCACGATGATGCCCGCCTCGGCGAACAACCGCGCCACCTCGCCCACCCGGCGAATGTTCTCGGTGCGGTCGGCTTCCCCCATTCCCAGGTCCTTGCACAGACCATGGCGGATGTTATCACCGTCCAGCAGCATGGTGTGGTAGCCACGACGGTTCAACTCCACTTCCAGGGCGTTGGCCAGGCTCGACTTGCCGGAACCGGAAAGACCGGTGAACCACACGCACTTGCCAGCATGGCCGTTGAGCTGCTCGCGCATGGCCTGGGTCACGCTGGTGCGGTTCCACACCACGCTGGCCTTGCTGTCGTGCTCGCGGAACTCGTAGGGCAGCTCGCTCTCCAGCGGCCGGTGGATCATGCCGGCCCCCACGGTGATGTTGGTCAACCGATCGATGATGATGAAGCTGCCCGTTCCCGGGCTGGTGCGATAGTCGTCGACCGGTACCGGCGCGGTCAGCTCCAGCGCGCAGCGTGCGATGGCGTTGAGGTCCAGATGATCGGCGTGACGATGCTCCAGGGTGTTGACGTCGACCTGATAGTCGATCGCTACCACCTTGCCCGCCACATCTCGGGTCGCCAGCTTGATGTCGTAGAGCTTGCCGGGCTCGAGCGCCGTTTCGTGCATCCACACGATATCGGCCTCGAAGCTGGTGGCCAGCGGCACTTCATCATTTTCGGCGACCAGCCAGTCGCCGCGGGAGATGTCGATCTCGTCTTCCAGGGTCACGGTGATCGCATCGCCGGGATAGGCGGCCTCCAGGTCGCCGTCCCAGGTCACCAGCCGCTCGACGGTCGACACCTTGCCGGACGGCAGCGCCCTCACCTTCTGGCCCGGGCTCATCACGCCGGCGGCCAGGGTCCCGGCATAGCCGCGGAAGTCGAGGTTGGGACGATTGACGTACTGCACCGGCAGGCGCAGGTCACGCAGGTTCTGGTCGTGGGTGATCTCGACGGTCTCGAGCAGTTCGAGCAGCGCCGGGCCCTGTTTTCCATCGACCCGGTACCAGTCCATCGCCTCGCTCGGATTGACGACGTTGTCGCCCTTGAGCGCCGAGAGCGGCACGAAGCGGATGTCCGGGGCGTTCAGCTTGCCGGCGATCTCCTGGTACTCGGCGACGATTTCCTCATAGCGCTCCTGGGAGTAGTCGACCAGGTCCATCTTGTTGATCGCCACCACCAGGTGCTGGATGCCCAGCAGATCGGCGATGAAGCTGTGCCGGCGCGTCTGGGTCTGCACCCCGTGGCGAGCATCGACCAGGATCACCGCCAGGCTCGCGGTCGACGCCCCGGTCGCCATGTTGCGGGTGTACTGCTCGTGCCCCGGCGTATCGGCAATGATGAACTTGCGCCGATCGGTGGAGAAGAAGCGATACGCCACATCGATGGTGATGCCCTGCTCCCGCTCGGACTGCAGGCCGTCGACCAGCAGCGCCAGATCCACCTCATCACCGGTCGTCCCCGCCGTCTTCGACGCCTGAGTGATCGCCGCCAGCTGATCCTCGTAGATCATCTTCGAATCGTGCAGCAGCCGCCCGATCAGCGTCGACTTCCCGTCGTCCACGCTACCGCAGGTGATGAAGCGGAGCAGATCCTTGCGCTCATGCTCTTTCAGATAGGCTTCGATGTCGTCTGAGATCAAGTCCGAGGCGTGTGCCATTTCCCGTCCCTTAGCTGGAAGCTGGAAGCTGGAAGCTGGAAGACCCCCCAGCCCCGTTAGCTACCCAGCCGATTCATTCGATGGTGAGCTTGCCGATCAGCCCCGAGAGCATGGCGGCAATCTCCCTTGTTTCCTGTATCCATCGGTTTCCATTGGCTTTCTCGATGTAGCCGATATCGATACCGATGTAGATCTGAGAAGCTGGAAGCTTGAAGCTGGAAGCCCCCCAGCCCCGTTAGCTACCCAGCCGATTCATTCGATGGTGAGCTTGCCGATCAGCCCCGAGAGCATGGCGGCAATCTCCCTTGTTTCCTGTATCCATCGGTTTCCATTGGCTTTCTCGATGTAGCCGATATCGATACCGATGTAGATCTGGGAAGCTTGAAGCTGGAAGAACCCCCAACCCCGTTAGCTACCCAGCCGATTCATTCGATGGTGAGCTTGCCGATCAGCCCCGAGAGCATGGCGGCAATCTCCCTTGTTTCCTGTATCCACCGGTTTCCATTGGCTTTTTCGATGTAGCCGATATCGATACCGATGTAGATCTGTGTTCTCAGTTCAGCGCATGAGCCCTTGGCGATCAGCAAGAAGTGTCGTTTGTCCTTGGCCGTGCCACGCGTCATGCCCTCTGCAATGTTGCTGGGTACCGAAAGCCCTGAGCGAGTGATTTGATCCTTGAAGCCGAAATCCCTGAGATCTCGCATCGCCTTGTAGAGCTCGGCCGATAGCCTGGCCGACCGCTTCCACACCTGAAGCTTCTCGAAGTCCATGTCCTGCCCTCCCTCCTGGCCACTCCAACAGGCTAGCCTAAGCACAGGCGAGGGTTCTTCGGTTCTTCAAGCTTCCAGCTTCAGGCTTCTAGCTCCCGGCGCAGCCGGGGACTTCCAGCTTCCAGGCGCGAAGCGCCGCTCTTCAAGCTTCCAGCTTTCTAACGCGCCTCCGGCGCGTTAGAAGTACCCCTCCCGCTTCTTCCGCTCCATCGACCCTGCCTGATCGTGATCGATGGCGCGGCCGGAACGTTCGGAGGTCCGGGTCAGCAGCATTTCCTGGATGATCTCGGGCAGCGTGGTGGCGGTGGATTCCACCGCCCCGGTCAGCGGGTAGCAGCCGAGGGTGCGGAAGCGTACCCATTTTTCCTCGGGCACTTCGCCGTCTTCCAGCGGCAGGCGGTCGTCGTCGACCATGATGTCCATGCCGTCGCGATTCACCACCGGGCGCGGGGCGCTGAAATACAGCGGCACGATGGGGATGGATTCCAGGTAGATGTACTGCCAGATATCCAGCTCGGTCCAGTTGGAGAGCGGGAAGACGCGGATCGACTCGCCCTGGTTCACCTTGGCGTTATAGGTGTTCCACAGTTCGGGGCGCTGGCTCTTCGGGTCCCAGCGATGGTGCTTGTCGCGGAAGGAGAACACCCGCTCCTTGGCACGGCTGGCCTCCTCGTCGCGGCGGGCCCCGCCGAAGGCCGCGTCGAAGCGATGCTTGTCCAGCGCCTGCTTCAGCGACTGGGTCTTCATCACATCGGTGTACTTGGAGCTGCCGTGATCGAAGGGATTGATCCCTGCGGCCCGGCCTTCCTCGTTGATGTGTTCGATCAGTTCCATGCCGGCCTCTTCGGCCATGCGATCGCGGAACTCGATCATCTCGCGGAACTTCCAGGTGGTGTTGACGTGCATCAGCGGAAACGGCGGCACACCCGGATAGAAAGCCTTGCGCGCGAGATGCAGCATCACCGAGGAATCCTTGCCGATCGAATACAGCATCACCGGGTTGCGGAACTCTGCCGCCACCTCACGGATGATATGGATCGACTCCGCCTCGAGCTGTTTGAGGTGGGTCTTTCGTTCTGCCGAAATCTCAGACATGGGTGCAACCTTGAAATGGAAGTGATGTCAGTCAGGAATTTAGCTAGAAGCTGGAAGAGCGCCGCTTCGCGGCTGGAAGCTAGAAGAAAAGCCAGTGCAACCCCACCACTTGATAACGTGGTTTTGACCTTGGGGTTTCTTCAAGCTTAAAGCTTCCGGCTTCAAGCTCCCGCGAAGCGGCTCTCTTCAAGCTTCCGGCTTCAGGCTCGCGCGGAGCGCGCGCTCCCAGCGCCCGTCGCGCTGGCCACAGACGATAAAGAACGGATTGAGCACGCTGTCCTGCTGGTTGCAGCGCAGCGGTTCGAGGGTCTCGGCATTCAGTACGTCACCACCGGCGGCGGTGACCACGGCCTGGGCGGCGGCGGTGTCCCACTCGCAGGTGGGCGCGAGGCGCGGATAGAGATCGGCGGCGCCTTCGGCGACCAGGCATAGCTTCAGCGAGCTGCCCATGGAGACGCGTTCATGGACGGGCAGCCCGGCACAGAAGGCCTCGAACTCGTCGGAACCATGGGAGCGGCTACCAACGATCTTCCAGAGCGCCTGCTCGGGATCCGGCAAGGCGCGCACCGAGATCGCGGCGAGAGGGCCACCGGCCTGCTGCTTCCAGGCGCCCTGCCCGTGCTGGCCGATCCAGGTGGTCCCACCCGCTTCGCCCACGGCGGGCGCATGCACGATACCGAACACCGGCACACCGTCTTCGATCAGCGCGACGTTGAGGGTGAACTCATCGTTCTTCTTGATGAATTCCTTGGTGCCATCCAGCGGATCGATCAGCCAGTAGCGGCCCCACGCCCGACGGGTCGCGAACGGAATCCCACCGGACTCCTCGGAGAGGATCGGCACCTGCGGCGACAACGTTTCGAGCAACGCGACCAGGGCATGATGCGAGGCCATGTCCGCCTCGGTCAGCGGGCTGTCATCGCCCTTGGTCGCCACCTCGAAGTCACGCCGATACACGGCCATCACCTCACGACCCGCGGCATGCACACCCTCGATCAAGCGGGAGCGCAGATCGTCAGTTACGAAATCGGTCACGAAAACTCCTTTCTAAATAAGCTCGAAGCTGGAAGTCCCCGGCTTCGCCGGGAGCTCGAAGCTGGAAGAACGCCCGCTTCGCGGGCTTAAGCTGGAAGAAAAACCACTTTAACCCAAACTTTGGACATGAGCTTTTGACCTTGGGGTTTCTTCTAGCTTCTAGCTTCCAGCCGCGAAGCGGCGCTCTTCAAGCTTTAAGCTTCCGGCTTCAAGCTTTAAGCTTTAAGCTTCCAGCTTTCTGACCGCGAAGCGGTCAGAACGGCCACACTACCGGTATCAACCCCACCGCCGTGACACCGACGATCAGGCTCAGCGGGGCGCCGAGGCGCAGGTAGTCGAGAAAACGATAGCCGCCGGGCCCCAGCACCATCAGGTTGGTCTGGTAGCCCAGCGGGGTCATGAAGCTCGCCGAGGCGGCGAACATGATCGCCACGGCGAAGGGCAGTTCGTTGACGCCCAGTTGCTCTGCCACCGCCATGGCGATGGGGAACATCAGCACCGCGGCGGCGTTGTTGGTGATCAGCTCGGTGAAGATCACCGTCATCGCGTAGATCGCCGCCAGCGCCGTCCAGGGGGCCAGGCCGTCGATCAGCAGCAGCCACTGGGCGATCTGGGCGGCGGCGCCGGTCTTGGCCATGGCCGCCCCCAGGGCGAACGAGGCGGCGATCACGATCAGCACGGTCAGATCGAGGTAGCGCCGCGCCTTGCTCGCCGGCACGCAGCGGGTCACCAGCATGGCGCCGCCGGCCAGCAGCGCGGCCTCGAGGATGGTCAGCCACCCGCTGGCACTGGCGGTCACCATGGCTCCCAGGATGGCAATCGCCAGCGGGGCCTTGCGGAAGTCCGGCGGCGTGGAGTCGTTCAGCCCGCTCACCAGCAGGAAGTCCTTGCGGTAGCGATACTGGTCGACGAAGTCCTGGGCGGTTTCCAGCAGCAGGGTATCGCCCACCTGCAGGCGAATGTCGCCCAGCTTGCCGGATAGCCGCTGGCCATGCCGCGAGATGGAGAGGATCACCGCCTGGTAGCGCGAGCGGAAGCGCGACTCGCGCACCGTCTGGCCCAGCCCGGCGAAGTCCGGGCCGATCACCGCCTCCACCAGGCAGCGCCGGTGATGGTCGATGTCCAGCTTGTGCACGTCGCCGCCGGCGGGGCGCAGGCCGTGGATGCGGCGCAGCTCCCGGGCGCATTCCGGGGCGCCGATGAACACCAGCACATCGCCGGCCTGCAGCTCGGTCTCCGGCGGCACGGCGGTGAGCAGGCGGCCATGGCGCTCGATGTCGGCCAGGTAGCCATGGCTGAGGCTGCGCAGGCCCGCATCGGCGATCGACTTGCCCACCAGCGGGCCCTTGGCGGTCACCACCACCTCCACCGCATACTCCCGGGCCTGCTCCAGCTGTTCCAGCACGCCCCGGCGGTTGGGCAGCAGCCGGTCGGCGAACAGCATCAGGAAGACGCCGCCCACCAGCAGCAGCGGCACGCCCACCCAGGCCAGCTCGAACATCGCCAGCGACAGGCCGCGCTCGGTCTGCAGCAAGCCGTCCACCACCAGGTTGGTGCTGGTGCCGATCAGCGTGCAGGTGCCGCCCAGGATGGCGGCGTAGCTCAGCGGCAGCAGCAGCTTGGAAGGCGGCAGCTTGAGCCGGCCGGCCCACTCCTGGATGGCGGGAATGAACATCGCCACCACCGTGGTGTTATTCATAAAGGCGCTCAGCCCTGCAGACGGCAGCAACACCCGCAACTGCGCCCGGCGCAGCCGCCTCGGCCGGCCCAGCAGGCCATGGGCGATCCACTGGATGGCACCGGTCTCCTTGAGGCCGGCCGCCACCACATAGAGGGTGGCGATGGTCATCACCCCGGGGTTGGAGAAACCGGCCAGGGCCTCGCCGGGGGTCAGGATGCCACTCACCACCAGCACGGCCAGCGCCGCCATCAGCACCACGTCCGGCGCGATGCGGGTGGCCACGAGCGTAACGAGCACCGCCAGCACCGTGGCCAGCGTAAACAGGGCGTCGAAGGGCATCACGAAACGATCAAGAAGACACAGAGCAGTATGGGATCGAGCAGAGTCAAGGCAACACGAACCTCGCCTGTAGCGTGTCCAGCAGATCGAAGGTATCGAAGCACGCCACCTGGAACCGGTCGCAGATATTGGGAACCTTTACCCTCTTGCTCCCGGTGCCCACCCTGGATTCGTGGGTCACCACCTGGGCACCGATGACCCTCGCCTTGGCCACCAGCCAAGGATCGGCCCCACTCAGGAAGGTACCGACATGGGGCTCCTGATATGTCTCGTGCGAAACCACATGATCGGCGATCTCGGCAAAGGCATTCTGCGTCGCCTCGTCATCAACGGGAATGAAATGACCACGGCGCTGCTTGACCCAGTCACTGAGTTCATCGTCGCTGGCAGCGAGCTCATCGTAGACGTTGCGAATGCTCCCGACCTTCCCGACACCGAACTGTCGATCCAGCCACTCCCAGAAGCCCGGCACGACTTGCATGCGATAATGCAACGACTTGGCCTGAATATAGGCATTGGCATCGAGAAGATATTTCACAAGCCGAGTTCCTTCCGGGCAAATTCCTTGAGCCTATGGGGTCGCACGCCAATCAGCTGATAAGCATCTCGTAGCAACAGCCGTCCGCTGAGCGCCTCGCTGGCCACGGCCTGAGCCAACCGCCTGCTCACCCGCCCTGGCACCGCGCGGGTGAAGCTGGCCTGTCCGCCCGGCTCCCGCTCGCGATGCATCTTGAGGCGTTTCGCCACGTAACGACGATAGGTTTCCTCGGTCAGCATGCCGAGCTCCAGGGCTCGCCGGGCCACCACCCACTGGCTGACATGGAAATGGGCCGCCAGGGGCGCCAGGTTGTGCTCCCAGTGTTCCAGGTCTCGCCACAGGGGCAGGAACTCATCCTCCGGCACCAGGAACTCGGCGGCGACCGCATTGCATATCCGCTCGGTCTGCTGCCGATTGGCGGGGTCCCCGTCGGATATTCCGGACTCTCCCAGCCAGATATGGGCCAACTCATGCAAGAGGGTGAACAAGCGGGCCTCGGGCACATCCGCCGCATTGATGAAGATCACCGGCACCAAGGGGTCGGCGATGGCGAAACCGCGAAATTCCTCGACACGAAGAAGACGCCGCGTATTGTTGCCCACGATGCCACTGCGCATGACCAGGATGCCCAGCCCCTCGATGCGGCGAATCAAATCTCGGTAATACGCTTCCCAATTGCCTCGCTCGGGGTGGCGCGGCACGTCGAGCCAGCGCCGAATGTCCTCGACGATCTCGGCGACAGGCCAGGAAGCCTGCGCACGGCCCACCACCGCAACGGGCTCCGCCTCCATCGCCTTCTGGTAATCGCGATACCACAGCTGACGGCGCCACACGTCACGAAGCACGTCCTTCAGGTCGACGCTGAGCCCAGGAGACGCATGATCGCCCACCGTACGAAGATCGGGAATCGGCACGTCTTCATCGGGCGGCTCGCGCAAGAAAAGGTAACCGAAAGGCACATGGGCATGATGCGCGTACTGCTGCGCCTGCCGGAAGGTCGGGCGAGTCTCGCCATCCTCCCAGGCACGGACCTTCTCCTCGGGCTGCTTGAGCTTCTCGGCCAAGATGGCGAGGCTCAGCCCCGCCCGTTCGCGGGCCCAGCTCAGCATCCGGGAATTGATCATTGCCTGCGCCATGACGACTCGCTTACATGTTCATACATACAGCATGTTGTATACACAGAGTGTAGCATGCCAACCCACTGGGCATTCCGGTGCCCACCACGCCCCTGGCACTGGGGGGCCCCCGGTTGCCCCGGACACACCATCACACCTCATAGAACTCGCGATACCAGTCCACGAAGTGTTGCACCCCTTCCTCGACTCCCACTCGCGGACGATACCCTGTAGCTTCGAAGAGTGCCTCGGTGTCGGCCCACGTACGTGGCACATCACCGGGCTGCATGGGCTGGAAGTCGCACCTTGCCTCACAGCCGGTAGCTTTCTCGATGGCGCGAATGAAATCCATCAAGGCCACCGGGCTACCATTGCCGATGTTGTAGAGGGCGTAGGGCGCCGTGCTGCTGTCAGGGGAGTCGGTGGCATCACCAGGCTGCGGCATCACTTCAAGAATGCGCACGATCCCCTCGACGATATCGTCGATATAGGTGAAATCTCGCGACATGTCGCCATGGTTGAACACCGCGATGGGGTCACCCTCGAGCAGCGCCTTGGTGAACTTGTAAGGCGCCATATCGGGACGCCCCCAAGGGCCGTAGACGGTAAAGAAACGCAATCCCGTGGTCGGCACACCGTACAAATGGGAGTAGGTGTGGGACATCAGCTCGTTGGCCTTCTTGGTAGCCGCATAGAGGCTGACGGGATGATCAACGGCATCGCCGGTGGCAAACGGCACCTTGCCATTCATGCCATAGACGGAGCTGGATGAGGCATAGACCAGATGCTCCACTCGCTGCTGACGACAACCTTCCAGGACATTAAGATGACCAACCAGGTTGGAATCGGCATATACATGCGGTTTCTCTAGCGAGTAGCGTACCCCAGCCTGGGCAGCCAGATGAATCACCCGATCGAAGCCCTCGTCAGCAAACAGGGACGCCATGCCCTCTCGATCCGACAAGTCCAACTCGATGAAGCGCACATCAGAACATTCGGACAACTCCGCCAGTCGCGCATGCTTCAACGCCACATCGTAGTAATCGTTGAGGTTATCGATACCGACAATTTCATGGCCTTGGCCGATGAGGCGCTTGGCCACGGCATGACCGATAAAACCGGCCATGCCGGTAATCAAAAACTTCATGGGTCATCCTTACTCAATGGGACTGACGAACACGGTCGCCCTTGCCCTTGCCCAGTACGGTCTGAATGATATACCGGAAGTAATCCTTGACAGTCAGGCTCTCCAGCATTTTATGATCAGTCTCAGCCAGCAGTTTAGGTGTAGACATATCGATCTCGTTAATCTGAGCCAGACCGGTAATGCCAGGGCGCGCCTTGAAAACTCCACGCATATCACGCTCAGCGATCAATTCTTCCTGATTAAAGAGACAAGGCCGCGGGCCTACCAGACTCATCTCTCCTTTCAACACATTCCATAGCTGCGGCAGCTCATCCAGCTTGGTACGGCGAAGAAAATGACCAAAAGGAGTGATGGCCGAGGCCTCGGCAAGGTGGGAGGCGACGGAAGCCGTATCGGGCTTCATGGTACGAAATTTTACCAAAGTAAATAATTTACGCTGACGCCCTACACGGATCTGGCGAAATAGAGGCGAACCGGTATCAAAGTAACCTATCAAGATGAGGACCAATAGTATTGGTAGTCCGAAAAGCAGACCAATCACGGAGAGCAAACAGTCTAAAAAACGAATCATCGGATATAACTCTTAGTTAATAAAACAGCGTCTCAATCCCTCTTCAAGACTCAAGGGCGGCTTCCATCCCAAGGTCTTACGAACATGACTATCATCTACCTGAAGAGAACCGAAGAGTCTATCATGTATCTCTCGCTTCCGCAGCAACATCACGCCAGCCTTCAACAGAGCACTCGGCACCCAAAATAGCCTGACGGAATGACCTGAAGCCGTACCAATCTTTTGTAATAGTTCACTAGTAGAGACATCATTGCCGTCGCATACTACAAAGACCTCACCAGTAGCCTTAGGGTGATCCAAACAAACAGCTATTAGGTCAACCAGGTTCCAGACAGAGATGAACGAGCGTCGGTTACTGATTTTTGCCAAAGGCAGCGGCATCCCCTTGGCAACCACTTTAGTCAAAAGACCAAAATTCCCTGGGGCATTAGGACCATAGACCAAAGGGGGACGGATAATAACAACCTCCAGCTCAAGCTCCTTGGCCAGCTCCAGCAACCCTACCTCAGCCTCAAGCTTCGACTGGGCATAGTCTCCCCAAGGCTCAGGAGTATCTTTTTCAGAAAATGCCGATCGACTGTTAGCCCCATTAACACCGATAGAGCTAATGTATAGAAAACGAGCAACTCCAGACCTAGCCGCCTGACGAGCCAAAGAAAGAGTACCTTCAACATTGACTTTTCGAAAAGAGTCTAATGGATTTCTTGATAATTCATTCAATACATGGGACCTGGCAGCCGTATGAACAACCACATCAATGCCATACAACAAGCCAGACCAATCAGCATTTCCTGACAGCTCCGGAGAAACTAGGTTCATATCATTACGACCTGGCTTTCTCGACGCCCCATAAACCTCCACCTCCTCCTCGGAACGCAATCGCTCTAATAAATGCTTACCAATGAAACCCGATGCGCCAGTCACCAAAACCTTCATTCAAACACCCAAACAAAAATTTCACCGAAAATACTTATATGCAATCTCTTTAACAAAGGAAGGTGAGAGCCTCCCCCCACCTCTTATAAAAAGCCCGCGCACATATTGACAATAATTTATAAAACCAATATCTCTTTGATACCTAAGAAGAGTCAGCTCGTGCTGAAAATAACCCCAGCCTCGCCGTGAAAGAAGACCATACCCAGCCCGCATTTTAAGTAAAACATCTGGAAGATTGGCCAATGTATAGTTTTTCTTAATCATCAAGGACCATAATGCATAATCCTGAGCCTTTCTGAGGCTAGGGTAACCACCAACTGCTAAGACATCAGACTTTCGAAAAATAGTTGCAGGGTGATTCAGTGGTGATCGCAGCTTGGAGAAGCTCCTCAAGCTTTTCCCTCCTATAGGAAGCGAACGAGTATCAAGGAGTCTTTCCATGTTCTCATCCCACTCCTCAATAGCAGAGCTAGAAGCAGAAATTTCCGGATACTTCTCCATAAAGGAAACCTGCGATGAAAAGCGATGTGGTAATGCAATGTCATCAGTATCCATTCTGGCAACCAGCTCATAGCGACAGACTGACAAGCCTGCGTTAAGAGCTTCCCCAAGCCCTACATTATCTTGCAGTGATAAAACTGTTAGTCTATTGCCAATCTTACCATCCCAGACATCAATCACTTTCTCAAGGTCGTCTGTGAGAGGGCCATCTTTAACCAATACGATCTGAGAGGGCTTCAAGTATTGCTCATCCCATATGCTGGCCAACGCTTGAGAGAAAAAAATTGGATTTTCATTTTTATAGACTGAAAGGAGAACACAAAAACTCACTCACTCAATCTCCATATAGCAAAGCTGCCTACGCCCAGAGCTTACACTATCGAAAAAGACAAACGTGCCATCCGGAGACAAACGGGGGTGCAAGTCACAGCGAGTTTCCCCTTTGAACGCAAACCCATGAAAAAAGCTCCCCAACTCCTCGACTTCCCCATTGGAAACACCCACCTTAAAAAGGTGCTGCATTCGAGCCTTATCAGGATAGGTATCCGTAACAAAAAAACTTCCTGTTGAATGAGGGTGTCCATCGCCATACTGATCGACCACACCTACATCCTGCTTAGTCATTTCGGCAGTTTTTACATTAAGACACCAGTAGGCATCTTTTTCATTATCACCACGCAAATAACCAATAATTTCATCTTCACCTTTCCAGCAACAATGACTTACCATGCCCTTGCTCGACAAGGTCGTTATATTGCCCGAAAGATCAGAAACCAACAACCTATCACTTCGCTTATCATCCATGTAGTAACGGTGAAGAAAGAGAAACTTTTCACCACAAGGCGATATCATGACATGATTAACTTTATGAAGTGCAGCGCTGAACTTATTCTCAAATTCATGATTGACAATGGCTTCCAAGCTCAGCAGAAGCTTTGAATCACCACTCTCCATTTCTACGTACCAAATCCCATCAGACCAAAGATCTTTTAGCTCACTTTCAGAGAGAGCAGGAAGATTCCGATAACCATAGTCTGGCCGCAATGCCATCAATCTTCGGTAATTAACGGACAAAAAATAGCTATCGCAGAACGCATCTTGGACAGGAAATTCATATGTCTTTATCAGTTCGTTACCTTCAACTGAATACCTTTTAGAAATATATGCATTAGCTTCTTCACTATAATCGTTCACAATGAAATGATCATTTGTGAGCCACTGAGCCCTCGCACCTTGCTGCCAATTGTAGGCATGAGTCTCTACCATCATGATAGGCTCAATATTCTTACCAGCCTCAAAGACACCAACGTAAATTCCCTGTTCTGCTGAAGGGGGGAGCTGCGTTGATCTCTCTGAAAGATGCGCAAGTACATAGCCACTTTGCGAAATTGGAGTCTTGTCGTAGTAACCAAAGAAAGTCTCGCAACCAGCCACCCCCACTTTCTTTACAGGATACAACGAATCCTCGTTCGTCGTCGGTTTGTTAAATATATAAACCCAGCGCTGATACAAAGCTTTACCTAATGCTTTCACCCGCGGAAATCTTGACAAAGCCCGTGCGATCAACTTCGGAACAACACCAAAATTATTCATAAAAACAACCAAAGGAAGTGATTAAATCATCGGCCACTAAGAAGAGAAAACAGCTTAATTCTCATCCAATACAAGAATGAGTTCGCATGCATCACAAATCTGGCACGATCAGATACTCCCAACCCACTCATGAAAAGTAACGGAATAATATCACCATTAAAGCGATGAGTTTCAGCCGCTGCCTTTGCTGACAGTGTGTTTATGGATGATCGACTCAAAATCTTGCGATATCTCTCTAAAAAAACCGAATATACGATGAAGCGTCTATGCATCCCCACTGTTTTCTTCTTGAACGGATCCGTACGTGAAGATGAATTATTACTATGAATTCGGTAATGAATCCCAATCTCTGGCACATGTTCCACAATAACACCTTCCAAATGCTCAGCATGGCATACTATCCACTTGTCTTCATTGCCCAGAACCTTTGGGAGGGGAAAACAACATTCCGAGAAGGAGCGTGTCATCAGCATCGCGCCTCCGATCATTGAACCTTTCTCGGGATGACGAGGAGTCACCACACCATCAAATTTTTTGTCATCTGAGAAGGTTTTTAACTTGCAGACTGATACAGCTTGCTCATTGATTCTATCAATGAGAGGCCCGCTTCTCGACTTCAGAGCTCCGTCAGGAAGAATATCATCACCAGCAAACAAGGCTATTAAGTCACCCGAGGAATTCTCGAATGCCAGATTGAACGCATTATTTTTTCCTTTCTCATTATTCTTAAACACCTTCATGAAAGGGTACTGATCCTTAAGAGCTCTTAGAGTCGAGAATGTCTCATCCGTAGAGTGATCATCTACCACGATAAGCTCAACTTCAAGCTCCCCTGGCTGGTGCTGGCAAGCGACACTACCTACAGCCTCTCTGATATATTTTTCTTCATTATAAACAGGCATCAAAATAGAGACTTTCATTCTTAAATCCTTTTAAAGACTATGCCCCTCAAGAGAGGGCACCTGTTTTTCTCTCAACCTTACCAAGCATAGGTCGAGAACATAAATACCCAACTCCAGCACCAATCGCCAGCCAAATATATACGTACAGGTAACTCTTCGACACAATCACCGCTGCGACATTAAAAATCACGAGGATGGTAAAACACTCAATGTGACGAGCATGCTTCCTGTTCAGCGCAATCTGCATACAAAAGCCAAACACCACCAAACAAAACAATATAAATGGCCCTACCCCATAAGCCGTCCAAAACGACATGAAGTTATGAGCATACTTCCCGGAAGTATCAAAGCTAACAACATCATACATATATTGACCTAACAACCAGTTATCCTTCAAATGCTGAAACCCAATTTCAAAGAGCTCAGCACGCGTAGAAAATGAAGAGTCCTCCCCGGTGGTAAAAAACCTGATCATCCTATGGGACTCGCCAAGCAAGGCCACAATACTATCCCATAAAACCCCAAAAACCATACCTAAAAAACCCAGTATTGCAATGCCGACAGCTGGTCTTATCCATAGCACATAAACCATGCAAGAAACAACAAACAATAAAAGTGCAGAGCGTGAGACAAGGAAAAACAGGACCAATGAACTAATTAAAAAAACACCCACCTTTAATAAATCTCTCTTCAAGACTGCGAGGACTATAATAGAGAGAGCAGCAAATGCATCGGACAGCATTAAATATATTTTCTCACCATCAAGGTACACAAAGTATCCCTTTGACATGGAAGCCCCATAAAAATAAAGCACCACACTGACTATCCAGCCAAAAAGAAACCATGCTCCAAATCTCTTCATGATTCCTGGCAAGGATATAGCTGACAAGAACATTGCCATAGTGGCAATTAATGTTCTTGCTGGGTATGTCAAAAGCTCATGAGTTCCAACTTGACCAGACAGCATTGGAATTTGCACTATTTGAGCCAGCACGACCCAAATCACGAGACAGCTAGAAAACAGCACCGTAATGGGCGCGCTTGTTCTAAAACATTTTTTCGATATGACCAAAGCCCCAAACACGGCCAGCAAGATCAAAAACAACAACGAAACAACAGTAACATTAACCCTTGGAAGTGCAAAAACGTACTCGCCATACTTAAAAACAGGAGCAGCAACGAGGTAAAAAAATAGAAAAAGCGCCGATATAGTAACATAAGCGCTAGACATGCCTGCCTTATTATCCATCACAAAAAATTTCCACAATGAGCAAACTTCTATGGGGTCACATTCTCTATGAGCAATACGTAGATTTTTATAATTTCACTCATTCAATAAATAGCGGCGTTAAAACCATACGTGCTGCTTATAGATGAATCAGGCGCTTATAAATGTCCATCTTCCATTGAGTTTCAAATTCAGTATTATGCCAGAGTAAAGAAAAGCATCCGCCTACCTTTCGGCAACCTTCTTTTAGCTCCATAAACTTATTCAACGCTTCTTCCGAAGCACCTAACCCTAAATACCTTCTGGCTATAACCGTACACTCCATAGCAACTAAAGGCCTGACACGCACATTTAGAGCGCTTTGACAAAGAGGATTGAATGCAAAATATTCGAAGCAGGTCCCACAGCGGAAGCCCGGTCGATCTGCATAACTGAGTGTAGAGTCATAATTTAGGCCGGCATCATTCCAAGCTTGCAAAGTTGTTGGCTGTTCCCAGCGGAGAAAATGCATACGGCCTCCCCACTCCGATTGGGAGATCCCTTCTTTTTCGCAGACACTTTTCAGCCGTGAAAACTCCTGGCCAATTAACTGCGGGGCTTGATAAGTACCATAGCTAGGATGGAGACCTATTTCATGACCGCGCTCGTTAATTCTGTGAAGCAGAGATCGTATCGCCGGGTGCTCTAGTTCGTAATCACTATCTTTACCAGGGTCGGTACGACCAGAAATAAAGTAGAAAGCACTAGTCAAGCCAGATTTTTCTGACTCATCCATGATCCATTCGAAGGTGTTTGCTGGATCCAGTGGGTGCAATTTTTCCCCGCTATTGAGCTTTACTCTTGGGCCAACCCATAACCCTTGAAGCTGTCGGCGTTTAAGCAGATCCCCCCCCATGGTCTTCAGCAAAGAAGTCCATGTCTTGAAACCGTATCGACTGGGCCAGTCTACATCATGAGACACCTTTATACTGAACTGGTGTTTCTTCAGTTCCACCCCAGGCCACTGTATCTTAATCACTTGGGCGAGCAGGTTGAGCCACTCGTCAACGATGGGTCGTTCCAAGTATTCATGTTCATAAGCGTGTGATGAAGTAGCGGGGAAACGACCGTGGTCATCGAGGTCCGTGCGGCCGACTTCTTCCAGTCGGGTGAGCATCCAGTAAGTAAGGCCGAGAATGTCATAGTGAATAACTACATCGCCCTGCCCTGCCTGCTCAACCATCCGGGCAGGTAGTTCGGCCATGGCCGGTGTCGGGAGCGGCTCACCCAAGGCGGGTGTAAAGCCTTCACCAGCGGCATCCCATCTACCACAGGGAAAGTCGGACCGGGATTGGTGGAATTCCGGCTTCAGAGTGTCAAAGCGAATACGGCCTTCCGCACCAGGCAGCGCCAGGGTCAGCTCCTGCCCTTCTTCACGGAGTGTGAGCCTCAGGCCGTAGCGCTCTTCCAGGATGGTTTCCAGCCAACGCAGGCTTGCAGGGGTGAAGGTCATGATCGGTCCGGTAGGTAATGGAGTGTATGCGTCTTGGCGGGTACAGCGGGCCTTGAGACGCTAACGCCGCTGGTGGCGGCGCGCAGCCACCAGAAAATGCCAGGTGCACGTCGAGAGCAGCACCGCCATGAGTAGGATGAAGGCTTCCTGCCCGGGAAAAGCGGCATAGAGGGGGCGGAATATGATCACGCCGCTGGCCCAGCCGTTGAGGGCTGTTGCCAGTGGCTCAATCAGCCACAGGGTGCTATCGGGCCATGCCACCCAGCCTGCAAGCCAGTTGGCCTGCTGCACGGCAATGAATGCGGCACAGGCGAGTACGCCGAGCAGCGGCTGCCAGTAGCTCTGCCCATGGCGCGAAAGCGTGAAATTGAGCGAGACCAGCAGGCGCTCCCAGAGCCGCCAATGCCGACCATACTGGTTGGCACCCGCTCGAAGTTCACGACGGTAGGCTTCCATCTCCAGGGCATAGAAGTGATTGGCTTCGATCCGATTGCCCACCGCTTCGAAGGAGTGCTTGATGATACGAAAGCTCTCCCGATCGGTGCCCTTTCGGGCATCAGCGCTGAAGGTGCAGTCAAGGAAGTTGGGCGACTCGCTACGATTGGTATTGCGCAGGTCAACCGGCAGCAAGAAATGAGCGCTACGGAAGTTGATGAAGCTGTAGAAAGTGACATAGCGCAGTTGGATACGTCCCTTATTTTCAGCGACCGCCCCGAAGCGACAGTCTTCAAAGCCGGCGAAGTCACGGAAGATGGACTTGCGTATCAGGAAGCTTTCGAAGCTCGATTCGTAGAAGTCGGCGAGCCCTTCAAAGTTGACATTCTTGATCGACAGCTTGCCGATCGGGCAGTGAATGAAGGCAAACTTGTTCTTGAACACCGTACTGGTCAGGGTGACTTCACGGATGCCTTCCGCATTGGCCAACGTGAAGCGGGACTCAAACTCGCAGTACTCGACAAGGATCTTGTCGATCTCCGGCTTGTGATCCAGTGAGTTGGCGAAGACAGGAATATCCGTTGCCATCTTCCTGAGAGTCACTGCCTCGTGGATCGTACAGTCCTTGAAGAACGCAGCCGCTTCATCCACCGGTGACTGTTCGAGCTCATTGCCTTCAATCGTGACACCCTTCAGAAAACAACACTCGGTGAACAGCACCTGGCCTTTTCCCGGCCCGCTGCCCTCCTCGACCTGCCAGGCAAGGGGGAAGGTACACGACTCAAAGCGCACCTTCGTTGATGTATAGCCTAATGGAAAAGAGTGACAATAGAAGTGGCAGTTAAAGAAGTGCAGCGAAGGAAACAGCTTCAGGAGCTTGGTGTAGTCAAAGCCCAGCCGTTCATCTGCTGCAGGGAAATGTATATCTCGCAGGATAAGGGGCTTTTCACCGCGGGCTAGACTGATATCCAGGTCGTAGATGTCGGGAGGAGAAGGGTCCAAATCGGACGCTGTCTCGAGTTCATGGCCGCCCTCATAGGTGCCCTCATAGTAAGCATCGGCACTGGACAGCTTTCCTGTTATGAAGGCCGTCACCTGATGACGCTCAACGCCAGGACATTGGTGGGCCACTTCGACGCACAAGAAACTGACAAGCTCGTCATAAAAACGTTGCTGCGATTCAACGTCCAGCAGTTGGTCTGCATCTATCGGTTTTTGACTGTGTAGAATGTTGCTCATGCGTTGACTCGACGCATTATTTTATCTCTTGAGGGCTTGCATCAACCGATACACCTTCAATAGATTAGAATTAGTTTTGCTAACGGTGAAATACGGTGTCTGCACCGCCCCAAACGCTCGAAAAAAGCGCTCAATTGGCTCAATCATCGAACCTTCGAAGTCGAACACTTCCACTGATGCAGGCTGGCGGCAGATTGCTTCCCACAACACCAAACTAGTTGCGCCACTGTTGCGCAACTCTGGGTCGCTCCCCCCCATAAGGTAATAGGCAGTATTACCACTGCGAACGATGTAGGCTCCGGCATGCAAGCGGCCTTCCGGGTCCACGGCCACCAAACAGTCGCGGACATTATGCGCAGATGCGGCGGCATCAAGACCCACTACAAATTCACGGGTGTAAGGAACCGCGCGATTCTGGCGCTCAAATACCATTCGGTTAAGATCCAAAAACTCATCGAGTGTGCCTTCACGCACCTCCACACCAGCGCGCTCTTTCGCTTTTCGGATATCATTTCGGATATTTTGCTGCAAACCTTTCCATAGCTTCTCCTTATCAGCTAGCATAGCAAGTCGATAGGTATAACGGGTGGTTTGTTCAAAACCGCGCCAATAAAACGGCAACCAGTTCAGCCGGTCACAGTGCCAGTGCTGGGTGTAATGGTCGTAGGTGGGCAGCTGGTCCGCTAATGCCCCCAGAACATCTTTTTCATAAGCGAGCTGCTTGGGGTAAGACTTCTGCGTTGGGCGGACCCAAGGGCCAAGCGTTTGAGTGAGCTTGGGTTGAGTGAGCAACCGGAAGCCCCACTTTTTTCGGATCGTAAAGGGAAGTGCGCCGATCACCTGCTGGCCTTTGGTTGCCAGCACTACATCCCAATCATCTCCTGCGACAGCATCCAGCCACCAAGCTTGGGAAAATAATGGGATAGTGGGCTCAGCTTCACAGAGTTCTCGGTATACGGCTTTCAAACGAACAATTCCTTTTTGAAGGGGTATTTCTCTACTAGTCTCGCTAATTCTTCTTGTTCTTCCAGCTGTAATCGATCTGGGTCGTCACGATGAAACCCCGGCATTTTCCCTCCTTCGCGAGCCGAAACACCACACCACTCACCCAGACGATGTATCAATGCCTGATCAAAATTCTGGTAATGCACTTCCTTAACATTCTTCTTTGGAAATAGCCCCAGGTCTTCTTCAATTTGCTTTTCTATGTAATAGACCTGTGCTGCACACATTTCATCCTCGGGCAGCTGCCTCAGCTCCTCTACGTTCGGAGGCATGATGCTCCACCACAGACCTTCCTCGACGCCAACTTTTTTCCGTGCCTTCAGTATCGAGTGGATAACAAACCTTGGGTCACGTCGGACGAAAACAATTCTAGCATTTGGAAAGGCCCGATGGATCAGCCTCAGCCGCTGACCAGCATTCAGGTTCTTGAACAATATTGGACGCCGTAGGTATGTCGAAGCTCCCAAAACTTCTTCTCGTATTTCATTTACCATTTCCGACGTGACTTCATCATGATCGATAAAATGCCGATCCTTGGGAAGCCAGCGGTACCAAAAACCACCGCATTCACTAGGCGCATGGCCACCAAATTTTCGTGTATTCCCGTATTCTGCCTTGAAGTTGTTGTGAGGATTGTCACCGTACTTCTTGTGGCTTAACCATAGGCCAAATCGGAGATTGCGATGCCAAGTGCAGGCGGTATTGTCTATGTATGCAAACTGATAGGCGTTAGTGAGTGCCTGGCAAAGTATGGTAGATCCGGTTCGCGGGGCACCGATGATAAAAACGGGCTGATGCTTTGTTTTTTTACCGGAACCAAAAAAATGATTTTCCCAAAATCTGATAACGGGAGAAAAAAACCTTAAAATAAGAGATAATAATTTTTTCCGCATTTTTGATAGAAAGCTCATTGTTATTTTATCATCTTATTGGCTTGGCGCAAAAAGTCGTGAGCATTTAGGCCCACAATAGAAAAGCCTTTCCCCATTAGATTTTTATGCTCTTTTCTCCCGTAACGGCCATACAAGGCTAGCGGATGCTGATTTTGTTTTTTCGGTTTTATGTAAGAGTAAACTTTTCTGGCGAACGGTATCTTGGATGCTTTCTTTTTAATATGAGAAACAGGACTTTCGGATGCGTTACCCAAGCCTTCAGTTTTATCTGACATTTGCTCATTGTAAGATTTTTTTATATACCCTATGCACCATGTCCTATTTTTTCTTAACGCCAAGGGCACATTCTGCCAAAACTCCACGAACTCCTTGTCCCAGAGTGGCATCCACCAGTCGTAGCCAAAAAACTCATAAACTCTTACCGAGTTACAAATAAACTTTGCCTGGCGCTCCTGCCAATCCCACTTTTCATAGGCATCTGCGTATTGCCATGGCGCTTTTATTCCTTTTGCTTCGGTTTTTTTCTTTATTCTTGTTTTCCAGGTGAACTCTTGGGTCGTTAAGAAGTCTGCAGGCGCTAAGTTGTAATGCCTTTGAAACAAGGCGTGCGAGACATCTTCAAGGTCCAGTACCTCGCCGGTAAAGGCTGCATCGGGAATGTGGCTTCCCGCCACAAAGTCACCGCTATGACCGGGCACGAAAACGGCGTCGCTATCAATAACCCGGTTTTCTTTCATGATTTTAACCGCCAGCCAGTCCTGAACATGAGCCACACTGCTCCAGCCCGACCCCCATTTTTGGTACTTCCAGCGCTCTTCGCTTTCCCAGGCTTCGCGCCACAGTTGGTTGCTGTACTCTACAAAATGCCAGCGTAAACCCAGAGCGTCCGCTACCCGCTTGCTGTATTGGGATTCCTTGTTGCCGGCTACGCCGTAAGTGAAAGTAAGAGTATTCTCATAGCCCAGACGCTTGAGCAGCGCGACGATAAGGCGTGAATCGTACCCGCCGCTGAGCGGTACGACAATTTGACGACCGCCGGCATAGTCAATCAAGCGTTGGATGCTGGCTACCGAGATACGATCCAGTTTTTCTTCGAGCAAGGCTTTGTCATAGTCCTGCGGCTCAGTGTGCAAGAAACGATAGTAGCGTTGTGTCTCGACGGTAGGCGTATCTGAATGTTCCGTGATCATCACGCATTCGCCGGCCTGGAGCTGTTTGACGTTGGGGAAGAGCGTGTCTTGGCCCGTGACATAGCCTGTTAGCTGGAATTCTTCGCGCGCCAGGCTATCCATGGTTTCATCGCCGACTTGCTGGCGAACCCACTCCGCCTCGTCGGAGAGGAAAACCATATCCTTGCGCTGCCCATAAAATAGAGGTATCGAACGAATATGATCTACTGCAGCGAACAGCTGACCGGGCTGATGCTGCACAACGGCGTAAAAACCATTGAGTTTCGTCAGGGCCTGGCCAAATTCATTCAGCGACGACGCTTTTTGGAGAGTCCCAACATCCTGCCAAATGCGACCGTATTGAGCGTAATATTGCTCCGGTGAGGTACCCTCATACTGCCAGCGTGGAGAACCAAAGTGTGTCTTTATCTGTGCCATCAAAATGCCTTACGAAATAGACGCCAATAATGAATAGCCATCAAGCCGGCTGTCGCCATCGCTAGCAACCACCATATAAAGCTGAATGTCGGCCAATGAGTGCCTAGCCATAAAGGTGCCACTGAAGCCAGAGAGACTACGAAGGTGCTGGCAGCAGGGCGTAGCATCATGCCTTGTGTATTACCCGTGACCCGGGTGATCCAGGCTAGAAAGCCCACCCAGCATAGGGCACTGGCGCCGGAGAACAGCATTACTGCGACTATCAGGTTTCCCTGCCAGGCACCCAACGTGATAGCAACAACCCGCGCCAGTAATAAAATGACCTGAAACAACAACCCCTGAGTCTGTTTTTCCATCACTGAAAACAGGGTGCTTAATGGCGAGGTAATAAAAACCATATAAAGCCAAGGTGCCATCCAACGAGCAAAGTCGCCTGCACTACGCCATTGCTCACCGAAGACCAAGGTAAAAAGATCGGGGCCTATCACGATCAGCACTAGTGCCGGGGGCATGGCTATCTGTGCCAGTTTCTCGTGTACGCTGCTGACGAGCGGCCCTAGTCGTCCTTCGCGATAGGCCTCAGCGGCACTGGAAAAAAACACGTTACCCACGGCCTGCCCCACAATCGACATCGGCATGGTCAGTACGCGGTGAGCTAGCGCATAAAGGCCGGCCGCACCGGCACCGAACAATGAGGCGAAAAGTAGCGGCGGCAGCTGTTGGCCGACACTATTGAAAAAACCACCCCAGGTCGAGAAAAGCGGGAAATCCCGGTAGCGTTTCGCTGAATGCCACACGTCGCGACAGCGCCAATGGCGCAGCTCGGGGCGCTTCAATGCGCTGCGTGCCAAGGTGATGCTGCCTACACCTTGGCCCGTTGCTTGACCACCAAGCAGCGACACGCTGCCGGCTTTAGCGCCTACTAGCTGGATTGCAAGAGTTGCCAGCGCCTGACGTAAGCGTGTCTTGGCGATAAGCGGAAACTGTTTGGTGCGTATCGCCCAGTAATTGAAGACTTTATAGCAACCCTGTAGCAATACCCCGAGCGGTAGCAGCCAAAGCAAACCTGCCAGCTTCGGCACACCGAGTACAGACGCTATGGAATCTCCTCCCATCAGCACGAGTATTGCGGTAGTCAGCGTAACGCCTAGAACCGCCAACAGCGAAAGCACGACGATGCTGGCGGCGTCCTGATCGCTTTCCGGCAGCGGAATGGCCAATTCATAGCGCAGGCTGGCAATGACTGCGAGGACACCCAGCAAGCCGGCATAAACGGCCAGCAGCCCGAAGTCGTCAGGCGTGTATAGGCGCGTCAATAGCGGTGATGCCAGCACCATCAATAGCTGGGCACCGGCGGTGCCGCCAACGAGAACGCTGACGCTGCGGGCAAAGGCGTTATTGGGCAGTATCCGTGCGGCCCGCGCCTTGAGCGTCGCCAGATTCATGACGGCAGGTTTCCCGAATGTACGATGATAAAGTGCATTGGTTTGTTATTCCGCCGCGCCGCACAGCGCGGTTACGATGTCACGCTGATCGTCGTTTTCAAGGTAGGGATGCATCGGCAATGAGATGACCTGCCTTGCTGCCTGGTCACCCTCGGGTAGTGGGGCTGCGGTATCGGCTACGGCCGGCTGCTGATTCAGTGGTATCGGATAGTGCACAGCAGTAGGAATGCCCGCTTCCTTGAGCACCGTTTGCACGTGCTCACGATTCTCCACCCGAATGGTGTACTGCGCCCAGGCACTGGTGCTGTGCGGCTCGACATAGGGTGTCGTCGTGATGCCGGCTTCGTGGAGACCTTGCGTATAGCGCTCCGCCACCTGCTGTCGCTTCATCAGCTCGTCGTCGAAGATATCCAGCTTGGGCAAAAGGATGGCGGCCTGCAGGGTATCCAGCCGGCTGTTCACGCCCACGCGAAGATGATGATAGCGCCGGTCCTGGCCATGACGGGCGACCTGGCGGATGACCGTTGCCAGCTCGTTATCGCTGGTGAAGATGGCACCGCCATCGCCGTAGCAGCCCAGCGGCTTGCTGGGGAAGAAGCTGGTGGTAGCGATGGTGCTGAGATTGCAGGACTTACGCCCCTTGTAGGTGGCGCCGAAGCTCTGAGCGGCATCCTCGATCACTGGAATGCCGTACTTTTCAGCGATGGCGTTGATGGCGTCCATGTCCGCGCACTGGCCATAGAGCGACACCGGAATGATGGCCTTGGTGCGCGGGGTGATCGCCGCTTCCAGCTTGGCGGGGTCCAGGTTGTAGGTGTGTGGGTCGATATCCACGTACACCGGCCTGGCGCCCAGCACGGCCACCGTCTCCGCCGTGGCGATATAGGTGAATCCCGGGGTGATCACCTCATCCCCGGGGCCGATGCCCAGGGCCATCTGGGCGATCTGCAAGGCGTCGGTGCCATTGGCGCAGCTGATGCAATACTTGGCGCCGGTGTAGTCGGCCAGCCTTTCCTCGAGCTCGGTGACCTCCGGGCCCAGGATGTACTTGCCGTGGGCCAGCACGCGCTGGATGCCGGCGTCGATCTCATCCTTGATCCGCGCCTGCTGGGCGGCCAGGTCGATGAAGGGGATCATGCGCTTACCTTGGTCAGCTGATTGTCATCGAGAACATAACGATCGCCGGTGTGCGGGCAGACGGTGTCGCCCTGCCCTTGCAGCGGCAGGTCGAGCTGTTCGCCGTGCTCGCTCATCCAGCCGATCTGCCGGGCCGGTACGCCCACCATCAACGCATAGGCCGGCACGTCCTTGTTGATCACCGCCCCGGCGCCGATGAAGGCGTATGCACCGATGGTCACCCCGCACACGATGGTGCAGTTGGCGCCCAGGCTGGCACCCCTTTTGACCAGGGTGTCGCGGTACTCGCTCTTGCGCTCGATCAGCGAACGGGGGTTGTAGACGTTGGTGAACACCATGCTAGGGCCGCAGAACACGCCCTCTTCCAGGTGCACGTTGTCGTAGACGGAGACGTTGTTCTGGATCTTGCTGTTATCGCCGATGGTGACCCTGTTGCCCACGAACACGCCCTGGCCCATGGAGACGTTCTTGCCGATGCGCGCCCCACCGCACACGTGCACGAAATGCCAGACCCGCGAGCCTTCGCCGATCTGGGCGCCGTCGTCGACGATCGCGGATTCATGAATCTTCACGCTCATCTCAGATCACCCGGTTGAGAAAGGGGTGGGCCTCGCCCTCCTCAGGCGTTTGCGGGCGAGCCGAACGAATGGTGTCGACGGTCTCGATGCAGTGACGGGCATCCTCGATGCCGTAGCCCCGCCCGGCCAGGATCTCCTGGTAGCTGATCGTGTGCAGGTCGGTGAAGCCGCCGGAGAATTCGATCTCGTCGCCATCCACGCTGATGGAGCGGTACGTCGGCTGCTTGCCCTTCACGCTTTCCGGCAGGTCGCCGGCATCGATGGAGAGGAACCACGGCACTCGCGCCTTCTCGTACTCCAGGTAGCCGGCGGCCTTGGTGTCGGAGGCGTAGTGCAACACGTTCTTCTGCAGGTCGCCGAAGATGAAGTGCAGCATATCGAAGAAGTGCACGCCGATGTTGGTGGCCACGCCGAAGGACTTGCGCGGGTCGCCCTTCCAGCTCTCCGTGTACCACTTGCCCCGGGAGGTGATGTAGGTCAGTTCCACCTCGTGCTTGTCGCCGCGCTGCTCCTGCTCCACCTTGCGCTTGAGGTCCAGGATCGCCTGGTGATGGCGAAGCTGCAGGATGTTGTAGACCCGCTGGCCGGTTTCCCGCTCGACCAGCGCCAGCTCGTCGAGCAGCGCCGGGCTCGGCACCAGCGGCTTCTCGCAGATCACGTCGCAGCCCAGGCGCAGCCCGGCGGCGATGTGCGCATGGTGCAGGTGATTGGGCGAGCAGACCGCCACGTAGTCCAGCGCCGTCTCGGGGTCGCGCTTGAGTTGCCAGGCATGTTCCTGGAAGCGCTCGAACTCGGTGAAGAACTCGCTCTGGGGCGAGATGGAATCGATGATGCCGACCGAGTCGTTGGTGTCGTAGCCGATGGCCAGGTGGTGGCCGGTTTCCTTGATCGCCTTCATGTGGCGGGGGGCGATGTAACCGGCGGCGCCGATCAGGGCGAAATGTTTCATTCCGGGATGTCCTCAGGCCTTGATGATGTGGGCGGCGGCGTCGCGGTAGGTGCCGCGGCTGTCGACGATCAGCTTGGCGTGGCGCTTGATGAGCTCGAAATCGAAGCCGTCATGGTCGGTGGCCAGCACCACGGCATCGAAAGCGGCCAGGTTCTCCGCCGACGGCTCGACGCTTGCCAGCTCGAAATGGTGCTCGCGCATCCTGGGGAAGACCGGCACGTGCGGATCGCTGTAGCTCACCTCAGCGCCCTTGGCCTCGATCAGCTCCATGATCTCCACCGACGGCGATTCGCGCATGTCGTCCACGTTCTTCTTGTAGGCGATGCCCAGCACCAGCACGCGACTGCCCTTCAATGCCTTGCCATGGTCGTTCAGGCCATCCATCAGCTTGCCGACCACGTACTCCGGCATGGCGCGGTTGACCTCGCCGGAGAGCTCGATGAAGCGGGTATGCAGGCCGTATTCCCGGGCCTTCCAGGTCAGGTAGAAGGGATCGATGGGGATGCAGTGCCCCCCCAGGCCGGGCCCGGGATAATAGGGGGTGAAACCGAACGGCTTGGTGGCCGCGGCATCCACCACCTCGAAGATGTCGATGCCCATGCGGTCGGCGACGACCTTCATCTCGTTGACCAGGCCGATGTTCACCGCGCGATGGATGTTCTCCAGCAGCTTGGTCATCTCCGCCGCCTTGGTGGAGCTGACCGGCACTACACGGTCGATGGCATGCCGGTAGAGGGCGACGCCCACGTCACGGCAGGCGGGCGTATGGCCTCCCACCACCTTGGGAATGGTGCGGGTCTCGAAATCCGGGTTGCCCGGATCCTCGCGCTCCGGCGAGTAGACCAGGAACACATCCTGCCCCACCACCAGGCCGTTCTCCTGCACCCGGGGCAGCAACTCTTCCTCGGTGGTGCCCGGGTAGGTGGTGCTCTCCAGCGACAGTACCTGCCCCGCCCGCATGTGCGGCTTCAGGGCATCGATGGTGTCGATCACGAAGCTCATGTCCGGCTCGCGATACTTGTTCAGCGGCGTCGGCACGCACAGGACCACCGCATCGGCTTCAGCGACGCGGCTGAAGTCGGTGGTGGCCTCGAAGCCGGACTGCGTCGCCCTGGCCACCTTCTCGGAGGAAATATGCTCGATATAGCTCTGGCCGGCATTGAGCTGGTCGACCTTCTGCTGGTCGATATCGATGCCCAGCACGCGAAAGCCGATATCGTTGTAACGCAGCATCAAGGGCAGGCCGACATAGCCCAGGCCGACGATGCCGATGACGGCTTCCTTGTCATGCAACTTGTTGATGAGGCGAATTTGAGTGTCAGACATGAAGTTTCCAGAATTGAAGCGCTGAGTCTCGGGGAATCTTGCAGCGGGGTCAGCCCCTTGATTTTGTTTAAGGGTCTGACCCCGTGGCGGCCAGCGTCACCTCTATCTCATGACCGGCCTGCTCGGCCCAGCGTTCGATCTCAGCCTTGAGGGCCTGCTGAGCGAGGGGTTCGCCATGAACCAGGCGCAAGTGACGCGGCGGGTGGCGCATGCGCTTGACGAAGTTGAGCAGGTCGTGCTGGTCCGCGTGGGCGGAGTAGCCGCTGACGATCTCGATGCGGGCGCGAATGTCGACCCGCTGGCCGCCGAGTTCCACCCAGCCGCCGCGGGGGCCGTAGTGCTGGATGTCGCGACCCGGCGTGCCGGCGCCCTGGTAGCCGATGAACACCACGGCGTGGCGCTCGTCGGGCAGCATGCGCGTGAGGTAGTTGACCACCCGGCCGCCGGTGGCCATGCCGCTGGCGGCGATCACCACCGCAGGGCGGTGGCTGGTGGCCAGGTAGTCGACGGTGCGCTCGTGCTCTTCGTGGCTGGCCACGGTGTAGAGGTTCTCGAAGCTGAGCGGGTGGCGGCCGCCGCGCAGCCGGCGATGGGCCTCGGCATCCCACCAGGGTTTGAGTTCGCGGTAGACCTCGGTGAAGCGCGCCGCCAGGGGCGAATCGACGATGATCTCCAGGTCCTCCCAGGGGCCGGCGGCGCCGCGATGGATCAGCCCTTCCAGCTCGTAGAGCAGCTCCTGCGTTCGGCCGATGCTGAAGGCCGGCACGATCACCGTGCCGCCGTTCTCCAGGGCGCGGTCGATGGCCGCCTTCAGCCGGGCCTGGCGATGCCGGCGATCCTCGTGGCGGCGATCACCGTAGGTGCTCTCCAGTACCAGAGTATCGGCACGATAGGGCGAGCGCGGCGCCGGCAGCAGCGGCGCATGGGGTGCGCCGAGGTCGCCGGAGAAGACGGTGCGATGCGGCTGGCCATGGGCCTTGTCGAGGCTTTCCACCTCCACATAGGCGGAGCCGAGGATATGCCCGGCCCGCTGCAGCTTGACCCGAAGGCGGTGGCGCTCGTCATCGAGGACGGTATGCCAGGCCTGGTAGTCGAGGGGCACCAGGCGTTGCGTCACTTCCTCGAGGAAACGCTCGATCAGGGCGCGATCGCGGGTGAAGCCGATCTTGAGGGCATCCTCGATCACCAGCGGCAGCAGTCTGGCCGAGGGCACCGAGCAGAGGATGGGCCCCTGGTAGCCCGCCGCCAGCAGGTAGGGCAGCCGGCCGATGTGGTCGATGTGCACATGGGTGGCCACCAGCGCCAGCACGTCATCGACCGGGAAGCGCACCCGGTGCTGTTCCAGGCTGTCGCGGTGCTCGGCATCCTGGCCTTGGAAGAGGCCGCAGTCGACCAGCAGGGCGCGGTCCGGGGCGATCTGCAAACGGTGGCAGCTGCCGGTAACGCCCGAGGCGGCGCCGTGGTGGTGGAGTCGAGGGTAGTCGTCCATGACTGGGCCTCTTGGGTTGTCTGGGTGCCCTTGCCTTTGGGCTGCTTGGGTGCCGGCTTCGTGACGGGTCAGACCCCGGGTGCAGTGGCGCCGAAAATGATCGGGCCTTCGCGTGTCGCCGGGGGCAACCGGGGTCTGACCCTGTGGCTTTGTTGCTGGCCTTGCCTTGATCTTGCTCCGATGGCGCGTCTTGAAGGGTCAGACCCCGGGTGCGGTGGCGCCGAGGGTGATCGGGCCTTCGCATGTCGCCGGGGGCAACCGGGGTCTGACCCTGTGGCTTTTGGCTGGCCTTTGCCTTTGGCTGGCCTGGGTGCCGGCTTCGGGACGGGTCAGACCCCGGGTGCGGTGGCGCCGAGGGTGACCGGGCCTTCGCGTGTCACCGGGGGCAACCGGGGTCTGACCCTGTGGCTTTTGGCTGGCCTTTGCCTTTGGCTGGCCTGGGTGCCGGCATCGGGATGGGTCAGACCCCGGGTGCGGTGGCGCCGAGAATGATCGGGCAGTCGCGTATCGTCGGGGGCGGCCGGGGTCTGACCCTGTGGCTTTGTTGCTAGCTTTGCCTTTGGCTGGCCTGGGTGCCGGCATCGGGATGGGTCAGACCCCGGGTGCGGTGGCGCCGAGGGTGACCGGGCCTTCGCGTGTCACCGGGGGCAACCGGGGTCTGACCCTGTGGCTTTTGGCTGGCCTTTGCCTTTGGGCTGGCCTTTGCCTTTGGGCTGGCCTGGAAGTTAGCCGTCTTCGTGGAGGCTTTGGCGTACCAGGCTGACGAAGTGCAGCAGGAAGACGCCCATCACCGCGAGCATGCCGCCGAGTACCACGCCGAGGGCGAGGATCAGGGCGCGGCTGGTGCCTTGTTGCTCGAGGCTCTGCACGGCCGCCTGGGCGGTTTCACCGGCCATCAGCCCTTCCAGTTCGGCCTGGAGTTCGAACTTGCGCGACAGGGTGCTGGCGATACGCTCCGAGGCGCCTTCGCCGCTGTGCTCGAGCGTGTTCTCGACGCCGGCGAGCTGGCGTTCCAACGCCTGACGATGGCGCTCCACTCGCGCCTGCTGCCCTTCTTCCAGCCTGTCGAGCAGCAGCCGGTGATGCGCCTCGACGCGCTCGGCCAGGACCTCCGGCGCGGTGCTGGAAAGCTTGACGATCTCGGTATCGTCGGGATTGGAGACACGCGTGTCGAAGCCCAGGGATTCCACGCCTTCGGCCGCCATCAGCTCACGCGTTGCCGGGCCGAGGTAGAGGTTCTGGGTGCGCGCCACCAGGGCCGCCGGCGTTTCCAGCGGCTCGCCCGTGCCACTCTCCGCCACCTGATAGATGGAGGTGTAGGTATAGCTGGAAGGCTGCATCAGGGCGTAGGCCAGGGCCATCAGCACCACCACGCTGAAGATGCCGGCCATGGCCTTCCAGCAGCGCACCAGCAGCTTGGCGAGGTCGATCAGGGAGATTTCGTCGTCGGCGTGAGGCGGTGGGGACTGAGGGTCTTGGGAGGCAGGCATTGGCGTCATTTCGTCTCGGCGTCATCGGTCGCTGGGCATCTCGCGGGCACGCTACCGCCCCGGGGTTCCGGTCGGACGCGTCCCCATGCCCTAGTTATGTTTAGTAAGTTATTGAAACGCCGAATTATACATCAAAAGCCACAGCGTGCACTTCCCGGCCACACCCCTCAACGGTAGCTGTAGTTGTAGTAGCCGTAGCCATAGCTGGTGGCGGCCTTGCGTTCCATCGCGTTGAGGATGGCGCCCTTGACCGGCACGCCGGTGGTTTCCAGGCGCCGCCGGGCGATCTCCAGCTCCTTCATCGGGTTCATCTGAAAGCGCGTGACCATCAGAGTGGTGCCGCACTGCTTGCCGATCACCGCGGCGTCGGTCACGGCGAGGATCGGCGGCGTGTCGATGACGATCAGGTCGTAGCGCTCTCGGATATCGGCCAGGAACTGGCTGAAGCGTTCCTGCATCAGCAGCTCGGAGGGGTTGGGCGGAGCGCTGCCGCGGGAGATGTAGTCCAGCCCGTCGATGTGGCCGCTGCGGGTCACGTCGGCCAGCACGGCCTTGCCGGAGAGCAGTTCGGACAGGCCGCCTTCGCTGCGGCCGCCGAAGGCGTGGTGCACGTGCCCCTTGCGCATGTCGGCGTCGACCACCAGCACCTTCTGCCCGGCCTGGGCGCACACCGCCGCCAGGTTGATGGAAACGAAGCTCTTGCCGATGCCCGGGCTCGGGCCGGTGATGGCCAGCAGGTTGTTGCCGGCCTCCAGCATCGCGAAGTGCAGGCTGGTACGCAGGCCGCGTATCGCCTCGATGGCGGTGTCCGCCGGTGCCCGTTCGGCCAGAATGCCGGTACTGATGTTCTGGCCTTGCTTGTCGTTGCGACGCTTGACGCGCTTGACCAGCTTGCTCTGCTCGTCGGAGAGCGGCACCGTGGCGTAGACGGGAAGGCCGGCGTCCTCGATCTGCTCGGGCGATTCCACGCCCCGCCGCAGCAGCCCGCGCACCAGCACCAGCCCCACCGCGAGCATGCCGCCCAGCAGCGTGGCCAGCACCACGATCAGCGGCTTCTTGGGCTCGACCGGCGCCGGCTGTACCGCCGCGTCGTCCAGGATGCGCACGTTGCCGACGGTGCTGGCCCGGGCGATCTTCATCTCCTGGATCTTGTTGAGCAGCTGGACATACACCTCCTGGTTGACCTGCACGTCGCGACTCATCCGCAGCACCTGCTGCTGGGTCTCGGGCAGCGTTTTCACCCGCTCCTCGAGCTGGTCACGCTCGTTCTGCAGCTGCCGCTTCTTCTCGAGCAGGGCCTGGTAGGTCGGGTGGCTGGTGGTGAAACGCCGCGAGATTTCCGCCTCGGTGAACGAAAGCTCGTTCAGCTGCTTCTCGAGGTCCACGATGCGCTCGAGGATCGACTGGGTCTCGAGCGACAGGTCGACGCTGTCGCGTTCGGTGCGGTACTGGTTGAGGTGATCTTCCGCCTCGCGGAGCTGCTCGCGCACCTGCGGTGCCTGCTGCTCCAGGAACGCGAGGCTCTTCTCGGCCTCGGCCGCCTGGCGCTGAATGTTCTGGGTCAGATAGACCTCGCCGATGGCGTCCAGTACGCGCGTGGCACGCTGGGGATCGGTATCGCTCAGCGACAGGTTCAGCAGGCCGCTGTCCTGGCCTTGCTGACTGACGCTGAAGCGAGCGCGCAGATCGTTGATCACCGCCAGCCGTGAAGACTTCTGCAGGGTGAAGGTGGCGCCCTCCCCGGCCTGCAGCTCGGCGATACGCAGGTTGACCACCCCGTCGAGGAAGGCCTCGTCGACGCCGGTCCGCCCCTCACCCAGCGAGCGACCCTCCAGGCTCAGCCGATAGCGCTCATCGCCGAGCACGGTCAGCTCGAACGGCTCGCCGATGAAGTCCGACGCCACCTGGAAGTGACTGACATTGATCTGCTCATTCGCCCACACGCTGGCCTCGGCGAAACCGGGGCGCTCGACGCCATGGCGCACCAGGAAATCGCCCACCACGGGAAGCCGCTCCGGCGTCACCTGGAGGGTGAGCTGCTGCTGGTCGATGGCACGCCCGAGCACCATGCGCGAACGCAGGATGCCCACTTCGGTGTCCGACGACGGCTGCTCGCCGAGGATCGACTTCACGTCTTCGAGGGGATTGCTCATGCCGGCCTTCTTCTCGACCTGCACCAGGGCATCGGCACGATACACCGGCGTCGCCAGCAGCGCATAGGCCACGCCCATGATGGCGAACGCGGTGGTGATACCGATGATCCACCACTTGTGGTCGAGCAGCAGGCCGAACAGCCGGCCCAGATCGATTTCGTCGTCGGCCCCGGAAGCAGACGATCGGGCTTGCGAAGAATTCAGGTGGGAGTCAGTCATATTGGGTACTTTGCATCGCGCGCCAAGCTACAAGCGCCAAGCCGCCAAGCTAGCAAGTGCTATCTTGAAGGCTCAATGGCGCCATCGGATTGGCAAAAATGAAATTTGAGGATTTATTGGTCTGGAAGCGATCTGCCAAGCTTTGCGTGGAAGTTTATCAACAGTTTGATAAATCGCGTGACTTCGGATTCAAGGATCAAATCACAAGATCCGCCCTATCTATTGTCAGCAACATCGCCGAAGGCTATGAAAGAGACAGCGATCGTGATCGCGTCAAGTTTCTGAGCTACGCCAAGGGATCATGTGCTGAGCTCAGAGCTCAAATCTATATCGGTATTCAGATCGGTTATATAGACAGAACTCTTGGCCAGCAATGGGCCGAGGAAACACGAGATATTTCCAGAATGCTCTACGGCCTGATGGCCAAGATGCGGTGCTAACGCTCTCATCCGCCGGACCACTCGTCACTTGGCCACTCGTGTTCAGCGCACGGCCGCTTGGCTGCTTGGCTGCTTGGCTGCTTGGCTGCTTGGCTGCTTGGCTGCTTGGCTGCTTGGCTGCTTGGCTGCTTGGCTGCCTGGCGCCTTGGCCGCTCAGACCTTGGCCACCCAGGCCTCAGTGGCGTCTTTCAACATCTGATGCACGTGTTCGAAGGCCTCGCGACTCTTGCGGTAGGGGTCGGGAATCTCGAGACCCTTGCCACCGTCGAGCCAGCGGCCGATCAGCATCGTCTTGCCCAGGGTGGCGGGCGCCATCTCGCCGATGGCGCGGCGCTGGCCTTCGCTCATCACCAGGATGAGGTCGGCGCGCTGCAGCATCTCCTGGGTGATCTGGCGGGCCTGATGGGCCTCGACGCTCAGGCCGTCGGCTTCGGCGAGCTCTTTCGCTGTGGTCTCCACGCCCTGGCCCACCAGGGCGCCCAGGCCGGCGGATTCGATGTGCCGGCCCGGCAGCCGGGCCTTGAGCATGGCTTCGCCTACCGGGCTGCGGCAGATATTGCCGGTGCAGACGACGAGCAGGTGCTGGAACATCAGAAATCATCCCGCAGGTCGTTGGCATCACGCGCCGTGCGCGTCACCTGATAAAGAGCGGTCACCGTGGGCAGCAGCTGGTTGACGGTACGGTTCCAACGGCCCAGCGCATTGGTCGTCACGTAGACCACATCGGAGGGCTCCAGCCGGAACTGGGTGCCGAGCACCATGGCCGCCGCATTGCGGGCATCCAGCTGGTAGACGGTCGCCAGCTTGTCCTCACGCTGGACGTTGCGACGAAACACGAAGATACCGCTGGCATCGGCCTGGGCCTCGTTGAAGCTGCCGGCACGGCTGAGCGCTTCGGTCAGCGTCATCCGCGAGCGCCCCATGGGCAGCGCCTGGGGCTCGCCCACTTCGCCCATCACGAACACCTGCTGATTGCCGAGGTCCGGCACGTGCAGCACGTCTTCGTCCTCGAGCAGGATGTCGTTGGCCAGGTTGCCATCATGGAGCATGTCATAGACATCGAGCGTTCGAGTCTCGCCATCACGCGTCAGCTGCACGCCTCGCCAGTTGGCGCGAGGACCCAGCCCACCGCTCATGCTCAGCGCATCCAGCACCGTCATCGGCACATTGGTGATCGGCAGGCGCCCAGGCTCCCCCACTTCACCACTCACCAGCACGTCCTGCGAGTTGTAGGCCGCGATGCGGACTTCCACCTGGGGCGCGGCGATGAATTCCGCCAGCTGAGCGGAAATCGTCTGACGGACTTCCGACACCGTCTTGCCTTCGACGGCCACCTCGCCGATGTAGGGATAGTAGATCGAGCCGTCCGGCTGAACGGTGTTGCCCGATTCGGCGGCACTGCGCTCGCTACCGGCGGGGATCGTCAGTTCGGGATGGTCGTACACGATAATGCTCAGCACATCGCCTTTGCCGATGCGGTAATCGTAGGCATCCAGCGCATCGCGCTGGGCATCGCTCATGCGCTTCAAGGCCTGATCCTGCGGCAACTCCTGCTGACTGGAGATCAGCCCCAGCGTGATGGGCTCCACGTCGACGAGGTCGTCGACGGGCGCGCTCTGCACGTCGGCGTCGAAATGGCTGCCTGGAGCAAAGGCACACCCCGAAAGCCAGACGGTACCAAGCAGGCTGACAAGAAGTTTGAGAGGCGTTGAATGACGCATGCAGGACTGCCTGTATAAAGAAGGACTGGTTTATCGTCGGGGCACGCTACCGCCCCGAGGTGTCATGGCGCATCCCCGAGGCCTGTCATCGATTGGCAACGTGCCAAAATTTCATTTTCAGTGTTTTCAAAATGAAAAGCTTGCGGATCATACATGACCCCGCTATGACATCACCAGCCTTCCAACCCCCTGGTTCCAAGACCTTCCGAGAACACCGACTCTTTGCGTAAGAAATATCCTACAAATAGTTTTTCTGCTTATATCTTCATGAAAAACTGACACCAAAGCTTCAAGAAAACGCATTAACGTCGCTGTTAAAGGCACGACAACATCTACCCTACAGCCGGCAAAAGCATTAGCATGTCGCATTAAAGGCAGCACGCACACTCACGCAAGGGAGATTTCAGGATGCTCAAGAAAGGACTGGCCTACCTCGCCATCGCTGGCATGGCGGCGTCTCCGCTGGCCATGGCTCAGAGTGAAACCGGCGCTGGCGCTGCGGGAGCGGGCTCTGGTGGAGCCGGCGCCGGAGCAGGGGCAGGTGCCGGAGCAAGCACTGGTGCCGCTGGCGCGGCCGGTGCTGGTGCAGGCGCGGCCGCTGGTGGCGCTGCCGCCGGCGGCCTGGCCGCGGCAACCGGGCTCTCCACCGCCGCCCTCACCGGTCTAGCCGTGGCTGGTACCGTAGCAGTGGGCGCCGGCGTCGCGGCCGCCTCCAGCGGCGGCGATGGCGACAGCAGCGGAACGACCGGCACCACCGGCACTACCGGCACCAACTAAACGCCATGAGCCACCTCAAGGCACAGGGCCGATCACGAGGCCGCCTACGGGCGGCCTCGTGCTGTGTGGTCATGACCACCCTGATGAGCGGCTGCGCCAGTTCCGGCTCGACACCCCTCGGCGCCTCGCTCAGCGCGATCCTCTTCGGAGGGGATATCCAGGCCGAAGCACAAGCGCTCCCTTACGCCTCGCTCGATGCATCGATCGGCGATGTTCAGGGGCTGCTGGTGATGGGCGCCAAGGCCGGCGACATGACTTACTGGCCGGCGCGAGAAGGCGTCATCCTCGAACTCTTGGATGGCGGCTTGCATGCCTTCCAGGGCCCGAATACCCGGCTGCTCGGCTCGACCTACCAGCCCACCGCGCCTTGGCAGCAGACACCCCAGACCACGGTCACGCTGACTCGCCATGTCGAGGATGCCGCCAGGGACATGCAGCGCTACCAGGCCAGCGGCAGGCTCCACTGCGAACCGGCACGACTCACCGCTCTGCCGCTGGGGGAACGTCGCCTCGAACCCTGCCATATCGAATGGCACTGGACGACTGGCGACACCACAAGCGCAACCTACTGGCGCGACCCCGAGACGCAACGCCTCTGGGCCGCCACCGAGACGCCCTGGCCGGATGCTCCGGACGTCGCATGGCGCGTCGCGCGACACTGGTGGTAAGACCGACATGACCCGCAGCATGCAAATCCTATTGAAACCGTTCCTCTGCACCGTCCTGCTCGGCGCCTCACTGACATCGGCGACATTCGCGATGGCGCAGTCCGAAGCGCCTGTGACGCTGGTCGATGCCTGGCTGAGCTGGCAGCAGGAGCGCCAGACCACAGAGCAGCAGCCGTTCGACTGGGCCTACAGCTTTGCGCTACGCCAGGACGATGCTGCGGAAATGGCCGACCAGCGCGCCCGCCTGATCGCCGAGATCGATGGCCTCGGGCCGGTACTGGCGGCCGGGGGACAACGGCAGCTGCCCGACACGCTGGCACGCTGGGCACAGCAACTGCGCGACATGCCCGCCAAGCCCGCCCGCAGCGCCGAGCCGCTGGGTCTGCTCACGCTGGCCGGAGCGCTGCGCCGCAATCCGCCGATGGCCGACATCGCGACCTTCGGCACCTGCCGCCCACCGGAATGGGTGGAGGCCTGGACCCTGGCTGGCGTAAAGCGCATCGCATGGCGCCCCGGCCTGACCGTCAGCAGCCTGCTCGATCAACTGCCGGCCGCCGACACACGCAGCCTGGACACGATCAGCCTTGTCTCGCCACGCGGCGAGACGCGCATCCTCGGCGTCGCCGCCTGGAACCGTCAGAACGCGGCCCTGGCCCCGGGGGCAAGAATCGTGGCGCAACTCCCCGAGCACTCCCTGGAGGCTCGACTCATCAACCGTGAACTGGCCGCCTTCCTGGCCACCCGACTGCCCGGCGACGACTGCACCCTATGGCCAAACTGATCTTTGGGGTCAGACCCCTCAATTCCCTTTGGGGTCTGACCCCACTGCTGCTTGTTTCTCATACCGCCGTGGCCCAAGGCCCGGGCACCGGCCAGAGCGATTTCGGCGGTGTGGGGCTTATGCAGACGCCAAGCGCGCGGATGAACGAGGTGGGCAACTTCGCCGCGAGCTGGAGCCGAACGGCACCTTATCGCCGCTACAGCGTATTCATCCAGCCGCTCGACTGGATGGAAGTCGGGTTTCGCTATGTCTCGGTGGAAAATCGCGAGTATGCCGCGTCGGACGGAGACAGGAACAACCTGGACAAGGGCATCGATGCCAAATTTCGCCTACATCAGGAGAGCCGCTATTGGCCCGAGCTGGCCCTGGGCCTTCGCGATGCCGGTGGCACCACCCTGTTCGGGGCCGAATATCTGGTCGCCAGCAAGCGCTGGAACTCTCTCGATTTCAGCCTCGGTCTGGGCTGGGGCTATCTGGGCAACGCCAGCGACGTCGATTCTCCCCTCGGCTGGCTCGATCAGCGCTTCGATGAGCGACCCGGCGATGCCGGCGGTGACCAAGGCGGCGAGTTCGCCCTGGACCAGCTGTTCCGCGGCACCATGGCGGTGTTCGGCGGCGTCGAATACCAGACGCCCTGGGATCCGCTGATTCTTCAGCTCGAATACGAAGGCAACGATTACACCGACGAGCCACAGGACAACGACCAGGCCCAAGACTCGCGGTTCAACGTCGGTGCACGCCTGCGGCTCAGCGATAACATCGAGCTGCGCAGCGGCTGGGAGCGCGGCAATACGGCCATGGTCGGACTGAGCTTCTCCACCAATCTGGCGGGGCTGTCCCAGGTCAAGCGCGACCCGCCGCCCCGCGCCATGAACGCCCCGGCCGACCCTGACTGGGCCTCCACCGCCGAGTCGCTGCAACGCAATGCCGGCATTCGCGTCGACGAGATCCACCGCCACGACGATACGCTGACGGTCATCGGCGAGCCCGCGACCTATCGTGCCCTCTCACAGAGCGAGGGCCGTGCCAACCGCATCCTCAGCGCCAAGGCCGATGACGGCGTCGACACCTTCCGCTACCGCTGGCAGCGTCGCGGCCTGGCCCTGCGCGAGGACGTGCACGATCGTGACGCTTTCGAGGCCGCCGCCGGGAGCGCCTCGCATGATACCCCCTATCGCTATGGTGTCTATTCCCATGCGCGGCTGGAGGAGCCAGCGGGCGACTCGATCTACCAGGGCGATGCCCAACGTGCCTCCTGGCGGATCGGTCCCTCCATCGAGCAGAACTTCGGCGGCCCCGACGGCTACCTCTACCGCCTCTCCGCCTACGCCTCGGGCGAATACACCACCGACCGCAACGGCTGGTTCTCGGGCAGCGTGACCGGCACCCTGGCCGACAACCTCGACAAGTACGAGTACATCGCCGACTCCGACCTGCCACGGGTGCGCACTTACATCGGCGACTACCTCGCCGAAGCCGATCTGGGCATCGGCAACCTGCAATACACCCGCACCGCGAAGCTCGGCGACGATCTCTACGCCATGGGCTACGGCGGCCTGCTGGAGATGATGTATGCCGGCGCCGGCGGCGAGGTGCTCTACCGCCCCTTCGACGCCGACTGGGCCGTGGGCCTGGACCTCAACTGGGTCCGCCAGCGCGACTTCGACCAGCAGTTCGGCCTGCGCGACTACGAGACCTGGACCGGACACGCCACCGCCTACGTCGACACCGGCTACGAGGATATCCTCGCCAAACTCAGCGTGGGCCGGTATCTGGCAGGCGACTATGGCACCACCATCGACCTGTCCCGTGAGTTCGACAACGGCACACGTATCGGCGCCTGGGCCACCTTCACCGACGCCGGCGACGACTTCGGCGAGGGCAGCTTCGACAAGGCCTTCTACGTCACCGTCCCGCTCGACGCCTTCTTCGTGCGCTCCAGCCGCAGCCGTGCCACCATCGCCTGGCAGCCGCTCACCCGCGACGGCGGCGCCCGCCTCAACCGCCGCCACGCCCTCTATCCCATCACCGAGGAACGCGACCTCGGCCGCTACTGGGAAGAGTACAAAGCAACCTGGGACTAATCTCCCCCTTGGGGTCAGACCCCTCAGCCTGCTTAGGGGTCTGACCCCAAGGCAGGCTGAGTGAACTATACTGAGCGCCATCCCAAGAAACCGGAAGACACATCATGGCTCGCCCGACCCGGTTGTTGCTGCCCGAGACAGCAGTGCATCTGGTCCAGCGCGGCAACAACCGCGGCGCCTGTTTCGTTCATCGCCGTGATGCCATCCAATACCTCGCCATGCTCGATGAGGTTCGCCAGATCTACGAGGTTGAGATTCATGCCTATGTGCTGATGACCAATCACGTGCATTTGCTGGCCACACCACGCGGTGAGCCCGATGGCATCAGCACCATGATGAAAGGACTCGGCCAGCGCTATGCCCAGTACTTCAATCGCCGCCACGGACGCACTGGCGGCCTGTTCGAGGGGCGTTACCGCTCAAGCCTGGTGGCCGAGACCCGCTACCTCTTCGCCTGTTACCGCTACATCGAGTTGAACCCGGTGCGAGCAGGCATGGTGTCTCACCCGGCCGATTACCGCTGGTCGAGCTATGCCGCCAACGCCCTCGACCGACACGATCCGCTGATCACCGCCCACGCCGCCTATCACGACCTCGCCTGCCGACCTGAACATCGCTGCGAGCGCTATCGCCACCTCTTCGATACCGACCTTCCCGCTGGACTGCTCGACGAGATCCGACAGCAGACCCGCCGCGGCAAGCCCCTAGGCCAACTTGGGGGTCAGACCCCTCAATTCCCTTAGGGGTCTGACCCCGAGTGGGTTCTGCCCGCCGCTACAATGCGGCGTCCAGCATGGTCTGGGCCTCTTCGATCAGGGCCTGCAGATGAGCCTCGCCGCGAAAGCTCTCGGCATAGACCTTGTAGAGCGGCTCGGTGCCGCTGGGGCGCGCGGCGAACCAGCCGTTCGCGGTTTCCACCTTGAGCCCGCCGATCGACGCTTCATTGCCGGGCGCAGTGACCAGCATGCGCTCGACCCGGTCTCCCGCCAGAGTGGTCACCGCAAGGCTCGATGGCTCCAGGCGCTTGAACGCCCGCTGCTGCTCGGGCGTGCAGGCGGTATCGACGCGCCGGTAGTGAGGCGCTCCGTGGCGCTCGGTCAGCTCGCGATAGGCCTCACTGGGGCGCTTGCCGGTCACGGCCATCAGCTCGGCGGCCAGCAGGCAAAGCAGTATGCCATCCTTGTCGGTCGACCAGGGCCGGCCATCGAGGGTCAGGAAGCTCGCCCCGGCACTTTCCTCTCCACCGAAGGCCAGCCAGCCCCGGTGCAGGCCATCGACGAACCACTTGAAGCCCACCGGCACCTCGTGCAGCTCGCGGCCTCGCGCCGCCACCACGCGATCGATGATCGACGACGACACCAGCGTCTTGCCGACCTTCAGCGTCTCGCCCCAGCCGTCGCGATGGGTCAGCAGGTAGTCGATGGCGACGGCCAGGTAATGGTTCGGGTTCATCAGACCGGCGGCGTCGACGATGCCGTGGCGGTCGGCATCCGGGTCGTTGCCGAAGGCCAGGTCGAAGCGCTCCTTCATCGCCAGCAGGTGGGCCATGGCCGCCGAGCTGGAGCAGTCCATGCGGATCTTGCCGTCATGGTCCGGCGGCATGAAGGCGAAGCTTTCATCGACCTCGGTGTTGACCACCTCGAGGATAAGGCCGTGGCGTTCGACGATGGCCTGCCACACCGGCAGCGCGGTGCCGCCCATGGGGTCGACGGCCAGCGTGAGGCCGGCGTTCTTGATCGCGCCCAGATCCACCACCGAGGCCAGGCCATCGACGTACTCGCCTACCATGTCGTGGCGCACGGCCTGGGCCAGCGCCTCTTCCAGCGCCACCTCGGCCACCGCCTCGCGTTCCTGGGCCAGAAGCTCGTTGGCGCGGCGCTCGATCCAGCCGGTCACGTCGCCTTCGGCGGGGCCGCCATGGGGCGGGTTGTACTTGATGCCGCCGTCTTCGGGCGGATTGTGTGACGGCGTGACGATCAGGCCGTCGGCACAGGGCGCATCGGCCTCGGCGTTATGGGCGAGGATCGCCCGGCTCACCACCGGAGTGGCGGTCAGCTCGCCGTCGCGCTCGATGCGCACTTCCACGTCGTTGGCGATCAGCACCTGCAGCGCCGTTTCCCAGGCCGGGCGCGACAGCGCGTGGCTGTCACGGCCCAGATACAGCGGGCCGGTGATGCCGGCCTGGCGGCGGTAGTCCACCACGGCCTGGGCCACGGCCAGGATATGCGCGCGATTGAACGAGCCCGCCAGGGAACGGCCGCGATGGCCGGACGTGCCAAAGCTCACCGCCTGGGCCGGATTGGCCGGGGCGGGCTGAATATCGTGAAACGCCTGAATCACGTCCTGCATGTCGCTATCTCCCTCTTCATCAGGCGCCCTGTGCCTATCTCCCGGCCACCATGGTGCCACAGTCCGAACGAAGATGCCGAACGAGCCCCATCAGCCAGGGCTCAGCGCCCTGGTCTTTGCCCTACCACTAAGGTCGCGTTGTTCGATGCCCGCCAGCCCTCCATCATTCTCGGCGAACAGACACAAAAAAGGCCCCATAGGGACCAGTTGAACACGCCGGCTCGAGTTCGAATGGCCGTCCAAGGGCGGCCATTCGAACGACAACAAGCCAACGGCGCGACAACAAGCACAATACCTCTTGTTTTCAAGGCCTCCTCCAACAACAAGACCGGCCTTGTCGATTCTCTCCAGCCACACGTCTCGCAGCGATTCCTTCCCGGCCTCTTGCTCGCATCCGTGAGCGCGCCACCGCCTGCGTGTTTCCGATCATCCTCCGCTCTGCCCAGCGCCCATCATCACCGTCTTTCTCGTGGCTATCGCCTGATTCGAACGATCCGGCGTGACGGCTATCCTCTGCCCTCGTGCCGCAATTGGAACCGCACAGGTCGCAAACGCACCGCCCCTTCACGGCCGGATTCTGGATGCTGTCAGAGCCAATGATTACAAACACATAAGGATGCATCGATGGCCGTCTACCCGAAACGCCCGCAGGGTGCCCGTTCGTCTCGTCTCGCCGCGCCGCTGCTGGCCCTGGGCCTCGCCACCTCAGTGCCGGCCCAAGCTGCCGACATGGACTTCTCCAACGAATACAACGCCAGCTCGATTCACGCCGAGGGCGATGCCTGGTTCATCGACCGCGTCGAGACCCTGACCGACGGCGAGGTCGACATCACCTTGCACACCGGGGGCGCGCTGGGCTTCCGCTCCGGCGATCACTTCTACGCCGTGGCCGACAACGCCGTGCAGATCGCCGACAGCCTCTCCGGCACGCTGGGCGGCATCGACCCCATCTTCCTGCTGTCCTCGCTGCCCTTCCTGGCCGACGACGTCGATGCGGCCCATCGACTCTACGAGATCGCCCGCCCGGAATACGCCAAGGTATTCGAGGATAACGACCAGATCCTGCTCTACGCCTCGCCCTGGCCGGCGAGCGGCATCTGGGCCGAGGAGCCCATCACCAGCATGGAGGCGCTCGAAGGCCTCAAGATCCGCAGCTATGACCGCAACGGCACCGCCACCCTGGTCAGTGCCGGCGCCTCGCCGGTGAAGCTCTCCTGGGCCGACGTGGTGCCCCAGCTCGCCACCGGCGGCATCGAGGCGGTGCTGACCTCCGCCGAGGCCGGCGCCAACGGCAGCTTCTGGGAGCACCTGAGCGACTTCAGCGCGATCCAGTACGCCGTACCGCTCAACATGGTGCACATGAACCGCGACGCCTTCGAATCGCTGAGCGAGGAAGACCAGCAGGCCGTGCTCCAGGCCGCCGAGGAAACCGACGCCCACAACTGGGAAGTGGTGAAGCAGCGCGTAGCCGAGAACTATGCCCAGCTCGAGGAGCACGGCATCGACATTCACGATCCGGTACCGGCCGAGTTCCAGGCCGCCCTCGCCGAGGCCGCACAGCCGGTGGTCGACGACTGGGTCGAGAGCACCGGCGAGCGTGCCAGCCGCATCCTCGAGGAATTTCATCAGGGGAACGACGGCCAGGAGAGCGACGAAGAGACCGCCCAATGAGTTCACAGCATCGTCGTGACGGCGCCGCGTTTCCCAGCGTCGCCGCCCTGCTGGTGGATGCCCTCGGCCGGCTGATCAGCGCCCTCGCGGCGCTGGGAGCCGGCCTGGCCATGCTGCTGGTGGTCTACATGCTCGGCCACATCCTGCTCGAGATCGGCCTGCGCCTGTTCGGACGCTCCACCTTCATCCTCGACGAGTACATCGGCTATGCCGTGGCGGCGATGACCTTCCTCGGCCTGCCCTACGCCCTGGAAAAGGGCGGGCTGATCCGCGTGGCGCTGGTGCTCAAGCGGCTGCCCCGGGCGTGGCGCTGGCCGCTGGAGCTGTTCGCCAGCGTCTCGGCGCTGCTGGCCTTCGGCTGGCTGGCCCACTACTGGACCATCGCCGTGCAGCGCAGCTTCCAGCGCGGCATCGTCAGCGAGACCCTGGCGCAGACCCCGCTGTGGATTCCCCAGGGCACGGTGCTGGTCGGTCTCTACCTGCTGTGTCTGGTGCTCGTCATCCGTTCGCTGCGCATCCTGGTGCAGCGCCACGCCTTCGACGGCGGAGACCTCTGAATGGAAACGCTATTCGTCGGGGCCGGCGTCATCGGCCTGCTGCTCGTCGTGCTCGCGCTGGGCAGCTGGGTGTTCGCCGGCCTGACCATCGTCGCCATGCTCTCGCTATGGGGGCTCGGCGACTTCGATGCCAACCGCATCGGCCTGATCCTGTCCAAGATCCTGTTCCGTGCCGCCAACAGCTGGGAGCTCTCGGCGATCCCGCTGTTCATCCTGATGGGCGAGCTGATCTTCCGCTCCAATATCTCCGAGCGGCTGTTCCGCGGCCTGACCCCGCTCACCCGTCGCCTGCCCGGTGGCATCCTGCACACCAACGTGCTCGGCTGCACGCTGTTCGCCGCCGTCAGCGGTTCCAGCGCCGCCACCACGGCGACCATCGGCAAGATCACAACCCGCGAGCTCGAGCAGCGTCGGTACGACCGCGACCTGTCGATCGGCTCGCTGGCCGGCGCCGGCAGCCTGGGGCTGCTGATCCCGCCGTCGATCGTGATGATCGTCTACGGCGTGCAGGCCGAGGTCTCGATCAGCAAGCTGTTCATGGCCGGGGTGCTGCCGGGGCTGGTGATCGCCGTGCTGTATGTCGGCTACGTGGGGCTGCGCTGTCTGCTCAACCCGAGCCTGGCTCCCAGGGCCGAGGACAGCGGCAGCGGCGTGCTCCAGGCGCTGCGCGACCTGTCGCCGGTACTGGGGCTGATCGTGATCGTGCTGGGCGCCATCTACACCGGCATCGCGACCCCTTCCGAGGCCGCCGCGGTGGGCTGCGCCGCCACCCTGGCGCTGCTGGTGTGGGAGCGCCAGCTGACGGTGGCGCTGTTCATGGACGCCCTGCGCGGCGCCCTGATCAGCTCGGTGATGGTGTGCAGCCTGCTGGTGGCCGCCGCCCTGCTCTCGACTGCCATGGGCTATCTGCACCTGCCCAGCGATCTGGCCGGCTGGATCGCCCAGCAGGGCTTCTCGCCGATCGCCCTGCTGCTGGCCATGGCGCTGTTCTACGTGCTGCTGGGCCTGTTCCTGGACGGTATCTCGATCACCGTGATGAGCCTGCCGATCACGCTGCCGATCATCATCCAGGCCGGCTATGACCCGCTGTGGTTCGGCGTCTTCCTGGTGATCATGGTGGAGCTGGGGCAGATCACCCCGCCGGTGGGCTTCAACCTGTTCGTGCTTCAGGGCCTGACCGGCGAAAGCATCGGCCGTGTGGCACTGGCCGCCGCCCCCTTCTTCCTGCTGATGTGCCTGGCCGCGCTGATCATCAGCGTGTGGCCGCAGATCGCCCTGTGGCTGCCTGCCGCCCTCTCGGGCTAATCCCCATTTGGGGCCAGACCCCTCAGCCTGCTTAGGGGTCTGACCCCAAAGCGGGCTGAGGCCACTATACTGAGCGCCATCCCCATAGCATCGGAGGGTGCGCCATGGCCCGCCCCACAGGCTGCTGCTGCCCGAAACGCCCGTGCACGTGATCCATCGCGGCAACAACCGCGGCGCCTGTTTCGTTCATCGCCGTGATGCCATGCAATACCTCGCCATGCTCGATGAGGTTCGCCATATCTGCGAGGTTGAGATTCATGCCTATGTGCTGATGACCAATCACGTGCATTTGCTGCCCACGCCGCCTATCACGACCTCGCCTGCCGACCTGAACATCGCTGCGAGCGCTATCGCCACCTCTTCGATACCGACCTTCCCGCTGGACTGCTCGACGAGATCCGACAGCAGACCCGTCGCGGCAAGCCTTTAGACCAGCTTAGGGGTCAGACCCCTCAATTTACTTAGGGATCTGACCCCAAACCTGGATCACCCCGCCGGTGGGCTTCAACCTGTTCGTGCTTCAGGGCCTGACCGGCGAAAGTATCGGCCGTGTGGCACTGGCCGCCGCCCCCTTCTTCCTGCTGATGTGCCTGGCCGCGCTGATCATCAGCGTATGGCCGCAGATCGCGCTGTGGCCGCCCACGGTGCTGTCGGGGTAGAACATCGGGTGGACGACGGCCGTTTAAAGAGGGTCTCCATGGGGTCGGACCCCGGCCAAGCCACCGGGCCTGTCACTGGGTACTTCACTCGCTATATCGCCGCCGCCAGGGGTCTGACCCCATGGCGGCATCCAGATTGCCATCACCAGCGAAGATGCCGACCGCGACGACAACATTGCGGAGATGCCTCTACTCATTGCCGGAACAGCCAGTGCTCAGGGGCGACAAGCTGCATGCACTCCTGGCGTCCCTGCGACCAGAAGCGCGGGTATAAGTACGCCCTTCCAAGCTCTCGAAAACATTCGGGTGTCGAATCCACCGCCAGCCGATATAACGCCAATCCAGCAATCAACAGGTAGATGATCATCAGCACCGACGCCGCCCATGCCAACGTCGCGCCGATGGGCACAGGCGCCTTGGCGCGAGGGGCTGAGCTCGCGCCGGAGCCCGGGCGATAGCCGAACACCAGCCCCGTGACCAGCACCATCACCAACGCACTCAATGGCACGACCTGCGCTCCGGCCACCTGAACATTCACCATCATGCCGACGAACGCCATCACCAGACAGGCAAATACCGGCTTGCTGCTCTCGGGCATGTCACGCGCCTTTCGAATCAGTGCTCGGCAGCCCAGCAGCATCAGCGCCAGCCACAATAGCGCCAACGGCAGTCCCCACTCCGCTGCGGTATTGAGCAGCAGGTTATGCACATGAGCGGAACGCAAGTGGCCATCTGCGGCAAACCCCATAGGGCCAAGGCCCAGCGGGAAGTGCTCAACCGAATAGGCAAGCGCATCCCGCCACAGCGCCAGTCGACCGCTACCCGAGGTAATGTCACGAACGAAGATAGCGCTGTCGCCGGCGCCTCCAAGCGGGTTCAGATACCACCAGCCCAGCAAGCCCATAACACCGGAGATCGCCAACAGGCCGACCGGCCAGCGGGCGCCACGTCCCAGCAGCCATAGCGCACACGGGCCGGCGACGACCAATCCCAGTAGCGCCCCTCGGCTCTCGGACACCCACAACAGCCACCACCAAACCGTCAACGGTGCCAGACACAGCATCGCCGCGACCCGGGAAGGCGCCTGACGGGATACGACATACAGCAGTGAGAGTGGCATCACGCCCACCGCCACATCGGCGAAGAAACGCACATTGGCGAACCCCGGCCCGAAGTCATGGCGATCGGCCACGGCCCAGGCCACACGGACATGATCGATGGCAAAGACCCCGTAAGCCAGCATGAACAGCGCCAGCAGCCCGCCCGTCAACATCCAGCACAGCGTCGTGAGCCTGGCGGCATGGATCGCCAGCACGGCTACTGAAACGCCCAGTGCCAGCAGATAACTCAGCTCCAGCAACCCGATGCCGGGAAACGGCGAGAGAGCTGCCGCCAACAGCATCAGAAGCGCCACGGTGGCCGACACCAGTCGCTGAGCAAACGCGGCAGCCGCCAGGGAGCAGTAAAGCGGCCGGCGGGCCTGAAAGCCACCGACCGCCACCAGCCATGCCAGCGCTCCGCCCTGAAAGGCGCGCTGAAGGTCATAGGGCGGCAGCGACCATAGCTGCCAGGGCAGGAAGACGCCTGCCGCCAAGCAGAAAAGGATCACGGCAAGTGGCAGAAAAGCCGCGGCAGGCGTCCTTGTCATATCGTTATCCTTGATCGAAGACGCATCTCAATGCGCTCACGACACCTTGCTATCGCAGCCGTTAATCGTGGCTCATCCACGATCCTTCCGTTCAACCTAACAGAAAACGGCCGGCAAGAGCCGGCCGTTTCCATTAATTAGAATCTATGCGCGACCAGATCCCTTAGCTTGAAACCTCCACATTACTTGTCGCAATTGTAACAGTAATCGATGCATCGCTAGCATTGGACGCTGGTGTAACAGTGAATTCTCCATCAATGCTTGTGGGCTCATTCACATTGCCATAATCACATGCCGTGTCACCACTGGGGAAGCTTGGCAATTCACTGGAATCTACCTCATCGTAAATTGCTGCTGCGAGTGAATTAGCATAAGACTTAGCCTCAATTGAGCAAGCCTTTTCAGCAGCACCTTCTCGATATTGATTAAACTGGGGAATCGCAACCGCCGACAGAATCCCGATAATCGCCACAACCACCAGCAGCTCGATCAGGGTAAAGCCGCCCTGAGCGCTCCGAATGCCTCGTTTCATGCCCTGTGTTGCCATTACCTACACCCCTCGTTCGATTCAGGTCACGCGAGCCGGTGCCCGCCTCTCGCACGACGACAGCTCGCCGTCTTGGCGCTTACATTAAGTTACAGCCAGTCGCCCTGCAAGCTTCTCGTACTCGTACTTCCTAATATATCAGAATTCACTCATGCTATTATCTTATACATGAAGCCACTATTTGGGAATGACGGACTGCTGACAGCTATGGTCGCTGACCACACGAAACGACTAGAATCGGCTTCAAGCCCTTTCACGATGTCGGCCCGCCGCTCGCCCACGGCGACCAGGCAGTCCCCCGGAGCCTCATGAACGACTATCGCCCTCCCGCCACCGAACATCAGACCTCTTCCCAGGAGCCGTCTTCTGGCGCCGGCCGCGCCCGCGGCATGCGCGGACTGGCGCACCGGCTGGTCGCGGAGGGCCTGCTGGCCGAAGCGGCAGCACAGCGTGCCGAGCAGGAAGCCCGGGATGCCGAGACCTCGCTGCTGGAGCACGTGATCACCACGGGCCTCGTCCAGGCCCGCTCCGCGACGCTCACGGCCGCCTGGGAATATGGCCTGCCGATCATCGATCTGGATGCGCTGCGACTGGAAAGCCTGCCGGACGCCGCCGACTACCCCGACAGGCTGCTGCGCAAACTCGGCGTGCTGCCGCTGCATCGCCGAGGGCACCGACTCACGGTGGCGGTGCCCTACCCCAGCACCCTGGCCCAGCTCGACGAGCTGCAGTTCGCCACCGGCCTGACGCTGGAAGGCATCCTGGCCCCTGTCGACCAGCTCGGCCCGGTGCTGGAGGCCTATCTGGCGCGCAGCGAATCCTCGATGCTCGACGAGCTGTCGAACGTCGATGACGCCGTGGGCGAGCTGCAGTTCGACGAGGGCGCCGTCGATGCCAGCGACGAACAGCAGGCAGCGGCGACCGCCGGCGACGACGCGCCGATCGTCAAGTTCGTCAACAAGATCCTGCTCGATGCCATCCGCCGGGGCGCCTCGGACATTCACTTCGAGCCCTACGAAACCAGTTACCGGGTGCGCTTCCGCATCGACGGCATCCTGCACGACGTGGCCCATCCGCCCTTCGCCATGCGCAGCCGCATCGCCGCGCGCCTCAAGGTGATGGCCCGGCTGGACATCTCCGAGCGCCGCCTGCCCCAGGACGGCGCCATCAAGCTCAAGGTCTCGTCGAGCCGCTCCATCGACTTCCGCGTCAACTCGCTGCCCACGGTCTACGGCGAGAAGCTGGTGCTGCGGATCCTCGACCCCGGCTCGGCCCAGATGGGCATCGAACAGCTCGGCTTCACGCCCGAGCAGCGCACCATGTACGAAGACGTGCTGGATCATCCCCAGGGCATGATCCTGGTCACCGGCCCCACCGGCAGTGGCAAGACGGTCACGCTCTACAGCGGGATCAATATTCTCAACGAGATCGAACGCAACATCTGCACCGCCGAGGACCCGGTGGAAATCAAGGTCCCCGGCGTCAACCAGGTCAACGTGCTGCCCAAGATCGGGCTGGACTTCGCCAGCGCCCTGCGTGCCTTTCTGCGCCAGGACCCGGACGTGGTGATGGTCGGCGAGATCCGCGACCTGGAAACCGCCGAAATCGCGGTCAAGGCGTCCCAGACCGGGCACCTGGTGCTGTCCACCGTGCATACCAACTCCGCGGCCGAGACCCTGACCCGGCTTGCCAACATGGGCGTGGCACCGTTCAATATCGCCAGCTCCGTGAGCCTGATCATCGCTCAGCGCCTGGCCCGGCGGCTGTGCCCTGACTGCAAGCAGCCCGCCGACATCCCGCACGAGGCGCTGCTGGCTCAGGGCTTCAGCGAGGAAGAAGTACAAAGCGCCACCATCTACGAACCGGTGGGATGCCAGCACTGCACCCAGGGCTTCAAGGGCCGGGTCGGCATCTACGAGGTGGTGCCGATCAGTGAGGCCATGAGCCAGCTGATCATGACCCATGGCAACGCCATGGACTTCGACACCCAGGCACGCGAGGAGGGCCACCCGGACCTCCGTCGCAGCGGCCTGTTCAAGGTCATGCAGGGCATGACCAGCCTGGCCGAAGTCAACCGGGTCACCAAGGACTAGAAACATTCGCAACGCGGGGAACACACCATGGCAACCGCCAGCCTGAACAAGGCCCAGAAGCTCAAGCTGTATCGCTGGCGCTGGTCCGGCAAGGGGCCCCAGGGGCGCAAGGTCAGCGGCGAGATCATCGCCAGGAGCCGCGTCGAGGTCGAGAAGGAACTCTCCGGCCAGAACATCATCGTCAAGACCATCCGCCGCAAGAGCGGCATCGGCAACGGCATGGGCAAGGTGAAGCCGCGCGACATCATGCTGTTCGCTCGCCAGATGGCCACCATGATCCGCGCCGGCGTGCCGGCCCTGCAGGCCTTCCAGGTGGTCGCCGAGAGCATGAAGAAGCCGGCCATGCGCGCCCTGGTGCAGGAGCTGATGAACGAGGTGGCCGCCGGCGCCAGCTTCTCCGAGACACTGAGGCGTCACCCGCTCTACTTCGACCGGCTGTTCTGCAATCTGGTGGAAGCCGGTGAGCAGTCCGGCTCGCTGGATCGCATGCTCGAACGGGTGGCCACCTACAAGGAAAAGGTGGAATCGCTCAAGGGTCGGGTAAAGAAGGCGCTGTGGTATCCGGCGGCGGTGGTCACGGTGGGCATCGGCGTCACCGCGATCCTGCTGATCAAGGTGGTGCCGCAGTTCGAGAGCCTGTTCCACGGCTTCGGCGCCGAACTGCCGGCGATGACGCGCATGACCATCCAGCTCTCCGAACTGGCCCAGCAGTACTGGCCGTGGGCGCTGGGTGCGGTAGTCGCGGCCATCGTCCTGATCCGCGCCGGCATCAAGCGCTCCGAGGCCTTCGCCTACCGCATGCATGCCCTGGCGCTGCGCATCCCGGTGATCGGCGACATCCTCGACAAGTCCTGCGTGGCCCGCTACTCACGCACCCTGGCCACCACCTTCGGCGCCGGGGTGCCGCTGGTGGAGGCGCTGCAGACCGCTGCCGGCGCCTCCGGCAACAAGGTCTACGAGCGCGCGGTGGAACAGATCCGCGACGACGTCGCCACCGGCCAGCAGCTGCACTTCGCCATGCGCCTGACCGAGCAGTTCCCGCCGCTGGCGGTGCAGATGGTCGGCATCGGCGAGGAAGCCGGCGCCCTGGACGCCATGCTCAACCGGGTGGCGGACTACTACGAGGAAGAGGTCGACAACAAGGTCGACGCCCTCACCTCGCTGCTCGAACCGTTCATCATCGTGGTGCTGGGCGTGCTGGTGGGCGGCCTGGTGATCTCGATGTACCTGCCGATCTTCGAGCTGGGGAGTGTGATTTAACCTGCCACCTGAACGGGGTCAGACCCTTAAGTGCTGGGCGTGCTCGTCGGCGGCCCACCTGAACGGGGTCAGACCCTTAAGTTTCCTTAGGCGCTTCGCGCCTAAGGAAACTTAAGGGTCTGACCCCAAGATGGGAGAAGTCAATTAATCGTCTGATCCCGAATTGAATTAGCTCGGCGCTATTCCGGCAACGGCGCCTGCATGGCTGCCACCACCACCGGCCGCAGCTTCTGCACCAGCTCGTGAACGGAGACTCGCTCGCCGTAGTCGTGCTCGGCGATGTCGCGCAGTGCATCCAGGCCGGACAGCGTGAAGATCACCGAGCCGAGGATGAAGTGCAGCCGCCAGAAGCGTTCTGCGTCGGGCAGCTCCGGCGTGGCCAGCCGTACCAGCTCGATGAACCGATTGAAGGCGTCACCGTACTGCGACTGGATATAGCCGCGCAGATGCCCCTGGGCCTGGCTGTAGGCCAATCCCAGCAGACGCATGAATACCTTCAGGCTGTCGCGCTCGGCCGGCACCTCGAGCACCGTGCGAGCCATGGTCTCCAGCAGCTCCTCGAGCGGAATCCGGCTGCCATCACGAGCGTGCCGCGCCTCGAGCTCGTCCAGCGCACGATGGAAGCGTTCGGTAAAAGGGTCCAGGTAGCGGGCGAACACCGCCTGAATCAGCGACTTCTTGGAACCGAAGTGATAGTTGACCGCGGCCAGGTTCACCTTGGCCTTGCTGGTGATGTTGCGCAACGAGGTCTCGGCAAAGCCGCGCTCGGCGAACAACACCTCGGCGGTATCGAGAATGCGAGTGACGGTATCGGGCTGGGCCATCGAGTCGATCCGGTATTATGTGGTCTCAGGCGTGAGGAAACGCATGTTTCAAACTGTCCATGTTCCATGAGAGTGCAGCGCCAAGGGCCTCGAGGTCAACCGTCATACGCTTGATACGCATCGGGCCGGCGGCGGCATGGCGAGCCAGCGCCCACGCCAGCGAGGCATCACGAGACTTTTACTGGATGAATGGCCATGCTGTATACTTGATCAATAATCGCATTCCATCCGCTCCGGAGGCCGCATGACTCGCCCCCTCACGTCACGCCAGCAGAACGTCTATGACTTCATCGTCAAGACCATGAACGAGCTGGGCTATCCGCCGACCCGAGCGGAGATCTCACGCGCCCTGGGCTTCAAGTCGCCCAATGCCGCCGAGGAACACCTGCGCGCCCTGGAGCGCAAGGGTGTCATCCGTGTCATCCGTGGCACATCCCGCGGCATTCGCCTGCCGGCCCAGGAAGCCGAGGTCACGGAGGGCGCTGCGGGTGAGGAGCCGAGCCAGAGCCAGGGTCTGCCGATCATCGGTGAGGTCGCCGCCGGCAGCCCGATCCTGGCCGCCGAGCACATCGACCGCTACTGCCCGCTGCCCCCGGAATACTTCACCCCGAAGGCCGACTACCTGCTGCGGGTACGCGGCCTGTCGATGAAGGATGTGGGCATCATGGAAGGCGACTTGCTTGCCGTGCATCGTACGGAGCGCATCCGCGACGGCCAGATCGTGGTCGCACGCCTGGAAGACGAGGTGACGGTCAAGCGCTTCCACCGCCAGGGCCACAAGGTACGTCTCGAGGCGGAGAATACCGACTTCGATCCCATCGAGGTCGACCTGCGCCATGACGCCTTCGAGATCGAGGGCATCGGTGTAGGGGTCATCCGCGGCGGCAACGGCCAGGCTTTAGGTTAGGCACTTCCCGAGCTTGTCCATACGGCGTTAAAGCTCTCCTCGGTATGCTCATTGAACGGCTCGTCAACTCGCGCGCGAGCCCGGTCCGCCTCTCGTCGAGCTTTGCCTTGCGACCCACAAGGATGTGGGAAGTGCGTTGGCCCGTAGGGAACGGGCCTAGCTCTGGACTGCGCTCAGAAAGCGCTCTAGTGATGAGGTAAAAGCTTTGACGCGCAAGATCCTGCACGCCGACTGCGACTGCTTCTACGCCGCCGTCGAGATGCGCGACGACCCGAGCCTGCGCGATATTCCCATCGCTATCGGCCGCTCGCGCGAACATCGCGGGGTCATCGCCACCTGCAACTATCCGGCCCGGGCCTTCGGCATCCATTCGGCGATGCCCACGGCCCAGGCCCTGAGACTCTGCCCTCACCTCACCCTGCTGCCGGGCGACTTCGACAAGTACCGCGAGGTCTCCCGGCAGATTCAGGCCGTGTTCTATGAGCTCACGCCGCTGGTCGAGCCGCTGTCGCTGGACGAAGCCTATCTGGATGTCACCGACGTCGAGGGCTTCCAGGGCAGCGCCACCTGGATGGCCCAGTGGATCAAGCAGGAGTGCCTGACGCGCACCGGCATCACCGTCTCGGTGGGTGCCGCTCCGTCCAAGTTCCTGGCCAAGGTGGCCAGTGACTGGGAGAAACCGGACGGGCTGACGGTGATTCCGCCGGACCGTGTCGAGGCCTTCGTGGCGAGCCTGCCCGTCGGCAAGCTGCACGGGGTAGGACCCGCCACCCGGGCCCGCCTGGAGGCGCTGGACGTGGCCACCTGCGCGGACCTGCGCCGCCTGCCGCGGGAACGGCTGCTGGAGGAGTTCGGCAAGTTCGGCCAGCGGCTGTTCGAGCTGGCCAGAGGTATCGACGAGCGTCCGGTCAAGGTGGAGCGGGAGCGGAAATCGATCAGCGTGGAGACCACCTTCGACCGCGACCTGCCAGACCTGCCGAGCGCCCAGGAGGCGCTGGCACCGCTGTGCGACAAGCTGGCCCTGCGGGTGGCTCGCCACGGGGAGCCGGCGATCGCCGGGCTGTTCGTGAAGGTGCGCTTCGATGACTTCAGCCTGACCACCCTGGAGAGCCGCGGCCAGGCCATCGACCGCGACAGCTATCATCGCCTGCTGGAACAGGCCTGGGCCCGGGCCTCGCGCCCGGTGCGACTGCTGGGCGTGGGCGTCAGGCTACAGCCCGAGGCCGCCCGCCAGCAGCTGACGCTGGCGTTTTAAGACTGCCTCCGGGTCAGCCCCTTAAGTGTGCTGGAAGCCGTCAGTCGCTACGGGGTCAGACCCTTAAGTCCGCTTTGGAACAGAGTTCCAAAGCGGACTTAAGGGTCTGACCCCAACCTGGGTAGAGCCATGGGTCGCCTTTCACGGCGTCTCCTCTCGATCCACCACCTTGACCTCCTGCAACGACACACCATGACGCAGGGCCTCTCGGACCCGTTCGTCATAGCTTTCCTTGGCCGACAGGCGATGGATCACCACGCGCCGCGGCAGGAACATCAGCTCGACCAGCACCAGAGCACCCAGCAGCCCGACCCCGAGGAGCCACCAGCCGGTCGGATCGAAGAAAAGCGCCAGACCATAGGTCATCACCGGCGTCAGCAACAGGCCGAACCAGAGCTGGTGCAATCCGAAGAAACGATTATGGCGAAGCATCTGTCGGCGGATCAGGCGAGCCGAACGCGCCACGGGAGTAGCCGTCATGGTCATGGGAAGTCGTAGCCAGGCAGAAATCGCCTACCATTATGCCAAAACGGGCAGCGACGCATCGTCACATCACGTGGCAGGAACGACGCCTTATCGGATTAAAGTTTCCATGCAAGAACATTTTGTTACGCCTGGAAACAATCGACGATGCCCGATAAGTCACAAGACGCTCGGGCGGTACTGCCACTCTCTCGGGGCGTGAGCGACCGGGCGCCGGCGATAGCTCCGGCGCCCGGTCGATTCAGGCGAACACCACCGTCTTGTTGCCATGCACCAGCACGCGATCCTCGAGATGCCAGCGCAGCCCTCGAGCCAGCACCGTCTTCTCGACGTCGCGGCCGAAGCGCACCAGGTCATTGGGCGTGTGGCAGTGACTGACTCGATGGATGTCCTGCTCGATGATCGGGCCGGCATCCAGTTCCTGAGTCACGTAGTGGCAGGTGGCACCGATCAGCTTCACGCCGCGCCGATAGGCCTGATGATAGGGCTTGGCCCCGGCGAAGGACGGCAGGAAGCTGTGATGGATGTTGATCACCCGGCCGGCGTAGCGCTCGCAAAGGCTCGGCGGCAGGATCTGCATGTAACGCGCCAACACGATGCTGTCGGCCCGACTCTCGTCGATCAGGCGCTGCACCTCGGCGAAGGCGACCGACTTGTCGGCAGGGTCGACCGGTACGTGGTGATAGGGAATGCCGTGCCACTCCACCAGCGAACGCATGTCCTCATGGTTCGAGATGACCGCGGCGATGTCGCAGTCCAGCTCGTTGGCGGTCCAGCGATAGAGCAGGTCCACCAGGCAGTGGCTCTCGCGGGAGACCATCAGCACTACCCGCTGGCGTTGCTGGGTATCGGTCAGCGACCAGTCCATCTCGAATTCGTCGGCGATCGGCGCAAAGGCATCGCGCAGCGACTCGGCGGACATGCCGATGGAATCGGCGAGGATCACGTAGCGCATGAAGAAGCGCCCGGACTCCAGGTCGGAGTGCTGGCTGGCCTCGGTGATGGAACCGCCCTGCCCGGCTATGAAGCTGGAAACACGCGAGACGATCCCCAGATTGTCGGGGCAGGAAACCACGAGACGGTAATAGTGTGACATCGAAAGACCGTAGTTTGGATGAATCGAACAATCCCCCATTGTAGCGAAATCCTGTCCGTCGAGTCAGACCTTCGTCACCTGACGAGGCGCGTTGTGACGCCGCGCCACCATCCCGTATAGTGATCGTCACATTTTCCGTCGACGTTCCCTTGATGCCACAACCCCGCGTCCAGATCCGCCCCCGCCGCCGCCCGCCCCTGCATTTCCTGCCGCTGGGTGGCTGCGGCGAGATCGGCATGAATCTCAATCTCTACGGATACGCAGAGAAGGAGCACGAGGACCGCTGGATCGCCGTGGACTGTGGCATGATGATCCGCCAGGACCTGCCGGACAGCCCGCTGCAGGTGCCGGACCTTGCCACCCTGGACACCCTGGGCATCGCCCCCGAAGCACTGATCATCACTCACGGGCACGAGGACCATATCGGTGCGGCGGCCTGGTTGTGGCCGCAATGGGGTTGCCCGATCCACGCCACGCCGCTGGCCGCGGGGCTGCTGCGCGCCAAGTTCGCCGAGCGCGGCCTGTCGCAGTCGGCGATTCACGTCATCGAGCCCGGCGAGGCGTTGAGCGTCGGCCCCTTCGGCCTGCGCTACCTTCCGCTGACCCACTCGATTCCCGAAAGCTGCGCCCTGCTGATCACCGCGGGCTCGCATCGTGTGCTGCATACCGGCGACTGGAAGCTCGATCCCGAACCGCTGATCGGCCCCGCCGTCGAGGCCGAACTGTACCGCGCCCTGGCGCCGGTCGACCTGGTGGTGGGCGACTCCACCAATGCGCCGTTACCCGGCCACTCCCGCAGCGAGGGTGAGGTCGCCGATGCCCTGGCTCAGGCCATCGAAGGCTGCCGGGGACGCGTGGTGGTCAGCTGCTTCGCCAGCAATCTGGCCCGGGTGCTGGCCATCGGTCGCGCCGCCGCGCGCTGTGGTAGGCGTGTCGCACTGATGGGGCGCTCCATGGAACGCATGGTCGGCGTGGCGCGTGGTCTCGGCTATCTGGATGACATGCCACCGCTGGTGCCGATTTCCGACATGGGCTACCTGCCCCCCGAGGAGGTACTGGTGATCGCCACCGGCAGCCAGGGCGAGCCCCGCGCGGCACTGTCGCGCCTGGCCCGCGGTCGACACCCACACGTCGAGCTGGAAGCCGGCGACAGCGTGATCTTCTCCTCCAAGGCGATTCCCGGTAACGAACGCCTGATCGAGCGTCTCAAGCGCGGCCTGAGACATCTCGGCGTGTCGCTGCTCGACGAGAGCAACCACGCGGAGCTGCATGCCTCCGGCCACCCGGCCCAGGATGAACTGACCACCTTCTACGGCTGGACGCGCCCCCGCCATCTGCTGCCGGTGCACGGTGAACCCCGCCACCAGCAGGCCCACCAGAGCCTGGCGCAGTCGCTCGGCATTGCGGCGCCGCTGATCCCGCGCAACGGCGACATGATTCGCCTGGACGGCGAGGGCCTCCACCTGGAGACTCGCCATGCCCAGACGCCGCGCATCATCCATCAGGACGAGGTCGCCCGACTGCCCGGCCTCGGCGGCGGAGAGGCCCGGCATGGCCAGGGCCAGCTGCACCTGGCGCTCACGGTGATGGCCACCGAACAGGGCTGGACCCGCATCGGACGCCTGCTGCTCGATGCCAGCGAGACGAGCCCGCTGGACGAAGACGCCTTCATCGACTGGCTCGACGATTGCCTGGACGACATCCAGGTGGAATCCCTGGCCGACCTGCGCCTCGCCCTGCGGCCACGCATGCTCGCCTGGTTCGGCGACCACATGCGCCGAATGCCCGAGATCCATCTGCAGATACTCGCGGCCGAAGCGGAAGTGTCGGGCTGAGACTGTGCGGCCGGCAGATACCGGAGCCCGCTCCCAAGATAGATTCGCCACAAAAGAAAAACCCCGAAGGCCAAACCTTCGGGGTTTTCTTGTCACTCAGCGCTGAATTTACGCCTTGTCGGCGGCCTTCTTCGGCGGACGGCCGCGTTTGCGCTGGGGCTGTTCCGGCACGAGATCCTCGACGGAAAGGCCCGCCTCGTTGATCTGCTCGCGGATTTCGGCGAGCTTGCGAGCCTTTTCTGCTTCCTCTTCCTGGCGCTGACGCTCCTCGTCATTCTTCTGTTCGATGACTTCACCAATCACTTCGGCCAGCTTATGGAGTTGCTCCATGCTGAGTTGGCGGGCCGCCGCACGGGCCACGTTCTTGTTGCGCGCGATACGCTCCAGGGTCTGCTCGGACATTGCCCCCTCCAGGACGCAGGTTGATGGTCGGCCACATTCGGCCGATACCATTAAAAGTATATGCTCAACAGCGTTTTTGGCAAGAAAAGCCGAGGGCCGGTGCTCGGGAATAGTCGCCGGGAAAGTAGACGAAACCGTGAACCGCGAAGAGAAAAAAGCAAGGGGATTAGCAAGCAGGAAAACGGCACCGGGGCAATAGACGATTCTCCGGCCCGGCGCCGAAAGGCAATGACTAGCCGCCGGTCATGTTCATGAAGCGCACCACCTGCACATCGCCATCGGTGGTGAAATGATGGCGCTCGGGCTTGAGCGGCATGGCCGCCACGATGGCGGCCTTGAGGGCCTCGATATCGCCGGGATGGCGGCGTACCACGGCCCGCAGGTCCACCGAATGCTCGTTGCCGAGACACAGCAGCAGCCGGCCTTCCGCGGTGACGCGAACCCGATTGCAGCTGGAGCAGAAGTTGTGGCTGTGCGGCGAGATGAAGCCCACCCGAGTATCGCTGTCGGGCATGCGGAAGTAGCGCGACGGCCCGAGCGTCGACTCGGTGGTCGGCAGCAGCGTATGGCGTGTCTCGACCAGCGCCTGCACTTCGTCGCTGGAGCAGAAGGTCTCCTCGCGCCCATGGTCCGAGACCTCGCCCAGCGGCATCTCCTCGATGAAGCTGATATCGAGCCCCTCACGGCGCGCGAAGTCCACCAGATCGATGACCTCGTCGTCGTTGCGGCCCTTGAGGATGACCGCATTGAGCTTGATCCGCTCGAAGCCGGCCGCCTTGGCGGCGCGGATGCCGTCGATGACTCGTTGCAGATCGCCGGTGCGCGTCAGCCGCCGGAAACGCTCGGGGTCCAGGGAGTCGATGCTGATGTTGAGCCGCTCGAGGCCGCCCTCGCGCAGGCGACGGGCATACTTGGGCAGGCTCGCACCGTTGGTGGTCATGGCGAAGTCCTTGAGCCCCGGCAGTGCACCGATGTCCTCCACCAGACGGTCGATGTCGCGCCTGACCAGCGGCTCGCCGCCGGTCAGGCGAACCTTTTCCACCCCGAGCTCGGTGAAAGCCCGGGCCACCAGCGTCAGCTCTTCGAGGGTCAGCACCTGGGCTCGCGGCAGGAAGGTCATCTCCTCGCTCATGCAATAGACGCAGCGAAAATCACAGCGATCGGTGACCGAGATGCGCACGTAGCGCACGCGTCTACCGAAGTCGTCGATGAGCTCATCGGTCATGATGACACCTCCCAGCGCTTGGCATCGCGATGATCGGTCTGGCGCTCGGCCACCCAGTAGTCACCGCTGGCGGTGTGCTCCTTCTTCCAGAAGGGAGCACGGGTCTTGAGATAATCCATGATGAAATCGCAGGCCTCGAAGGCCGCCCGCCGATGGGCGCTGGCGACCACCACCAGCACGATGGGATCCCCGGGCCCAAGACGGCCGACACGATGAATGACCCGCATGCCCTGCAGAGGCCAGCGAGATTCGGCCTCGTCGACGATCGCCTCGAGGGCGGCTTCGGTCATACCCGGATAATGCTCCAGGCTCAGTGCCTGCACGTCCGGGCGTTCGTTGAAGTCACGCACCAGGCCGGTAAAGGCGACCACGGCGCCGATATCGGTGCGCGTCTCGATCAACCGGCGCTGTTCCTCGCCGGCGTCGAAGGCCTGTTGTTGTACTCGCACACGTGACATGGTCAGCCTCCGGTCACCGGGGGAAAGAAGGCCACTTCGTCCTCGGCGGTCAGCGGCGTCGCATTGCCCGCCATGACCTGATTCACGGCGCACAGCACGCGCCCTTCCTCGAGGCCGGCGAAGCGTTTGTCCATGGCCTTGAGGGCGGCCTTGAGCCCGCCCACGTCGGCTCGTTCGAGCGCGTCGAAGGGCAGCGACACCTCGCCGACGCCCAGTCGTTCGCGGAGTTCGGCCAGGCACTTGACCAGGATACAGGGCTCGCCGGCGGCGCAGCGCGCGCCCAGCGAGACCTCACCGGCCTCGCCCTCCCCGGTCACGATGGGCACCTCGTCGGCCTCGGCCTCTCGGGCGTAATCACCGGACTTGCCGCCAGTCTTGGCCTCCAGGCGGATCTCGCCGATCTCCATCGTCTTGTCCACCGCCTTGCACATATCGTAGAGGGTCAGGCAGGCCACGGACACGGCGGTCAGCGCCTCCATCTCGACGCCGGTACGACCGTTGAGCCGGCAAGTGGCGGAAACGTGGACGCTGGCATTGGCCTCGTCGAGTTCGAAGTCCACGCTCACCTTGGACAGCGCCAGCGAATGGCACAGCGGTATCAGCTCGTGGGTGCGCTTGGCGGCCTGGATGCCGGCGATACGCGCCGTGGCCAGCACGTCGCCCTTGGGCAGGTCGCCATCGGCCAGCAGCGCCAGGGTCTCGGGACGCATGCGGATCGTCCCGGAGGCACGCGCCTCGCGACGGCTCTCGGCCTTGTCGCCGACATCGACCATGTGGGCTTCGCCGCGGGCGTTGAGGTGAGTCAGGCTCATGAAGGGCGCCTCATGTCAGTCGGAAAAGGGGTTGGATGACCACCGGCTCGCCGGGCTCGACCGCGGCGCGGGCCGCGTCGATCTCGATCAGGCAGTCGGCGGCCACCATGGAAGACAGGATACCGGAGCCCTGGGCACCGGTGGGCCGCACCCAGCGCCGCCCCTCGGCGTCGCTGCGGCAGGTGGCACGCAGGAAGTCGGTGCGACCGACGCGGCCTGTCAGCGCGACCTCGGCCAGGGCGGTGTCGCGCCGGGGGGCGAGATCGTGACGCCCCTGCAGCCGCTTCAGCAGCGGCGCCACGAACTGCAGGCAGGTGACCATCGCCGCCACCGGATTGCCGGGCAGCCCGATGAACGGCACCTCGCGCTCGCCGAGCGTGCCGCAGGCCAGCGGCCGGCCGGGGCGAAGGGCGATGCGCCAGAAGGCCAGCCGACCGACCGACTCCAGCGCCTGGCGCGTGTAGTCGGCCTGCCCTGCCGACACGCCGCCGCTGGTCAGCACCAGGTCGGCGTGGCGGGCGGCGCCGTCGAGGGACGCGACCAGGGCGTCGCGATCGTCGCCCAGGATGCCCAGGTCGATGACCTCGGCACCGTGTTCCGTCAGCAGGCCGGCCAGCGAGAAACGATTGGCATCATGGATGCCGGCCGCGGGCAGCGGCTCGCCCGGGGCGGTGACCTCGTCGCCGGTGGAGAAGATCGCCACCCGTGGCCGACGATGAACGGCCGCCTCGGCGAATCCCAGCGAGGCCAGCAGGCCCAGTTCGGCCGCCCCCAACCGGGTACCGGCGGCCAGCGCCCGCTGGCCGCGGGCGATATCCTCGCCGGCCTGGCGCACGTTCTGGCCCAGGCGAACGGTCTCGGGGCGCTCGACCTCGACGGCATCGCCGTACGCGTTCAGCTGTTCGCCCATGATCACGGTATCGGCGCCCGGCGGTAGCGGTGCCCCGGTGGTGATGGTCACGCATTCCCCGGGACCAAGCGGCGTCTCGCGCCGGCGCCCCGCCAGCACCTCGCCGACCCGATGCCAGCGCGACGTCCCCTCGCCGGATGTCCACGCCAGGGCGATACCGTCCATGGCGGCATTGGTGTTCTGAGGCACGTCGATGGGAGAGTCCAGCGCGGCGGCCAACACCCGGCCGTGCAGGGCACCGAGGGACACCGATTCGGCGGGCAGCGGGCCGGACACCAGGCCCAGCAGGGCCTCTCGAGCCTCGTCCGGCGACAGGGTCCGTTCGTCGAGGTCGAAACAGGACAGCGTCATGATGCCGTGCCCTCGCCTCGCGGGCCACGCCGACCGGCCCAGCGCGTGGGCCAGTCGGCGACCCAGTCGGCAAGGCCGTCGAGATCGTTCAGGTCCAGCCGCTCGACGTCGTCGGGCAACTCAGGCGCCCCGTCGCTGGCCACCGCCACGATCCAGCCGTCCCCGGCCGCGCGCAACGGCTTGCCCACCGCCTCGCGGTAGAGCTCGAGCTTGGGCAACGGCCAGGCCTTGAAGCCTTCCACCAGCACCAGGTCCGGCCGCTGGGGGCGCACCATCTCGATCAGCTCGGCGAGATCGGCCTCTTCGCGATCGGGGGTCTCCATCATCAGCGCGACCCGGGCGCAGGACGCCACCAGGATGGGCTCGGCGCCGGCCTGGCGCAGGCGATGGCTGTCCTTGCCCGGCTGGTCCACGTCGAAGGCATGATGGGCGTGCTTGATCACCGCCACGCGCAGGCCGCGCTGGCGCAGCGCGGGCAGCAGTCGCTCCAGCAGGGTCGTCTTGCCGGTGCCGCTCCAGGCGGCGATGCCCAGCAGCGGCAGGTCGGCCTCCAGGGGTACGGCCCCGATGGGTATATCGCTCATGGGCGCGGCGTCTCCCTGCGGCGCCTTTCCATGCGCCGCTTGTCATCCAGGGTATTGAGGTTGGCGAAGGCGTCGGCACGGTCCGACAGGTCGACGGCGCACCAGGCATGGCGAGCGAACCAGCGCTCCACCTTGCGCTCGCCGACGGCGAGGGCCTCGCCCAGGTCGTCGACCAGGTCGCGTCGGATCAGCGCCACGACCGGATGCAGCCGCTCGCCGTCGTGGGCCACGGCGATATCGGCGTCGCCTCGGCCCGCGATGAGCCGCGCCACCAGATCGTCCGGCAGCGCCGGGCAATCGCAGGGCACCAACACCACCCAGTCGGTGGCAGCCGCCCGCAGCCCGCTGTAGAGGCCCATCAGCGGGCCCATGTAGCCCGCCTCGACGTCGGCGACGACCCGATCGGCCCACCGGGCGTAGGCCTCGGGATGGCGGTTGGCGCTGATCAGGAGCTCCGCCACGCGCCCGACCAGCGGCGCGACGGCATGGGCGATCAGGGGGCGACCCGCGAAGGCCTCGAGGCCCTTGTCGCATCCCCCCATGCGACGCCCCTGCCCGCCGGCCAGTACCAGGCCGGTGAGCGCATCACGATCGATCACGAACAGGCTCCGTCCAGACGTTCTGCATATCGCGTCATGATGCCTCAGCGTCGCGGCGGGTGCCATGACCATAGGGTCAACTTGCGTTCCGAAACCGACCCGTGGGGGAATGCCGACTTATCGCCGGCACGGGGAGAGGGTATCATTCGTCAATTATTTTCCACGCCCCAACCAGCAACAGGATCGCGGCCCGGCCGCGAAAGACCACGATGGATGAAGGCTTCAATGTCGGCGCAAGGCTGCGCCAGCTGCGCAAGGAGAAAGGGCTCTCCCAGCGCGAGCTCGCCAAGCGCGCCCAGGTGACCAACAGCAGCATCTCGCTGATCGAGCAGAACAGCGTCAGCCCTTCGGTGAGCTCGCTGAAGAAGATCCTCGATGCCCTGCCGGTGTCGATCAGCACCTTCTTCGCCGGCGAGGAGACCAGCCATCCCCGGCCCTTCTACAAGGCGTCGGAACTCACCGAGATCGGCGACGGCCAGCTGTCGTGGCGTCTGGTGGCCGCACGCCGCCCGGATCGACGCATGTCGGTGCTCCACGAACGCTATCCGCCCGGGGCCGACAGCGGCGAGGAAATGCTGGAACACGAGGGCGAGGAAGGCGGCGTGGTGATCTCTGGACGGATCGAGATCACCGTCAACGGCGAGGTGGAGGAGCTGTCGGCCGGGGATGGCTACTACTTCGATTCACGGCTGCCCCACCGCTTTCGCAACGTCGGCGACGAGGAATGCGTGATCGTCAGCGCCAATACCCCGCCGTCGTTCTCCGACGGCGGGGAAGAGCTGCATCACGGGTAAACGGTGAGGGGTCTGACCCCAAGTGGTGTGGCCAAGTGAAGTGACCAAGCGGATCTAGCGGAGGCTACTCTCCCGCCCGATACAGCCACTGGATGCTGGAGAAATCGAGCTGGCCGCTGCCCTGGGCGCTGTGCAGCGCGAACAGGTTGCGCGCCTGGGAGCCCATGGGCACGCTGGCCCGGGTCTTGAGCGCCAGCTCCCAGGCCAGCCCCAGGTCCTTGGCCATCAGGTCGGTCAGGAAGCCGCCCTGATAGTCGCGCGACGCCGCCGAGCCCTCCATCACCCCCGGCCAGGGGTTGTAGACGTTGAGCGCCCAGTTGCCGCCGCTGCTCTGCTTCATGATCTCGGACAGCACCGCCGGATCGAGCCCGTTCTTCACCCCCAGCGCCAGCGCCTCGGCGGTGCCGCTCATCAGGATGCCGAGCAGCATGTTGTTGCAGATCTTGGCGACCTGACCGGCGCCGACCTCGCCGGCGTGAAAGATGTTCTTGCCCATGGCCTCGAGCACCGGCCGGGCCTGCTCGAATCCCGCCTCCTTCCCACCGACGATGAAGGTCAGCGTCCCAGCCTTGGCGCCGCCGATGCCGCCGGAGACCGGCGCGTCCAGATAGGTCAGCCCGCGCTCGGCGGCCGCTGCGCCGACCCGGCACGTATCGTCCGGCGAGATGGTCGAGGCATCGATCACCAGCGGCTTGTGCGTCAGCGCATCGAGCAACCCGGGCGCCCCGTCGCGGCCCAGATAAAGGCCGAGCACGTGGGCGCCCGCCGGCAGCATGGAAATGACCACCTCGGCGTCGCGACAGGCCGCCTCGGCGCTGTCGGCGCGCCTGGCCCCCTGCCCCTCGAGGTCCGCCATGGCGGCCTCGACCAGGTCGAAGACGCAGACGTCGTGCCCCGCGCTCAGCAGGTTGGCGGCCATGGGCGATCCCATGTTGCCGAGTCCGATAAAGGCGATGTTCATGGCGTGGCTCCTTGTCTTGTTCTAATGGGATAAACCTGCACTGGGCGTCTCCAGACGCCATTAACCGATACGCTGACCCACCCCAAGATCTCTCAGCGGATGCGCTTCACTCGACCACGGCGAGGCCAGCATCGCCTGGAGGTCTGCCTCGGGCACGCTGGCCACGTCGGCATGGGACCAGCGGGGTGACTTGTCCTTGTCGACCAGCAGCGCGCGCACGCCCTCGGCCAGATCGCCGCGCTGGCAACATTGCACCGAGAGCCCGAGCTCGTCGCGGAAAGCGTCGGCCAGCCCGGTATGGCGATGCCGCTCGAGCATCCGCCATACCAGGTGCGCGGTCAGCGGGCAGCCGGCAGCGAGGCGCGCGCGATTGGCCGTGAGCCACGCATCGTCGCGGTCGTCGGCAAGAATGCGCGCCACGGCATCGGCGGCACTCGTCTCGCCGACCAGCGACTGCAGATGATCACGCCGCGGCCAGACCTGCCCCTCCGGCGCCTGCTCGCGAGCCTCGAAGCGGTCGAGCACGCCTTCCACGGCCAACCGGCAAGCCGCCGGGGAGTGATCGCCATGATCGGCCTCGGCCAGGGCAGCGAGCAGGTCATCGCGGCGCTCGCGGGGCACGAAGCGATCGGCCAGCCCCAGGTCCAGGGCATCGCGGGCGTTGAGCTGGGCGCCGGTCAGCCCCAGGTAGGCGCCGATGCCGGGCGGCATGCGATTGAGGAACCAGCTCGCGCCGATGTCCGGGTAGAGCCCGATGGTGATCTCGGGCATGGCGATCAGAGTGGTCTCGGTGACCACACGCTGGAAGCCGCCGGCCAGCAGCCCCAGGCCGCCGCCCATGACGATGCCGTCACCCCACACCAGCAGCGGCTTGGGATAGGTGTGGATGCGGTGATCCAGCCGGTACTCGGCGGTGAAGTAGCGCGTGGCGAAGGTCTCGTCACGGGCTTCGTCATCGGCCAGCGAGCGATACAGCGCCACCACGTCGCCGCCGGCACAGAAGGCCTTGCCGCCGGTGCCTTCCAGCCACACCGCCACCACCCGCTCATCCAGCGCCCAGGCCTCCAGCCTGTCTTCCAGCAGCCGGATCATCTCCAGCGACAGCGCATTCAGCGCCTTGGGCGCATTGAGGGTCGCCACGCCGATCCGGCCGCCGCCGCGCGTGGGGAGTTCGTCGAAGCTGACCACGGGGTCCGACATCACTGTCTCCTGATAGTCCGTGTGAGATAGTCCGTGCGAGATAGTCCGTACAGGGGCGACAACCGTCAGCCGGTCGCTGCCATGGTGTCAGGTCACTGCAGGCCCTCGACGACGCCGTCGGCCAGCAACCGACGGGCGACGATCAGCCGCATGATCTCGTTGGTGCCCTCGAGGATCTGGTGCACGCGCGTGTCGCGTACCAGCCGCTCGAGGGGATATTCGCGGATATAACCATAGCCACCGTGCAGCTGCAGGGCCTCGTTGCAGACGTTGAAGCCCATGTCGGTGGCGAAGCGCTTGGCCATGGCACAGTGGGCGGTGGCCTCCGGGTCGCCCTGGTCGAGCCGCCAGGCGGCGTGACGCACCATCAGCCGCGCCGCGGTGAGCTCGCTGGCCATGTCGGCCAGCTTGAACTGCAGCGCCTGGAAACTCGCCAGCTCGCGCCCGAACTGCTTGCGCTCGCCCAGGTAGTCCCGCGACAGCGTGAGCGCCTGCTGGGCCGCGCCCAGCGAGCAGCTGGCGATATTGAGCCGGCCGCCATCGAGCCCCTTCATGGCGAAGCGAAAGCCTTCGCCCTCCTCGCCCAGCCGGTTGCCCACCGGCACGCGCACGCCGTCGAAGCTGATCAGGCAGGTGGGCTGGCTCTTCCAGCCCATCTTGTCTTCCTTCTTGCCGACCTCGATGCCGGCGGCATCGGCCGGCACCAGGATCGCCGAGATGCCGCCGGCGCCGCTGTCCGGCTCGCCGGTGCGCGCCATCACTACCAGCACCTGGGTGGCACCGGCGCCGGAGATGAACATCTTCGAGCCACTGATGACATAGTCATCGCCATCGCGCACCGCCCGGGTGGTGATGCTGGCAGCGTCCGAGCCGGCGCCCGGCTCGGTGAGGCAGTAGGAGCCCAGGGCCTCACCCGCTATCATGGCCGGCAGATAGCGCTCGCGCAGGGCATCGCTGCCCCAGCTGGCGACCATCCAGGTCACCATGTTGTGAATGGTGAGATAGGCGGTGGTGGCGATGCAGCCCTGGGCGAGGCGCTCGAAGATCAGCGAAGCATCGAGTCGCGACAGTCCAAGCCCGCCGTGTTCCTCCGGCGTGTAGAGGCCGAGGAAGCCGGCCTCGCCGGCCCGACGAATGACGTCGACGGGAAAATGGCTGCGGGCATCCCAGTCGGCGGCATGGTCGGCCAGCTCGGCCCGGGCAAAGTCGGCGGCCGCATCGGCCAGCGCTCGCTGGTCTTCGGTCAGCGCAAAATCCATGGTGACACCTCCGTCGAGAGAATCGGGAACGGCCGAATGCCGGGCCGGCGATGCGCACCCGCGGGTCCTTCCCTGCGGCTATCGCCAACCTAGCAACTGCTCGGGTTATCCCATATCCCGCCATGGTCTAACAAGCACTTTACGTTAACGTAAACCTCGTCTAGGGTTTCTCGGACGAGGTGGGAAACCGCCGGTGGACCACCCGGCTACAGGAACGATCGACATGACGCGAACGCCCTCCCAGGCACAGGACAGCGAGAACGACGCCCTGCCCCGGCAGCAGCGCACCTACACCATCGGCGAGCTGGCCCAGATCTTCGAGGTCACGCCCCGCACCATTCGCTTCTACGAGCAGGAGGGGCTGCTGGCCCCCACCCGCCAGGGGCAGAAGCGCATCTACCGCGAGAAGGATCGCGTGCGCCTCAAGCTGACCCTGCGCGGCAAGCGGCTGGGCTTCTCGCTGGCCGAGATCCGCGAGGTGGTGATGATGTACGACGCCATGCCGGACGGCAACGCGCGCCAGCTGCGGCGGCTGCTGGAGCTGCTGGCGGAGAAGCGGGCCAACCTGGAGCGCCAGCTCGAGGATATCCGCCTGATGCGTCTGGAGATCGACGATGTGGATCAGCGGGCGCGAGAGGTGCTGCGCCAGCTGGAGGACACCCCGTAACCGGAGCGACCAGTGCGGCAGGGTTTCCCGAGACAACACAGCCATGTCCCGAGATAACACAACAATGAGAGCCACCATGCCACGCCAGACCCGACACGCCAGCTATCTGAGCGGCATCAGCGACACGCCCCTCAAGGGCCAGACCATCGGCGACTGCTTCGACGACACGGTCGCCCGCTTTCCCGACCGGGACGCCCTGATCAGCCGCCACCAGGGCCTGCGCTATCGCTGGCGGGAGCTTCAGGCCAACGTCGACCGCGCGGCCCGCGCCCTGATGGCGCTGGGCGTGGCCAAGGGCGACCGGGTCGGCATCTGGTCGCCCAACTGCGCCGAGTGGGCCATCACCCAGTTCGCCACCGCCAAGATCGGCGCCATCCTGGTCAACATCAATCCCAGCTACCGCACCCACGAGCTGGAGTATGCACTGCGCCAGTCCGGCACCTCGACGCTGATCCTGCAGGGGCAGTTCAAGACCACCGACTACGTGGCGATGCTGGCCGAACTGGTGCCGGAGCTCGATGACGCCACCCCCGCCGACCTCAAGAGCGCCACCCTGCCCGAGCTCGAGCGGGTGATCTGCCTGGATGGCGCCCGGGCACGGCTCGGCATGCACAGCTGGGAGACGATGCTCACCCACGCCGACCGGATCAGTGACGAGCAGCTGGCCGAGCGTCAGTCCGGGCTCGAGTTCGACGAGCCGATCAACATCCAGTACACCTCCGGCACCACCGGCGCCCCCAAGGGCGCCACACTCTCCCACCACAACATCCTCAACAACGGCTTCTTCGTCGCCCGCACCCTCGACCTCACCGAGGCCGACCGCATGGTGATCCCGGTGCCGCTCTACCACTGCTTCGGCATGGTGATGGGCAATCTCGGCTGCATGACCCACGGCGCGGCGATGATCTATCCCGGTGACGGCTTCGATCCGCAGGCCACCCTGGCGGCGGTGGCCGAGGAGCGCGCCACCGCGCTCTACGGCGTGCCGACCATGTTCATCGCCGAGCTGGAGCATCCCGAATTCGAGCACTTCGATCTCTCCAGCCTGCGCACCGGCATCATGGCCGGCTCGATCTGCCCCATCGAGGTGATGCGCAAGGTGATCGAGCGCATGCACATGCAGGGCGTAACCATCTGCTACGGCATGACCGAGACCAGTCCTGTGAGCCTGCAGACCCGCACCGATGCACCGCTCGAGAAACGCGTGACCACCGTCGGCAGCATCCATCCGCATCTGGAGGTCAAGCTGGTCGATCCCGGCACCGGTGCCGCGGTCCCGCGCGGCGAGCCCGGCGAGCTGTGCACCCGGGGCTACAGCGTGATGCTCGGCTACTGGCACAACGAGGAGGCGACCGCCAAGGCCATCGACGCAGCCGGCTGGATGCACACCGGCGACCTGGCCACCATGGACGACGACGGCTATGTGGCCATCGTCGGGCGCATCAAGGACATGATCATCCGCGGCGGCGAGAACATCTATCCGCGCGAGATCGAGGACTTCCTCTACACCCACCCGGCGATCTCGGACGTCCAGGTGATCGGCGTGCCGGACGATAAATACGGCGAAGAGGTCATGGCCTGGGTCAAGCTTGCCGACGACCAGCCCCTCGACGAAGACGGGCTCAAGACCTTCTGCCAGGGCAGGATCGCCCACTACAAGATCCCGCGCTACGTGAAGTTCGTCGACGAGTTTCCGATGACCGTCACCGGCAAGATCCAGAAGTTCAAGATGCGCGAGGAAGCGACGCACGAGCTGGGGCTCGGCTGAGCTCAGCCAGCCACGCCGCAGACTCGACGGCCCGCCGGGGATTGCATCGGCGGGCCGTGTCGCGCTTCAATGCGACTTGAACCCTTCGAAATTGCCCCTTCGAGACCGACGCATGATCTCACCGGCCAGGACATCGCACCCCCACCACCGCCCCTGGCAGCGCCTCATCGCGCTGCTGGTGGTGCTGGCGTTTGCCCTCGCGTCCCTGCCCGGTCATGCGACCACAGCGGCCTGCCAGGTCGAGTGTGCACAGATGTCGATGTCGTTCGACGAGCGGCCCGATGTCAGTGATGCCTGCGGCGGCTGTGCCGCCCCGGCCACCTCGCTTTCCCCCGCGGTCATGGCCCCTGACGCCATGGCCGCCCCCGTGGCCACGCTCGTCAGTGACCACATCCCGCAGCCACCGCGTCGCCCCCCGCGAACCTGACGACTCCCCCGGGCCATGCCCGAAAACCGACACTCACTGCACGAATCGGCCCGTCGACGACGGCGCCAAGGGAGTCGCACCATGTATAACGAATGCTTTGCCACCATGGGCCACATGGGCGTGTTCGGCTGGCTGATGCCACTGGCCGGCCTGCTGTTGCTGGGGCTCGGCATCGCCGCGCTCATCAAGTATCTGTTCACCTCTCACAAGGGAGATCGCTCATGAAACCCGCCTTCTCACACCTGCTGCTGACCGCCGGTCTCGCCCTGGGGGCCACCACCGTCCACGCGGCACTGCCGGACACCGCCATCCTCTACAAGAATCCCCAGTGCGGCTGCTGCGACGGCTATGCGCGCCATCTGGAGCGCCTGGGGATCGACGTGACCGTGGTCGATGACCAGCCCCTCGGCGAGATCAAGCAGGACGCCGGCGCCCCCTACGGCCAGGGCTCCTGCCACACCGTCGAGATGGGCGACTACGTGATCGAAGGCCACGTGCCGATGGCCGCCGTGGAGGCGCTGTTCGAGCAGCGGCCCGACACCGACGGCATCGGCCTGGCCGGCATGCCGAGCGGCACCCCGGGCATGCCGGGACCGCAGAACGCACCCTACGAGGTCTATCAGTTCCGTGACCAGCAGGCCTCGCCGTTCATGACGCTGTAACGGCTATCCTCAAGGCCGAAAAAAACCCCGCGAGCCTCGGGCTCGCGGGGTTTTATCGTCTCGGTGACCGTCGAACGAGGGGCGTGATCACATGCCCTTGGGCGCGAAGATCCCCGGCGCGTTGCGCCAGTAACCCTTGTAGTCCATGCCGAAGCCGAACACGTAGCGATCCTCGACCTCGAGGCTGCAGTAGTCGGCCTTGAGATCCGGCATCGCCTTGCGATCGTGACGCTTGTCGACCAGCACCGCGGTGGAGATGCTGGCGGCACCGGCCTCACGGCAGTAGTCGAGGATGGCGGCGAGCGTGGAGCCCTCATCGAGGATGTCATCGACGATCACCACGTGGCGGCCGGCCATGGGCACTTCCGGCGAGACGCGCCAGAACAGCTCGCCACCGCGGGTGCCGCCGCGATAGCGCGTGGCGTGCAGGTAATCGACCTCGAGCGGGAAACCAAGGCGGGTCAGCAGGTGCCCGGTGGTGATCAGGCCGCCGTTCATCACGCAGTAGAAGACCGGCAGCTTGTCGCCGAGATCGCTGGCGATCTCGTCGGCCATGCGATCCAGGGCACGCTCGACCTCCTCCTGGCTGATCAGGCAATCGGCAGAATCCATGACCTCACGCATGTCCGCCAGGGACGGAAGGGCATTGGCATCGAGTTTGGGCATCGGAAGCTCGTCGTATGTCGAAATTCAGGGAACCGTCAGTCGGCGGCCATGGCCTCGAGGTGCGCATGCACCCGACGCCAGCGGGACAGCGCGCCGAGCGCGTCGAGATCGGGCCGGGCCCGGCCGTAGCGCAGCTTGGCGGCGCGTTTGGTGGTGCGTCCCTCGCAGGCCTCGACCACCTCGAGGGCGGCGGCGCGATCGTTGCACACCAGCAGCATGTCGCAGCCGGCCTCCAGGGCCTGGCGGGCGCGTTCGGCGGGCGCCCCGGCGCAGGTCGCACCGGCCATGCTCAGGTCATCGGAGAAGATCGTGCCCTTGAAGCCCAGCGACTCGCGCAGCATCCCGAGCCAGGCGGGCGAGAAACCCGCGGGCCGATGATCGAAGGCCGAGTACACCACGTGAGCGGGCATCACGCCTCCCAGACGTGCCGACAGCCCAGCGAAGGGCACCAGATCGCGCTCGCGCAGCGCCTCGAAGGACCGCTCGTCCACCGGCAGCTCGTGGTGGGAGTCCGCAACCACACCGCCATGGCCGGGAAAATGCTTGCCCACCGCGGCCATGCCGGCTTCGTGCAGGCCTTCGACGAAGGCGCCGGCCAGGCGCGTCACGACCTCAGGATCGGCGCCGAAGCTGCGGTCGCCGATCACCGTGGACTGGCCATCGTCGACGTCGAGCACCGGGGCGAAACTGAGATCCAGCCCGCAGGCCGCCATCTCCATGCCAAGCAGCCAGCCGGCATCCTGGCACAGGCGCCGCGCGACCTCGGGGGCCGCCTTGTGCTCGCGACCCAGCCGCCCCATAGCCGGCAACCGGGTCACGCCCTCGCGCAGGCGCTGCACCCGCCCGCCTTCCTGGTCGATGGCCAGCAGCAGTTCAGGGCGCACCTGGCGGATCGAGCGGCACAGCTCACGTACCTGGGCGGCGTCTTCGACGTTGCGGCCGAAGAGGATCACGCCACCGACCGCCGGTCGCGCCAGCAGCGCTCGCTCCTCATCGCGCAGCTGCGTCCCTTCCAGGTCCAGCATCACCGGTCCGAGCGTCTGGGTCATGTTCGCCTTCCTGACGGATGAAGGGAGGCGATTCTAGACCAAAGCCGGCGCCGACGACAGTCCGCCCCGATATCGCCTCGCATGTGAAGATAGAAGACCCCGGACAAGCCGTCGCCACCTCCGTAGAATATGCGCATCACCCTTTACCCCCCTCTCCTCGCGGATAAGGAGCATCCCTTGCCTGTCGATCTTCCCCCTAGCCTGCTGTGGCCGCTGGCCGCGATCGTCGGCCTGTGCCTCGGCAGCTTCCTCAACGTGGTGATCACTCGCCTGCCGGTGATGCTGATGCGGGAGTGGCGGGCCGAGGCCCGCGAGGCGCTGGAGCTCGAGGCGGAAGACACCTCGACCTTCAACCTGGCCACGCCGCGCTCGATGTGCCCACGTTGCGAGGCCCCCATCGCCTGGCACGACAACCTGCCGCTGATCGGGTGGCTGAAACGCCGCGGGCGCTGCGCTCGCTGCGGCACCCGCATCAGCCCCCAGTATCCACTGGTGGAGCTGGCCGGCGCCCTGCTGACGCTCGCGGTGACGGCACTGTTCGGCCCCACCCTCGAGGGGCTGTTCGTCCTCGGCGCCTGCCTGAGCCTGCTGGCGATGGCGGCCATCGACCTGCGCACCCAGCTGCTGCCGGACGCCCTGACCCTGCCGCTGCTGTGGGCCGGCCTGCTGTACCAGCTGCTGTTCCAGCCGCTGCAGCTGCCGAGCGCGGTGATCGGCGCCATGGCCGGCTATCTCTCGCTGTGGGGCTTCTACTGGCTGTTCAAGCTGGTGACCGGCAAGGAAGGCATGGGCTACGGCGACTTCAAGCTGTTCGCCGCGCTGGGCGCCTGGCTGGGCTGGGTCTACCTGCCGCTGGTGCTGATCCTGGCCGCCGGGGCCGGCGCCATCGTCGGCGTGATCGTCCAGTTGGCCGTGCCGCGCCTGCGCGGCGCCCCCATGCCCTTCGGCCCCTGGCTCGCCGCGGCCGGCTGGATCGCGCTGCTGGTCGGTGAGCCGCTGATGGCCCACTACCTGACCCTGATGATGTGATGGGAGATGACAGAGAGATGAGCGACACGACCCTGATCATCGGCGTGACCGGCGGCATCGCGTCCGGCAAGTCCACCGTGGCCCGCGCCTTCGCCGCGCACGACATTCCCTGGGTGGACGCCGACGACGTCGCCCGCGAGGTGGTCGAGCCCGGCGAGCCTGCCCTCGCCGCCATCGCCGAGCGCTTCGGCACGAAAGTGCTGCAGACGGACGGCCGCCTGGATCGCCGAGCCCTGCGCGAGATCGTGTTCGCCGACGAGGCCGAGCGGCGCTGGCTGGAATCCGTGACGCATCCGCGCATCCGCGAACGCCTGCTCGAACGCCTCGCCGAGTTTCGCGAAAGCCCGGCCCCCTACGCGCTGCTGGTCTCGCCGCTGCTGTTCGAGTCGGGCCAGCACACACTGGTCGACCGGGTGCTGGTCGTCGATGTGCCGGAGACGCTGCAGATCGAACGCACCGCCGCCCGCGATGGCGTCGACGACGCCCAGGCCCGCGCCATCGTGGCCGCCCAGATGCCCCGCGACACGCGCCTGGCCCGCGCCGACGACGTGCTGGACAACGCCACCGACGAGGCCGGCCTGGCCGCCCGGGTGGCCGAGCTGGACCGGCACTATCGAACGCTTTCCGGTTTGCCCCCGGCGCGCTGATTCGTCATCCTTTCCTCGATTGACTGACGCCGAGAGAATCCCTATGAGCCAAGCCGAGTCCGAGCGCCCCCTCGAGGTCGCCTGCCCCCAGTGCCGCACCAAGGTGGCCTGGAGCGAGGACAATCCCTACCGCCCCTTCTGCAGCAAGCGCTGCCGCCTGCTCGACCTGGGCGCCTGGGCCGACGAATCGCATCGCATCGCCGGCGAGCCCGCCATGGACGAGACCGACATCGACGCCCTGCTGGCCCGCGCCGACCGCGACGGCGGCGTCTGAGCCGATGCCCACCCCCGCGCCCGAATACCAGCTGCTGGCCCGACTGGAGGCCGCCTTCGATGGCCTGGTCGAGGCCAGCGAGACACTGGTCAACACCTGGCGTCACGAGGGTGGCCAGGCCTGGGCCTTCGGGCGTGAACAGGCCGATGCCGCCTGGCTGCACGAGGCGCTGCTGGACGTCTGGTATCAGGATGGGCAGGACGGACGCAGCACGCGCAGTCATGTTGGCCTGGTGGCCGCCACGCCGGCGGTCATGGAGGCCGCCCGGCGGGTCAACGACACCAAGCAGGCGTTCGCCGACCTGCTGGCCAGGATCCGGGAGGAGGAGCCCTCACTGCTGCCCGAGATCAAGGCGGTGCTGCCCTTTCGCCATCCCGAGCTGCATACCCATCTACGTGGCAGCGGCCTGGCGAGGCTGCATCTCAAGCAGTGCTGGCGAGCCATTCCGCTGGCCCCGGCGCCGGTGGCCAGGGTGCGCTTCGCCTGGTACTCGAGCGGGCGCTCCATCAAGCGACTGAGCGTGCGCGAGGCCGAACAGAAGCTGCTGGCCCTGGATACCGACGCCCCGCACGTGCGCATCCAGCTGCGTCAGCTGGCCGGCATTCCGGACGGCGAGCCCCTGGCTCAGGTGCAGACCCAGGCGCCACTGATGCGGGCCAACCTGTTCTTTCGCGAGCCCCTGGAAGACGGCCATCGGCGACGCGCCATGAACGTGGCACTGCCGCTGTTCGTCCCGGCCGACGACGGGCGTCTGCCGGATCACAACCTGCCCCCCGACCACCCGCCCCAGACGCGCACGCGTGCGCGTCGCCGCGACGAGCGACTGGAACAGGAGCCGCTGCTCCCGAGCCTCAGGGTCTATCGCTACCGCCGCTGACGGCCGCACCGGGTCTCAGGTGAGGCGCCTCAGGCAATACGCCCGAGTGACTGAAGCGTCTGCAGCAGATCGCTGACGCTGTCTTCCTGCTGGGAATAATCCTGCATCAGCTCACGGAGACGGCGCTCGAAGAGCTGCTGGCGGCTCTCCGACGATTCCACCTGCCGTGCATGCGGTGCATCCGTAGAGGAAGGCTCGGCGGGAATATCCGGGGCCGCGCCGGGGGTCTCGAGTTCGCGCAATGCCTCGGCGAAGGCATCATCGAGTTCACGGAACTTGCGTAACTTCTCACGCTCATCCATGGGCTTTTGAAATTTGTGCTGTTTCATTCGCAAACCAGTCGGTTCAAGGCCTGGCCAGAGAAGGACGACAACGAGGGCCATGGCCAGGCGAGATACCCAGAGATTATACCCCTCGGCTCTGCGACAAGCACCTGCCTGACGGTTCTCGCCCGCATTATGTGCAGAAACGCTCAATACCCGGAGGCAAACTTGCCTTCGCCCCCCGTTAGGCGGCATAAAACAGTGACTGTGGCCCTACAACGATATCAACTGCCACCGCAGGCAACATTCCGGCACAAGATCTGCTAGCCAAGGATTACTAGCGGCGCACGGGGAACAACGCAGTACGAGGGGAAGGCCATGTGCCAGGACATGATGCGCGCGGAAATATGGCTGCAAGACACGATGGGCAGCCAGAAGGGAATCGAAGAGCTGGCCAGCAAGATGGGCTATTCCTCATCACAGGTCAGGCGCCGGTTCCGACATTATTTCGGACTATCGCCGGGCGCCTATCGCGACCGGTTACGGCTCGAGAAGGCGGCACGCCTGCTGATTCACACTTCCAGCAACATCAATCAGATTGCCGGCGTCTGCGGCTACCGGAATCACTCCGCATTCTCACGCGCCTTTCAGCGCCATTACGAACAGTCTCCGCGTCGGTTTCGCCAGGCGGTGCGCGTCTCGCTCAAGCGCCGGCTGAACGCGACGGAAGACTTTCACTATGACATTCGGGAACAGCCCTCGCAGAAGGCCGTGCTGACACGCCTCTACCGCCCGGACAGGCTTCGCGACGACCTGCGCGACTGGCTGCGTCACACCCCGGGCGCCGAAGCGCTGCCGGCTCGGCTCGACAAGGCTCACCCCGTGGCCATCTTTCACGACCGACCGCTGGAAGGCGCCCTGCCCCGACTCGACCTGGGCGTGCAGCTGAGCGGCGGAGACGCCAACCTGGCACTACCGCCGGCCTTCCGCACGCTTCATCTGCCGGCTCAGCGCCACGCCTGCGTGCCACTGCAGGACATCGGCCAACTGGACGCCGCCGTGCTCTACATGGCCTGTCGCGGAGTTTCCGGAGAGGGAGAGCCCATCAGTGGCGACGCGCCGCTGCTGCTGCAGGCCGGCCACGGTCTGGAACTTCGCATCCCACTGCTGTGATGCACGCAAAGACGCCGCCCCTTCGGGCGGCGTCTTTACTGAATGCTCTTGCCGTCTGCCGATGTCGCTCGACCGACGATCGTGCTCAATCTTCGGTGCGTACCAGCCAGGACTCGACGGTCTCGGCACCGAACTCGTCCTTCCAGGCTTTCAGGGTCTTCTGATTGCCACCGCGCGTCTCGACGACTTCGCCGGTCTGCGGATGCTTGTAGATCTTCAGCTTGCGCTTGCGACGGGTGCCGGCACTGGGGGCTGCGGCCTTCGGCGCGGCGCCAGGCTTCGGATTCAGCAGTTCGATGACGTCATTGGCGCTCTTGTCGAATTCCTTCATCAGGGCTTCGAGCTTGGTCTTGAATTCCAGCTCGGCCTTGAGGCGCTCGTCATTCTCCAGTCGATCGAGTTCGTCCTGAAGTTGCTTGAGCTGCTGTTCTTTCTGCATGTAGTTGCTGAGCAGTGAGGACATGTAAAAATTCCTTGTCTAGGGAGGAGTCTCGGGAATGCCTCGACATTATTGCGTCTATCGGCATATAACGCAACGTTTACACAATGCTTAACTCACGCACCGAGGCGTTTAAATATAAAGCGCCAACTCACTCATAAAATGCATTTTATTAACGCTTTTTATATAGCAGCGATTCAACGCCTGTCATCGGTTGGCTCACAAACGGAAGACGCCCGGCCTCTCGGACAAGACCCCAAACGAAAAAAGAGGCGCCGCCCTCGCGGGCGGCGCCTCCGGTCTTGCCAAGATTCACTGCGTGGGCAGAGCCCGGGAATCTCAGTCCTGACCCATCTGCTGCTTGATCAGGTCGCCGATGGTGGTCGGGCCATCCTGGTCGGTTTCCTGCTGTTCGCGCAGCTTGGTCATGTTGCGACGAGTGTCGTCCTGATCCTTGGCCTTGACGGACAGGCTGATCTGACGATTCTTGCGATCGACGCCGACGATGCGGGCCTCGACGCTGTCGCCCTCGTTCAGCACGTTGCGCGCATCTTCGACGCGGTCGGCGCTGATCTCGGAGGCCTTGAGCACGGCCACGACATCGGTCGCCAGCTCGACGTGAGCTTCCTTGGCATCGACCTCGACCACACGGCCGGTGACGATGGAGCCCTTGTCGTTGACGGCCAGGTACTCGGCGACCGGATCGCTGTCCAGCTGCTTGATACCGAGAGAGATGCGCTCACGCTCCGGATCGATGGACAGGATGACGGCTTCGGCCTCGTCGCCCTTCTTGAAGTTGCGAACGGCCTCTTCGCCGGTCTCGGTCCAGGAGATGTCGGACAGGTGAACCAGGCCGTCGATGCCGCCTTCCAGACCGATGAAGATACCGAAGTCGGTGATCGACTTGATGGTACCGGCAACGCGGTCGCCCTTGTTGTACTGGGCGTTGAAGGTTTCCCACGGGTTGGCGGTGCACTGCTTGATACCCAGGGAGATACGACGACGCTCTTCGTCGATATCCAGCACCATGACGTCCACGTCGTCACCGACCTGAACGACCTTGGACGGATGGATGTTCTTGTTGGTCCAGTCCATTTCGGAGACGTGAACCAGACCCTCGACACCCTCTTCCAGCTCGGCGAAGCAGCCGTAGTCGGTGAGGTTGGTGACGGTGGCGTGCACCTTGGTGCCTTCCGGGTAGCGAGCCTTGATGTTGACCCACGGATCCTCGCCCAGCTGCTTCAGGCCCAGGGAGACGCGGTTGCGCTCGCGATCGAACTTCAGCACCTTGACGCTGACTTCGTCGCCCACGGACACGATCTCGCTCGGATGCTTGATGCGCTTCCAGGCCATGTCGGTGATGTGCAGCAGGCCATCGACGCCGCCCAGGTCAACGAAGGCGCCGTAGTCGGTCAGGTTCTTGACGATACCGACGATCTGCTGGCCTTCCTGCAGGGTGGCGAGCAGGGCTTCACGCTCGGCGCTGTTCTCGGCTTCGAGAACGGCACGACGGGAAACGACAACGTTGTTGCGCTTCGGGTCGAGCTTGATGACCTTGAAGTCCAGTTCCTTGTTCTCGAGGTGCGTGGTGTCGCGCACCGGACGCACGTCGACCAGGGAACCCGGCAGGAAGGCGCGGATGGAATCCACGTCGACGGTGAAGCCGCCCTTGACCTTGCCGTTGATCACGCCCTTGACGATCTCTTCCTTCTCGAAGGCCGCTTCCAGAACCTTCCAGGCCTCGGCGCGCTTGGCCTTCTCGCGAGACAGACGGGTCTCGCCGAAGCCGTCTTCCACGGCTTCCAGGGCGACGTGGACTTCGTCGCCGACGGCGATGGTCAGCTCGCCGTTGTCGTCGCGGAACTGGGCCGCGGGGATCTGACCTTCGGACTTCAGGCCGGCATTGACGGTGACCCAGTCACCCTCGATGTCGACGACGGCAGCCGCGACGATGGCGCCCGGCTCCATGTTGATGTCCTGGAGAGACTGTTCAAACAGTTCAGCAAAGCTTTCGCTCATGATGTTCCTACGTGATCAACGTTGTGCGGCAGGGCCGCTCCTCCGTACCACCAGCGAGTACGGGCCATTTCAGACTGCCCCCGGGGATGTTGGCGCTGGTTCGACCTGGCCGGGCTCACGGGACACATAGGTGCCCGACCACGTCATCACATCGTTCCGGGGGCGCCGCAAGGGAGCTCAGGTGTCGGAGGCGAGCCCACGCCGGGCCAGCAGCTCCGTCAGCCGATCCACCACTTCCGGTATCGTCAGGCTCGTGGTGTCCAGCTCGACGGCGTCTTCGGCCGGTACGAGCGGGGCCACGCTGCGCTGCATATCGCGTGCATCGCGTGCCTGAATCTCCTTGAGAAGACTCGATAGACTAGCATCCACCCCTGCCTCTCGCAACTGGCGCTGGCGCCGCCGCGCCCGCTCCTCCGCGCTGGCGGTGAGGAAGATCTTCAGTGGCGCCTCGACGAACACCACGGTGCCCATGTCGCGCCCGTCGGCGACCAGCCCCGGGGCCTGGCGGAAGTCGCGCTGGCGCTTGAGCAGCGCCTCGCGCACCGCCGGCAGCGAGGCCACGCGCGAGGCGGCGTCACCGACCTGTTCGGTGCGAATGGTGCGGGTCGCGTCCTCGCCCTCGAGCAGGACGCTCGCCTCGCCGTTCTCGGCCAGGAACACCACATCCAGCGTCTCGGCGATCGCCGCCACCGCCGGCTCGTCGTCCAGGGCCACGTCGTGCTTGGTGGCGGCCAGGGCGGTCAGCCGGTAGAGGGCCCCGCTGTCCAGCAGGTGCCAACCCAGCCGCTCGGCCACCAGCCGGCTGATGGTGCCCTTCCCGGCTCCGCCCGGGCCGTCAATGGTCAGTACCGGCGCCTGATCGCTCATGAGGCCTCCTGCTCTTCGGCGAGAGTCAGCCCGACGCGGCGGGCCAGGTCCACGAAACCGGGGAAGGACGTGGCCACGTTGGCGCAGTCGTCGATGACGATCTCGCCGGAGGCACGCAGCGCCGCCACGCTGAAGGCCATGGCGATACGGTGGTCGCCGAGGCTGTCGATGCGTCCGCCGCCGTAGCTCGGGCCGTCGCCGCCCTGCCCTTCGCGACGACCGACGATATCGATGCCGTCTTCATAGAGGCGGTTCTCGACGCCCAGCGCGGAGAGGCCATCGGCCATGGCCTTGAGGCGGTCGGATTCCTTGACGCGCAGCTCGGCGGCCTCGCGCAGCCGGGTGGTGCCCTCGGCGTTGGCGGCGGCGACGAACAGCGCCGGAAACTCGTCGATGGCCAGCGGCACCTGGTCGACCGGAATGTCGATGCCCTTGAGCGGCGCATAGCGGATGTGCAGGTCGGCGACCGGCTCGCCGCCTACCTCGCGCTCGTTCTCGAGGCGCAGGTCGGCGCCCATCTGCTTGAGGATGTTGATCACCCCGATGCGGGTCGGATTGGTGCCCACGTGCTCGAGCACCAGATCGGCCCCCGGCGTGATGGCCGCCGCCACCAGGAAGAAGGTCGCCGAGGAGATGTCCGACGGCACGTCGATCGGCGCCGCGGTCAGGCGACCGCCACCCTGCAGCCAGCAGGTATCGCCTTCGCGCCCGACATCATAACCGAACCCGTTGAGCATGCGCTCGGTGTGGTCGCGGGTCGGCGCCGGCTCGCGCACCCGGGTCTCGCCCTCGGCGTAGAGTCCGGCCAGCAGCAGACAGGACTTCACCTGGGCGCTGGCCATCGGCATGTCGTAGTCGATGCCCTTGAGCGGCTGGCCGCCCTTGATCTTCATCGGTGGGCGACCGCCCTCGGCGGTCTCGATCACCGCGCCCATCTCGCGCAGCGGATCGGCCACGCGCCCCATGGGGCGCTTGGTCAGCGAGTGGTCGCCGGTCAGCTCGGTGTCGAACGACTGGCCGGCCAGCAGCCCGGCGAACAGGCGCATGGCCGTGCCGGCATTACCCACGTAGAGCGGTCCCGCCGGCGCCTTGAGGCCGTGCAGGCCGACGCCGTGAACGGTGACGCGCCCCTGGTGCGGCCCTTCGATGGCCACGCCCATCTCGCGGAACGCCTGCAGGGTGGCCAGGCTGTCCTCGCCTTCCAGGAAGCCGGAGACCTCGGTCACGCCCTCGGCCAGGGCGCCGAGCATGATCGAGCGGTGGGAGATCGACTTGTCGCCGGGCACGCGGATGCGCCCGGTCACGCCGCCACCGGGGCTGACCCGGTAGCGCAGCTGGTCTTGTGCTTGCATCTGGTATTCCGCCTGGTAACTGGTCTGGTTAAGCAGGGAATCGAAGTAGTGCCGGGCATGACTGGCGCGATCGAAGGTCGCCAGCATGGCATCGGTGTCGCCGCCCTCGACCGCCTCGCGCAGCCGGGCCACACCGGCCTCGAAGTCGTCGAGGGCATGCAGCACGGCGTCGCGATTGGCGACGAAGATATCGCGCCACATCACCGGGTCGCTGCCGGCGATGCGGGTGAAGTCGCGAAAGCCGCCGGCGGCGTAGCGAAAGATGTCGAGACGCTCGTCCTGGCGTGCCAAGGTATCCACCAGCGAGAAGGCCAGCAGGTGCGGCAGATGACTGGTGCGGGCCAGCACCTCGTCGTGGCGCGCCACGTCCATCTCCAGCACCTCGGCGCCGGCGGCCTCCCACAGCGTGCGCACCTTGCCCAGCGCCTCGGGATCGGTGCTCGGCTCGGGCGTCAGGATCACCTTGTGGCCGACATAGAGCCCGGGGTTGGCCGCCGCCACGCCGCTCTTCTCGGAGCCGGCGATGGGATGGCCCAGCACCAGGCTCGCCGGCATGCCGCCAAACACCTCCACGGCCGCCTCACGGATGGCGCCCTTGGTGCTGCCCACGTCGGTGATCACCAGGCCTTGCTCGACGGCGCCGGCCGCGGCGAGCTCGCCCATCACCTGGCGCATGGCCAGCACCGGCACCGCGAGCACCACCAGGTCGACGTCCTCGAGCAGCGAGGCCAGCCGAGTGTCACCGCGGTCGATCAGCCCCATCTCGATGCCTCGCGCGATCTCGTCGGCGTCGGGATCGCAGGCCAGGATCTCGGCACGCTTTTCAGCGGCCCCGAAGCCAGAGGCGCCCTTTTCATCCGCCCCGAAGCCGGCGGCGCGGAGCGCGGCGGCGAGCGAGCCGCCGATCAGGCCGAGGCCGACGATCAGCAGCCGGGAGGGCATTGCCTTCTGCTGCATCCTAGAGCACACCCTGGGGGTAGGAGCCCAGGATCTTGAGCTCGGCGGCGCGCAGGCGCACTTCCTCGAGCACCGCGGCGACGCGGGGCTCGTCGCGATGGCCCTTGAAGTCGATGAAGAACACGTAGTTCCACACGCCGCTGCGCGACGGACGCGTCTCGAGGCGGGTCATGTCGATCTGGTGGCGGTGGAACGGCTCGAGCAGGTCGTGCAGGGCGCCGGGCTGGTTGCGCATGGCGACCACGATGGAGGTCTTGTCCTCGCCGGACATCGGCACCGGCTGATTGCCGATGATCAAAAAGCGCGTGGAGTTGTCCGGGCGATCCTCGATCTTCTCGGCCAGTCGCGTCAGGCCATAGAGCTTGGCGGCCATGTCGCCGGCGATGGCGGCGCTGTGCCACTCGGTCTTCACCAGGCGTGCGGCCTCGGCGTTGGAGGATACCGGAATACGTTCGGCGTGGGGGTAGTGGGCATCCAGCCACTTGCGACACTGGGCGAAGGATTGCGGGTGCGAGTAGATCCGCGAGACCTTGTCGCGACGCGTGGTGTCGGCCACCAGCAGGTGATGGTGAATGCGCAGCACCACCTCGCCGCAGATACCCATGCCGGAGTCCATGAAGGAGTCCAGGGTATGGTTGATCACGCCCTCGGTGGAATTCTCCACCGGCACCACACCGTAGTTCACCGCGCCGGCCTCGACCTCGCGGAACACCTCGTCGATCGCCGCCATCGGCAGGCTCACCGCGCTCTCGCCGAAGTGCTTGAGCGCGGCCTGCTGTGTGAAGGTGCCTTCGGGGCCCAGGTAGGCGACCTTGACCGGCTGCTCGAGCGCCAGGCAGGCGGACATGATCTCGCGGAAAAGGCGCGCCATTTCCTCGCCGTCGAGGGGCCCGGGGTTGAGCTCCATGATCCGGCGCAGCACCTGGGCCTCGCGCTCGGGCCGATAGAACACGGCCTTGGGGTCGCCCTGGGTCTTGACCTCGGCGACGCGACGGGCGCACTCGGCTCGCTCGCTGATCAGACGCAGGATGTCGGTGTCCAGCTCGTCGATCCGCTGCCGCAGCGAATCGAGATTGATGGGGGCATCACTCATCGGTGGTTCCCTTTGTCTCGGGGCCACGCCCCGTTGTCATACGGAGATATCAGGCGCGAGGGCGGGCGCCGCATGGACGCCCGCCCCCACCTCACCCGTTGCGTCGTTCGAAGTCGGCCATGAAGTCGATCAGGGCGTCCACGGCGGCCTCGGGCACGGCATTGTAGAGACTGGCCCGCATGCCGCCGACGCTGCGGTGGCCCTTGAGGTTCAGCAGTCCCGCATGTTCCGATTCCGCCAGGAAGGCCTTGTCGAGCCGGTCGTCGGCGAGCACGAACGGCACGTTCATCCGCGAGCGATTGGCCCGGGCGATTGGGTTCGAGTAGAAGTCGCTGCCGTCGATAGCGGCGTAGAGCTTCTCGGCCTTGCGCGCGTTGAGGGCATCCATGGCCACCAGGCCACCGATGTCGTGCTTGAGCCACTGGAACACCAGACCGGCCAGGTACCAGCCGTAGGTCGCCGGGGTGTTGACCATGGAACCCGCCTCGGCCTGTGCCTTGTAGCCCATCAGGCTCGGCATCTCGGCGCAGGCCTGGTCGAGCAGATCGTCGCGCACGATCACCAGCGTCAGGCCCGCCGGGCCGATGTTCTTCTGGGCACCGGCATAGATGACGCCGAACCGCGAGACATCGAGCGGCCCGGACAGGATGCTCGACGACATGTCGCACACCAGCGGCACCTCGGTGCCGTCCGGGCGCACCGCTTGCGGCACGTAATCGAACTCGATACCGCCGATGGTCTCGTTGGCGGTGTAGTGCAGATAGGCGGCATCATCGGTCAGCGCGATATCGGCCTGGCGTGGCACAGCGCTGTGGCCGTTCGCCTCACTGGAGGCCACCACCGGCGCCGCACCGAACAGGTGACGCGCCTCGGCGATGGCCTTCTTGCCCCAGATCCCGGTATGCACGAAATTGGCGCTGCCGCCCCGGCCCAGCAGGTTGAAGGGCACGGAAGCGAACTGCAGCGTCGCCCCGCCCTGGGTGAACAGCACCCGGTAGTTGTCGGGAATCGCCAGCAGCTCGCGCAGGTCGCGTTCGGCCTGCTCGGCGATGGCCACGAACTCGGCGGAGCGATGGCTCATCTCCATCACCGAGAGACCGCGCCCCTGGTAGTCCAGCAGCTCGTCTCGGGCACGTTCCAGCACCGGTTGCGGCAAGGCAGCAGGGCCGGCGCAGAAATTGAAATGGCGTGTCATCAGCGTTGTCGTTCCGTTAGCTATTACTGCTCGTCGTCCGCGGCCGACGGCTCACCGCCGGCCTCGGCATCGGGGGCGCCGCTCTCGTCACCCTCTGCGTCCTCGGCGGGCGCCGCGTCTTCCTCGGGCTCGTCGATGCGCACCGTCTTGACCAGCGACTCGGCCTCGCCCAGGCGAATCAGCATCACGCCCTGGGTGTTACGCGAGCTGATCGATACCTCGTCGACGCGGGTCCGCACCAGGGTGCCCCGGTCGGTGATCAGCATCATCTCGTCGGCACCGTAGACCTGCATCGCCGCCACCAGGGCGCCGTTGCGCTCGCTGGTCTGCATGGCGATCACGCCCTGGCCGCCGCGGCCACGCAGCGGGAATTCCTCGAGGCGGGACCGCTTGCCGTAGCCGTTCTCGCTGGCGGTAAGGATGTAGATCTGTCCGCCGTTGCCATTGACGTCCTCGACGCTATCGACCGACGCGTCCTCGCCCTCGGTGTCGATCCGCTGGCTCTGCGGAATGATCAGGCTGATCACCTCGGCGCCGCCCTGCAGCTTCATGCCACGCACGCCGCGGGCGGTGCGGCCCATGGCGCGCACGTCGTTTTCCTCGAAGCGGATTGCCTTGCCGTTGGACGACAGCAGCATGGCGTGGTCCGAACCGCTGGTGATGGCGGCACCGACCAGGCGGTCGTCTTCTTCCAGCTCGATGGCGATCAGGCCCACGCTGCGCGGCCGGGAGAACTGTTCCAGGCTGGTGCGCTTGACGGTGCCCTTGGCGGTGGCGAAGAAGATGTAGCTTTCGGGATCGTACTCGCGCACCGGCAGGATGGCGTTGATCGACTCGCCCTCGTCCAGCGGCAGCAGGTTGACCAGCGGCTTGCCGCGCGAGCCGCGGCTGGCCGCCGGCATCTCGTAGACCTTGAGCCAGTAGACCTTGCCGCGGTTGGAGAACAGCAGCACGGTGTCGTGGGTCGAGGCCACCAGCAGATGCTCGATGACGTCCTCGTCCTTCATCGAGGTGGCGGACTTGCCGCGGCCGCCGCGACGCTGGGCCTGGTAGTCGGACAGCGGCTGGGTCTTGGCGTAGCCGGAGCGGGACACGGTGACCACCATGTCTTCCTCGGCGATCAAATCCTCGATGGACAGGTCGAGATGGCTGGCCTGAATCTCGGTGCGACGCGCCTCGCCGAACTGATCGCGCACGGCGACGAGCTCCTCGCGGATCACTTCCAGCAGGCGCTCGGCGCTGGCCAGGATCTCGGTGAGCTCGGCGATCCGCTCGAGGATCTTCAGGTACTCGTCGAGCAGCTTCTCGGTCTCGAGGCCGGTCAGGCGATGCAGGCGCAGTTCGAGGATCGCCTGGGCCTGGGCCGGCGAGAGGCGATACTCGGTGGCCGCGTCGTTGAGGCCGAACCCTTCCTCCAGGTCCTCGGGCTTGCAGGAGTGGGCGCCGGCCCGCTCGAGCATGCCGGTGACCTGACCCGGCGACCAGCTGCGGCCGAGCAGCTTCTCCTTGGCCTCGGCGGCGTTCGGCGAGGCCTTGATCAGCTCGATCACCTCGTCGATGTTGGAGATCGCGACGGTCAGACCTTCGAGGATATGACCCCGCTCGCGGGCCTTCTTGAGCTCGAACAGGGTGCGCCGGGTGACCACCTCGCGGCGGTGGCGGATGAAGGCCTCGAGCACTTCCTTGAGATTGTGCGTGCGCGGCTCGCCGCCCTCGAGGGCGACCATGTTGATGCCGAAGACGTTCTGCAGCTGGGTCTGGGCGAAGAGATTGTTGACCACCACCTCGCCGGACTCGCCGCGCTTGACCTCGATGACGACGCGCAGGCCATCCTTGTCGGACTCGTCGCGCAGCTCGGCGATGCCGTCGATGCGCTTGTCCTTGACCAGCTCGGCGATCTTCTCGATCAGCCGCGCCTTGTTCACCTGGTACGGCAGCTCGGTGACGATGATGTGATCGCGACCGGTCTTGTCGTCATGCTCGATGGTATGACGGGCGCGCACGTAGATGCGCCCGCGGCCGGTGCGATAGGCCTCGAGGATGCCAGCGCGGCCATTGATGATGCCGCCGGTAGGAAAGTCCGGACCGGGGATGTACTCCATCAGGTCGTCGACCGTCAGGGTGTGATCGTCGATCAGCGCCAGGCAGCCGTCGATCACCTCGGTCATGTTGTGCGGCGGGATGTTGGTCGCCATGCCCACGGCGATGCCCGAGGAGCCGTTGACCAGCAGGTTCGGCACCTTGGTCGGCAACACGTCGGGGATGCGCTCGGTGCCGTCGTAGTTGTCGACCCAGTCGACCGTGTCCTTCTCGAGGTCAGCCATCAGCTCGTGGGCGAGCCGGGCCATGCGCACCTCGGTGTAACGCATCGCGGCGGCGTTGTCGCCATCGATGGAACCGAAGTTGCCCTGGCCGTCCACCAGCACGTGGCGCATGGAGAAGTCCTGGGCCATGCGCACGATAGTGTCGTAGACGGCGCTGTCACCGTGAGGGTGGTACTTACCGATGACATCGCCGACGACGCGCGCCGACTTCTTGTACGGCTTGTTCCAGTCGTTGCCCAGCTCGTGCATGGCGTACAGCACACGGCGGTGGACCGGCTTCAGGCCATCGCGCACGTCGGGCAGCGCACGGCCGATGATCACGCTCATCGCGTAATCGAGGTACGACTGCTTGAGCTCGTCCTCGATGTTGACTGGCAGAATCTCTCTGGCGATGTCACCCATGGGTCGTCGAATCCTTTGCACTGCAAGAGGTTGGCGCGCCGTCTGGCCGTGAGACGGCGCGCCATTTCAGCCGAGCATCATACCACTCCGGGCGCCGCAAAGCAGCGGTCTGACGGGCCATCGCCGTTCACGGCGTCCTGGCATGCCGCGACGGCGATACCCCGCCAGAGGAGACGCTGACGCCTTCTCGTGCCGCCGCGGCACCTCATTCGACAACCAGCGGCGCCAGAGCCTCGTACAGATCGCCGCTGATGCTCACCGCCTTGTTGGTGGCCACGTCCAGCAGCACGAAGGTGATGTCGGCGCTGGCCACGGTCTTGCCATCACGCGCCCGGCGCACGTCCTGGTGCATGCGGGCACTGCGGCTGCCAAGCTCGGCCAGGCCGGTGACGACCTCGAGCTCGTCGCCGGCCGTGGCGGCACGCCGGTAGTCGATGTTGAGATTGACGACGACGAAGGCCACCTCCCCCCGGCGAACCACCTCGCCGAGCGCCGGGCGCTCGTCGAAGAAGCTCCAGCGCCCCTCCTCGAGGAATTCCAGATAGCGGGCGTTGTTGACGTGGCCGTAGCCGTCCAGGTGGTAGCCGCGAACGCGCAGCGAAATGGTGGAACGACGATCAGCCATGAGAATCTCCCGGGACCATGAAAGAAGGAAAACCGATTCTAGTCAGGCCCGCCGCCGACATTCAAACAGCAGTTTGAAGCCGATGCCGTTCGCGTGCTGGCACCCCCGTTCCCCATTCGCCATAATGTGCCTCCTTTTCGCCCAGGAAACGCTTCATTCATGTGGTTCAAGCACTTGCATCTCTATCGCCTGCACGACGCGCCCGAGCTGGACGCCGCCCGCCTCGAGGAAGCGCTCGGCGAGCAGGCGTTTCGCCCGCTGGGCGGCAGTGAGGCGCGCCGCCTCGGCTGGTGCGCCCCCGCCGGACGGGCCGGCACTCAGCTGCTCCACGAGCTGCAGGGCCAGCGCCTGATCACCGCCCTGCGCCAGGAACGCCTGCTGCCGGCCGCCGTGGTCAAGGAAGAGCTGGAGGAGCGCGTCGAGGCGATCGAGGTCGCCGAGAGCCGCAAGCTGCGCCGCCAGGAAAAGCTCACGCTCAAGGAGCAGGTCTACGAGGAACTGCTGCCTCGAGCCTTCGTTCGCAGCCAGAAGGTCGACCTGTGGTGGGACACCCGCCGCGGCCTGATCGCCGTCAATACCAGCAGCCGCAAGCGCGCCGAGGAGCTGCTCGATCTGCTGCGCGAGACGCTGGGCAGCCTCAAGGTCACGCCACTGGCCAGCCAGACCCTGCCGATGCGCGCCATGACCACCTGGCTCGGCGATGCCGCCTCCCGGCCCGAGGACATGGCACTCGGCGACCAGGTCGAGCTCAAGGCCAAGGGCGACGACGGCGTGCTGCGGGCCCGCCAGGTCGACCTCGACAGCGACGAGATCCAGCAGCTGCTGGAGAGCGGCCGCCAGGCCAGCAAGATGGCGCTGGGCCTGGAGGGCCGGCTGACCTTCGTGCTCCACGACGACCTGGCGGTCAAGTCGCTGCGCTTCGACGACGCCCTGATCGACGAGGCCGGCCAGACCGACGACGGCGACGACGCCCTGGTGCGACTGGAAACCGATTTCATGCTGATGACCCAGGCGCTGGCCGACGGCATCGAGCGCCTGCTGGCCTGGCTGGGCGGCGAAGCCCAGGCCGGCCAGGCCACCCCTTCCGCCTGACCGACACGGCCCCGCGCTCATGACGACCATGCAAGACCAACACGACAACGATCCCTGGGCCGAGATTCGGCCCTATCATGACGACGAAGTGCCCGAGGTCCTCGAGCGCCTCGCCCGTGATCCGGAACTGCTCGATGCCCTGACCCGTTTCCGCCTGCCGCGCCTGGCCAGGTGGATGCCGCGACTGTCGCGGGCCATCGCCAGCGCCGCGGTACGCCGCGAGGTGCGCGGCGTCACCACCGTTCGCGGCTTCCAGGATCGCATCGCGTCCTACATGCAGCGGATGATCCGCAACTCGACCACCGACTTTCGCGTCGATGGCCTCGAACGGCTGGAACCCGACACGGCCTATCTGTTCATCGGCAACCACCGCGACATCTCGCTGGATCCGGCGTTCGTCAACTACGCCCTCTATCTGGCGGATCGCAACACGGTGCGCATCGCCATCGGCGACAACCTGCTGCAGAAGCCCTATGTCACCGACCTGATGCGGCTCAACAAGAGTTTCATCGTGCCACGCAGTGCCCGCGGCAAGCGCGCCATGCTGGCCGCCTATCAGAAGCTCTCGGCCTATATCCGCCACTCGATCACCGGCGACAACCACTCGATCTGGATGGCCCAGCGCGAAGGCCGCGCCAAGGACGGCATCGACGGCACCGACCCGGCGATCGTCAAGATGCTGAGCATGGCGCGACGCAGCGAGGACCGCGATGCCGGCATCGGCGAGGCCATCGCCGAGCTGCGCGTGGTGCCGGTATCGATCAGCTACGAGTACGACCCCTGCGACGTCCAGAAGGCCCGCGAGCTGCATGCCGTGCACACCAGCGGCGGCTACGACAAGAGCGAGTTCGAGGACATCCGCTCCATCGTAGCCGGCATCACCGGTCAGAAGGGCCGTGTGCACCTGCGCTTCGGCACCCCGCTCTCGGCGGACTTCGACAGCCCCGAGGCGGTCGCCGCGGAGATCGACCGCCAGGTACTGGGCGGCTATCACCTCTTCCCCAGTCACTACCTGGCCCTCGAGGCGCTGGGGGACGCCCCGGAGCTGCTCGACCTGAGCGAGGTCACCGACGCCGACCGCGCCCGCTTCCAGGCTCGCCTGGCCGAGGTGCCGGCGGAACTGCGCGACTGGTGGCTGGCCCAGTACGCCAATCCGGTACGCCACGTTCACGGCAGGATATAGCCCGGCTGTCGTATGCTGTGGGGTGACAGGGAGCGTCGCCCCAGCGCCGACAGGAGAGCCTGAATGACCCCGAGCCACGAACAGCGAGCCACCCAGGCTCGGGAAGCCCACAAGGTCACGCTGGTCGGCGCGGTGGTGGACTTCCTGGTCGGCATGGCCAAGCTCATCGCCGGCCTGATGGTGGGCTCGGCGGCACTGGTCGCCGACGGCATTCACTCGTTCTCCGACATCCTCACCGATCTGTTCGTGATGGCGGCCACGCATTTTGGCCGCCAGGCGCCCGATCAGGGACATCCCTACGGCCACGGCCGCATCGAGACCCTGGCCACGCTGTGGCTCGGCGGCGTGCTGATCTTCGTCGCCGGCGCCATCGCCTGGGCGAGCCTGGGCCGGCTGATCGGCGGCGACGCGGTCCCCGCCCCCGGCGGATGGGCGATCACCATCGCGCTCGCCTCGCTACTCGCCAAGGAAGCGATCTATCACTACACGATGCGCGCCGCACGGCGTATCGGCTCACGCCTGCTCGAGGCCAACGCCTGGCACTCCCGTTCCGACGCGCTCTCCACCCTGGTGGTACTGGTCGGCCTGGTCGCGACCCAGCTGGGGTACGCCTGGATGGACGCACTGGCGGCGATCGTCGTCGGCGTGATGGTCGGCCGGATCGGCGGGCGCCTGCTGTGGGAGTCCAGCCAGGAGCTGATCGACACGGCGCTGCCCGAGGACGAGCAGGCGCTGCTGAAGCGCACCGCCGAGACGGTGCCCGGTGTCCATGGCGTCCACGAGCTGCGCACCCGCCGCATCGCTGGCGACGCCCTGCTCGACCTGCATATCGTGGTGCCACCGCGGGTCACCGTGTCCGAGGCCCACGAGATCGGCAATGCCGTCAGCCGCCGACTGCGCGAGGCCATGCCTCATCTGGCCGACATCACCTTCCATATCGACCCGGAGGACGACGAAGGCCAGACCGAGCACAGCCGGCGCCCGGGCCTGCCGCTGCGTGACGATGTCGAGTCGCTGCTCGACGATGCCTGGGGCTATTCCCCGGCCTGGCGGGCCCGCATCGACCTGGACCTGCATTACCTGGACGATCGCATCGACGTGTCGCTGTATCTGGCGGCACCGGAGGCGCTCGATCTGGATGATGCCGCGACCGACCTGCGGCGCGCGGCCGCCGACCTCGACTGGCTGGGCCGGCTGCGGCTCTGGCAAGGGCCGGGACGCGCCTGAGCGCGATTCATGCTCTCGCATTGATGCCACTACCCGCCTAAGATGCAGGCCACCATCCTTCATTAGCGGGACGACATGTCCGACGCCCTTCGCCCCGGCCCGATATCGCCCGGCCGCCGGCGCTGCCTGGCCCTGCTGGGCGGTCTGCTGACGGCGGGCGTCCTGGGCCTGCATACCGCCGACGCTCAGGCACGCCTCGACCGTGCGCGCCTGCGCGTCAGCATGCGTCAGGCCTATGGCGAGAACGGCGTCTCGGTGCTGGAAGAATGGCTGGCGATGCTCGACGAGCTGAGGGGTGCCGACATCGACGCCCAGCTGCGCGGAGTCAACGACTTCGTCAACCGCCGGGTGCGCTGGCTGGAAGATGAAAGGGTCTGGGGTCAGGAAGACTACTGGGCAACGCCGCTGGAGACGCTGGGCCGCGGCGCCGGCGACTGCGAGGACTTCACCATCGCCAAGTACGTGTCGCTGCGCGAGCTGGACGTGCCCGAGTCACAGCTGCGACTGATCTACGTCAAGGCTAGCATCGGCCGCAGCCGGATCACCCAGGCGCACATGGTGCTCGGCTACTATGCCTCGCCCGGCGCGGAACCCATGGTGCTGGACAATCTGGTGACGTCGATCACGCCGGCCAGCCGACGCACCGATCTCGACCCGCTATTCAGCTTCAACGGCAGCGGCCTGTGGGCCGGCGGCTCCAGCCGCTCTCGCGCCGACCCCCTCGCGCGCCTCTCGCGCTGGCGAAGCGCCATCGACCGCATGCGACGACAGGGTTTCATCCAAGGAGGATAATGCATGTCACTCATCAAGCAGCTCTGGCTGATCATCATGGGCCTCGTGCTGCTGTCCTTCGGGGCCAGCCTGTTGATCGGCGTATCCACGAGTCGTGCCTATATCGAGCAGGAAGTGCGCATCAAGAATGCCGACAATGCCAATGCGCTGGCGTTGACCATGACACAGATGCCCAAGGACGCCGTCACCCTCGAGTTGCTGATCGCCGCCCAGTTCGACACCGGCTACTACCGTCGCATCGAGCTGCGCGCCCCCGATGGCGAGATCATCGAGTCGCGCCAGGCCGATGAGGCGATCGGCGACGTACCGAGCTGGTTCGTCGAGCTGGTCGATTTCCAGGTGGCCCCCGGCGTCGCGGTGATACAGGACGGCTGGCAGCAGTTCGGCTCCCTGACCGTCGAGAGCCAGCACAGCTACGCCTATCGTTCACTGTGGCAGAGCACCTGGAAGCTGACGGGGTGGTTCCTGCTGGCCGGTCTGATCAGCCTGCTGCTGGGTTGGTGGCTGGTGCGCAGCATCCGCCGCCCACTCCATCGTGTGGTCGAACAGGCCAAGGATATCGGCATGCGCCGTTTCTCCACCTCCGAGGTGCCACGCACCCGGGAACTGGGCGAGGTGGTCGAGGCCATGAACCGCCTGGCCGGTGACGTGGGCGGAATGCTCAGCCGCGAGAGCCAGCAGCTCGACGCCCTGCGTCGTCGCCTGCAGCACGATGCCGTCACCGAGGCACTGAACCGCGAGGCCTTCCTGGCTCAGCTACAGATCCACCTGGAGAGCCAGGACTTCCGGGCCAGCGGCTGCCTGACATTGATCCGCGTCGAGCGCCTGGAGCAACTCAACGAGCAACTCGGCCATGATGAGGCGAACGTGCTGCTGCGAGAACTGGTCGGATCGCTCGAGCAACTGGTCCAGATACATGGCAGCGGGCTGACCGGGCGACTCAACGGCCGTGACTTTGCGCTGCTGCTGCCCGGGCTGCACGACCTGGATTTTGCACATCGGGAGATACGCCAACGCCTGGAGGCACTGGCCGAACAACGAGAGAGCCCCCTCTCACTGCCGGGCGCGATCAGCCACTACGCGCAAGGCGACCGACGCAGCACCCTCCTGGCGGAACTCGATGGCACGCTCTCCATGGCCGAAACTCACGCACATCACCGTCTCGCCATCGTCGATGACAAACGGCCCAGGAGCCTGTTCACCAGTCATGCCGAATGGCGAGCGGCACTGCGCGATGCCATCCAGGAGGGCGTCTACCTGGCCCACTACCCGGTACTGGATCAGCAGGGAAAGCTACTGCACTTCGAGTGCCCTTCCCGCCTGCGCCTTCAGCAACAATGGCAGCCGGCTGGTGTCTTCATTCCCTGGATTTCTCGACTGGGGCTCGAAGCGACGCTGGACCTCGCCGTGGTGGACGCCGCCTTGCAGGATATTGCCCACCACCGCCGGGCTGTGGGCATCAACCTTTCGGCGGCCTCGATTCGGGATGTTCGCTTCGTGCTGGAGCTCAGATCCCGACTCCATGCGCGGCCGGAGATCGCCCACCTACTGTGGCTCGAACTGCCGGGCAACCAGGCCATACGCGAACTGGATGGCTTCCGCAGCCTGTGTCGGGAGCTGCGCCCGCTTGGCTGCAAGGTGGGGCTGGAACACGTCGGAGCCGAGTTTACCCGTATCGCCGACCTGCATGACCTGGGCCTGGCCTACCTGAAGATCGACAGTAGCCTGGTCCAGGGGATACAGGACGCCCACAACCAGCAAACCATCCTGCGCGGCATGGCCACGCTGTGCCACTCGCTGGGCATGCTCGCCATCGCCGAGGGCGTCGAATCCGAGGACGAGACACGCACCCTCTTCGAGCTTGGCCTGGACGGCGTGACGGGCCCAGGCGTTCGCTACAGCGATATGCCGGAGAGCTAGCCGTCAACGCCAGCCGCCGACCCTGGGGTCGGCGGCTGGCGCAGGCATGGCGGGAAGGCACCGGCCGTCATATCACGCCGTCGTCCTCATCCTGGTCCGCCACGAGGTGCAGGCCATTGAGACGATGGCGCATCGACTGGCGCTCCATGACCTTCTGCTGTGCCGCCTCCGGCAGCTCGGTGAACCGGATCACGCCCTTGTCCATCAGCAGTTCGATGACATCCTCCAGGACCCGCACGAACGCCAGGTCGGACGCCTGAAAATGCGCCAGGTCATTGCGCGACTCTTGTTCGAACATGAAGTCCAGCAGCTCGCGGGAATCGGCGGCGAGATACTCGTCGCACTGCGGGGTCAGCTCACGACTGACCAGCAGGATCTCGCCTTCCCCATCACGTTTCACATACATCGCCTTGCCTCCACCTCCCTCGATAGTGCAGCGCAGCCTCGCGATTCTTCATCCAGGCAACCCGCCCCTCAGTCGATCGGATTGTGCGGAATGTCGAACACCTTGTCATCATGGCTCGGGCCCACCGCGGGCCCCTGCTGGCCATTGTCCTTCACGTCGGACGGCTGGGACACGGGCGCCGGCTCATCATTCACGAACAGGTCGTCCTGGCCATCGGTCAGCAGATCCTCGGCCAGCAGGGCTTGCCCGTCATCGGTATCGGCCGACTCTTTGCCGCCGCGCCCCTTGGCATGTCCCTCGGCCTTGCCACGGCCATTCCCGGACGCGGGCACATCGGTCGTCGATGGCTCGCTTTCCGGCGCCAGGCTGATCTCATCGAAGTTCAGCAGCCCGAGCCCCCGGGCGGACGAGGCCTGCGTGCTCATCTGCACGTTGTTGGCCTGACCATTCAGCGTGATTTCCAGGTTGCCCTGTACGCGGTCGCCGTCGTTGTCCGTCAGGGTGTAGGTAAAGTCGTCCGTCAGCGTTTCGCCCACGTCCATGCCATCGCGGACATCTCGGCCAAGCTCATAGGTATAGCTGCCATCCTCGGCCACCGTAAGGGTCCCGTAATCGCCCTGGATGACGCCGTTCTGGATGCCCCCCTGCCAGACCAGGCTATCGCCGGAGGCCAGGTCGTCCGCTCCCCAGCCTTCGATATCGTCGGCGATGGTGCCGGACGAAGTCGGCAGGTCATCGGTGGACGAGATCTTGGCGTAGAGATCGAAGGACGTGGAGCCGTTCTCATAGGTCCTGACGGTATCCACCAGCTCACCATCCTCATCCCGGAAGCCCTCGATGCTGAGTACGAACTCCCGATCGCCGACGGTGATGGTCTGCTGCTGATCGGGGTTGGTGATTTCTATCTTATCTGGGGCATTGGAATAATAATTACCGTCATAATATCCGCCCCCCGTCTCCGTGTGCTTCAGGCCAACAGTTGTTTCGACAGTCTGAGACACCCCATCGATATCTACGGTGAACTCTACCACCATATCAATGGTTTCAAGAATATCGGAGTAGCCAGAAATCGGGAAATTGTTGTGAGTTAAAGTTCCCAGAGAGAAAAGAGAGTCGGTTGTCACGCCAGTATTGCTTGTCACGCCATCGGCATACTCAAAGTCATACCCAGAGCGGGCGTCAGCGTAACTCCCCCAGCGCAGATACACACCATCTTCGCCCCGGTACTGATCGACGCTGTACCAACCTCCAGTGGTATCCATATTCTCCCAACGAGCCTCCAGGTCGCCAATGCTCTGCTCACTGACGGCGACCGTGAGCTGACCCGTGGGCGATCCCACCCTCGGCACATCGTCGATGATATCGATATTCAGCGCGCCACTGGTCGTATCCCCCTCACTATCGGCGAGCTCGATATCGAAGACATCCTGAACACCGTCGATGCCGGTTCCTTGGCTGGTATGCTCGGTGGAGTTCTCGGTCAGGGTATAGACCCAGCCGTATTCGCCATTGCCGTTATCGGTTACCTCGAGCGTGCCATACTCTCCCTGGAAGGTGCCGCCATCATTGGCTGCCACGCCATTGATCGTCAGGCTGGCCGGTCCGTCGCCACCCACGGTGGCACCGAAGGTGCCGCTGGTGACATTCGAGCCATCACCCGGACGATTGCCGTCTGGCAAGCCCGCCTCATCGACCACGCCATCGGTACCAACAAGCGACGACAGCACGGGCTTGGAATCCTCGTTGACCGTCACATGCAACTTGGCGTCACTGGTATCGCCATCGGCATCGGCGATGGTGTAGTCAATGATTACTTCACCCTCGAAACCAGAGGTGGGGGTGAAGGTCACTTCACCGGTGTCCCGATCGATGCTCACCGTCCCGGCACCCGCATATCCGGCCGCCAGACTGGCCGACGTCAGGCTGGAACCATCCGCCCCCTGATCGTCATTGCTCAGGACATCATAGGTGACCGAGGTATCTTCCTCGGTGACTACTGAGTCGTCGCTGGCCTCGGGCGCGGTGTCCTCGATGCGGATGTCCAGGCTGTCGC
>NZ_PYUQ02000012.1:0-140102 GCF_003030865.2 Halomonas sp. SL1 | reverse complement strand
CCGGGGCGTTGTCCTCGATGTCCACGGTCGGCGGCGCGTCGGTGGCGCCGTTGATGGTCACCGTCAGGGTGGCGGTGCTGGTGTCGCCGTCGGCGTCGGTCAGCGTATAGCCGAAGGTCTCGCTCAGCGTCTCGCCGTCGTCCAGGGCCTGCACGGCGCTGTTCGAGGGATCGACCTGGTAGGACCAGGTGCCGTCGCCGTTGTCGACGAAGGTGCCGTACTGGGCGGCGGCCACGTCGTCGGCGTCGAAGCTGACAGCGCTCGGCGCGTCGGCGCCCTGGCTGTCGTTGGTCAGCACGTTGCCGGTGGCCGGTGTGTTGGCGTCCTCCTCGACGCTGGCCGCATCGTCGTCGGCCTCGGGCGCGGTGTCCTCGATGCGGATGTCCAGGCTGTCGCGGGTCGACTCGCCGGCCACGTCGGTGACCTGGAGCGCGAAGCGGTCGAGGATCTCGCCGTCGCGGTGGTCCTCGGCCTCGCCGTCCTCGGTGTAGGCGTAGCTGAGGGTGCCGGTGCTAGCGTCATAGCCGGTGATCGTCAGCGTGCCTTCGGCGCCGGGGATGGTGATCGGGTTCTCGGCCGTCGCCGCGGTGATATCGGTGTCGTTGACGGTCACCCCGGCGATGCCGGCCTCGGCGGCCACGGTGGCGCTGCCGGTGACGGTGTGGCCGCTGGCCTCGACCACGCTGTGCTCGGCGCCGTCGACGTCCGGGGCGTTGTCCTCGATGTCCACGGTCGGCGGCGCGTCGGTGACGCCGTTGATGGTCACCGTCACCTGGGCAGTGTCGTTGCTACCGTTACCGTCGGTGACTTCATAGGACAGGGTGCCGGTCGCTGTCTCCCCTTCGTCGAGGGACTGGAACACATCGCCTGGGTCGAAGCTCACGGAGCCATCACTACTCACCGCGATAGTCGCGGTCACCGACGTGCCGTCCGGCATGGTAAAGACGACATCGCGAGGACCGGGGTCCCCCACGCTCAGGGCATCGCCATCCGGATCGGTATCATTGAGCAGGACATTGGCGTTGCTCAGCGGAGCACTCTCGCCGGTGAAGAAGGCATCGTCGGCGGCCGCTACCCCGGCATTTGTGGACGCGGCATCGCCAGTTACGCCACCTTCGCGTGTTTCCACATTCGATGCCTGCAACCCGGGAAAGTCGAAGGCCAGCGGATCGACCTGCTCGCTGATACGGGCCAGACGAACGAAGTCATGGCCGCCACCACCTTGGGCGCCACCATTACCGGCGGCAGGATCTTCCAGATCTTCCAGCAGGTCCCCGCTACCCTGGTCGATAGCGGTCAACAGGGCTTCGAGGTCACCATCCAGAGCGCTGGACTCCTCGCCGGGAACCGGCAGATCGGCATCCAGCTCGGGCGTCATCGCCACGGCCTCGCCACCGCCGATGGTGGTGGGGCCCAAGGCATCGCCAAAGTCGAGTTCCACGGTGGCGCTGTCGCCAGTCACGAGCGTCTCGCCTTCCCTCAGTGTGTCACCCTCATGGAGCTCACGCAGGTTGCCCTGGCTGTCTCTTGCCCAAGCTTGACCTGTAACGGAAACGACGGTGGCGATGGCCATGGCATGACTCCTTGTGCACGAATGCGTAGACCCGCACGTTCAACGCAGACGGTCTAACGAGAGACTTAATACTAAAACGGTACATCCCTCATCGACATTGTACCGATGGACAAGGGGATGCTAGGACGAGAAGCCGAGATGAAATGGCGAATTCATATCAAAAGGAGCAGCGTGGCGAGACGCCAGGCAACGACACGACGGGATCGGCTGCGCCCGGCTTTCCAGGCGACGACCCGGCAGGAGCCGGGGTGCTGCTGCAACTCGCCGAGCGTTAGACGCGAGCTCACATAGGCCGGACGACCCGCGGAAGCTGGCACGACGTCGAATGCGTCTACTGCTGAGACAGCTTGAGGATCAGCTGCATCCGATCTCGAATGCCCAGCTTGCGAAAACTGGCACCAAGGTGCGCCTTGACGGTGCGCTCGGTAATACCGAGCAGACGCGCGACGGCCTTGTTGCTGTTACCCTCCGCCACGGCCAGGGCCACTGCACGCTCCCGATCGGTCAAGGTGCTCAGCGTCCCGCTCGAAAGCCGGGTTTCACCGCCGAGCGCCCGAAAGGCACCGCCCACCACCTGAGCCATGAAATCGGGGCCTACCCAGATCCCCTGGTTGGCGGTGACCAGTGCCACCTGGCGCAACAGTTCAGGCGTCGACAGCACATGAGCATACCCCCGTGCGCCTGCCTCCAATGCACGCCTTGCCTCGCGGGAATCCGGCGCCGAGCTGAGCACGCTGACAATGGCACCACGGCCCGACAAGGCCGTCACCAGCTCAGGCCACGCCTCGACGTGGGTGACGACCCACGCCTGCATTTCCGCCGAGGCAGCCGCAATGGCGCCAGACTCATCCAGGCATTGAGCATCGGGAAAGGCCTCTCGCCAACGCGGCATCGGCGCCGGCTCCCGACATACGAAACGCTGCTCCATCATCGTTCTCCCAGAGCCTCTTGCCATGTCCTGAGGACTGGCTTGAGCAGGTACTGCATTACCGTACGCTTCCCGGTCAGGATGTCCACCTGAGCCGTCATGCCCGGAATCACGTCCAGAGCCGCGCGGCCATTGTCTTCCTCAACGCTCCTGACCTTGACCAGGTAAAACGTGTTGCCATCGTCATCGGTGATGGTATCCGGGCTGATATGCACCAGCTCGGCCTCGAGCCCGCCATAGATGGCAAAGTCGTAGGCCGTGAGCTTGATGGTGGCGGGCTGCCCGGGTCGCAGGAAAGCGATATCCTGTGGCGCGATACGCGCCTCCACCAGCAGGGTGTCATCGGTCGGCACGACTTCGACCACCTCTTGCCCAGGCTGGGCCACGCCGCCGATGGTGTTGATGCCCAGGCGCTGCACAATGCCATCCACCGGAGAGCGAATTTCCGCCAGCCGCACCCGGTCCTCAAGCCCGGCACTCGACTCATCGAGCGCTCCAAGATCGGCCAACGTACTCGATAGCTCGTTGCGCCACTCGTTACGGGCGTCTATAGCAACCTCGCGAAGTTTCGACTCGGCCTCCTCGATGGCGGACTGTAAGCGCTCCACCTGTGCGGCCGCTTGATCGCGCTGGCCACGAGCCTGGGTCACGTCCCGCTGCAGGCGAAGCACCTCGACCTCGGAGACCGCCCCCGAATCCAGCAGCGGCCGAGTGAGATTCAATTCCCGGGCGGCCATGCCCAGCTCTCGATCGGCGGTATCCCGCCGAGACTGGGCCTCGTCGAGCTCGGCACGGCGCTGGGTCAATTGCTCCTGAAGGATCTTCTTCTGCTCCTCCAGGGCCTCGAGATTGCTGCGATAGAGCTCGCGTTCCTGAGCCACGATATCCGGAGCCTTCTCGACCAGCGACGGCGAAGGGGCGAACGCCGATTCCGACACCAGGGCGCGCAGACGCTCGGCACGGGCTTCAAGCGCCTCAGCCTTGGCACGGTTCTCGCGGAAATTGGCCAGGAAGCGTGTCGGGTCGACCCGCATCAATAACTGGCCCTTCTCCACGCGCTCGCCCTCGGCCACCAGGATGTCCTGGACCACCCCACCATCGAAGGACTGAATCTTCTGCAGCTGGCTGGAGGGAATGACCCGCCCTTCCCCGCGCGTCACCTCGTCCAGAGGGGCGAAGGCCGACCAGACGATCAGGGCCGCCACCGCGAGCGCGACGGTATAAAGCAGCAACCGAGCACGCAGCGGGTCCTGCTGAAGCCGCGCCCAGTCGGCATCGCTGGCCCAATCGCGATCCATGTGCGCCGAGGTGACGCGTCGCGCGAAAAGACGGTCGATGAAGGGACGAAACGCCTTCCCTCCCGTCTCGGAGAAGCGCCCGATCGCCTCGAAGCCTCGCTGTTCCGTGGTGCGGGAGTGCTGGGTCATGACTCGGCCCTCCCGATCTGGCCCTTGCGCAAGGCCTCGATGACTTGGTCCCTGGGCCCATCGGCCATCACCGTGCCCGCGTCGATGACCACGATGCGATCGACCAGCGACAGGAGTGACGTACGGTGGGTCACGATAAGAATCGTCTTGCCCTGGCCAACCTCCTTGAGGCGGGCCTTGAGCGCCTCCTCGGAGGAGTGGTCCATGGCGCTGGTGGGCTCGTCGAGCAGCAGAATCCGCGGCTCGTGCACGAGCGCACGAGCGATGGCCACCTGCTGCCGCTGCCCACCGGAGAGACGCTGCCCCCGCTCGCCGACCTGGAGATCGATGCCGTCGGGATGCCCGTCGACCAGGGCATCGAGCCCGCTGAGGCGAATGGCGCGCAGCAGCGACTCATCGTCGACAGCGTCGCTGCCGGAACCGGCCAGAATATTGTCACGCAGCGAACCGTGGAACAGCATGACGTCCTGGGGCACATAGCCGAAGTGGCGTCGCAGCTGGACAGGGTCGAACTGGTGAACATCCACCCCGTCCAGGCTCACCGCCCCGGCGGAGGGGTCGTACAAGCCCAGCAAGAGCTTGTGCAGGGTAGTCTTGCCACACCCCACGCGACCCAACACCGCCACTTTCTCGCCGGCGTCCAGGGTCAGCGAGACGTCCCTCAGCGCCTCGCGCTGCTCGTCCGGATAGCGGAAGGTCACATGGTCGAAACGCAGCTCGCCACGCACCACGGGGCGATCGATGAAGGATTTCGCCTCGCCACGTTCCACCGGCAGCTCCATCAGGCCATCCAGCGACTGCATGGCCGTGGCTGCCTGATGATACTGGGCCAGCAAGGCGGCGGCCTGACTCACCGGCGCCATGGCTCGTGACGACAGCAGGTACGCGGCGATCAGGCCGCCCTGGGTCAACTCCCCTTCGATGATCAGGTAGACGCCCGTGATCACGACCGCCACGGACACGCTGTGCTGTGCCCAGAGCGCCACGTTGCTCACCGACGAGCTGACCATGCGCAGCTGGGCGCTGGTGCGCGACAGGAAGGCCGAGGCCCGCTCCCAGATCCCCTGGACGCGACTCTCCCCCCTCAGGGACTTGAGGGTCTCGAGCTGAGAGATCGACTCGATCAGCGTCGCATTGCGCTGGGCGCTTGCGCGCCAGGTCGTCTCGGAAAGCTCGTGCAACTTGCCCTGCGCCGCCAGGGCATAGAGCAGCACGAAGGCGATGCCGACCAGCACCGGTATCACCAGTGGCGGGCCGATCAGCGCAATGATGGTGGCAAACAGCAGCACGAAGGGCAGGTCGACCACGCCGACGACCGTAGCCGAGCCGATGAAGGACCGCACCGACTCGAAGGACTGCAGCGTGGAAGCGAAGGAGCCGGTGGACGTCGGACGCGACGACAGGCGCAGCCCCAACACCTGGGACATCAGCCTCGACGAGAGCTTGACATCGGCCCGGCTCGCCGCCAGGTCGACGAAGGCACCGCGCATCAGACGCAGCGCCAGATCGAAGCACAGCACGATGAAGACACCCACCGCCAACACCCACAGCGTCTCGGTGGCGTGATTGGGCACCACGCGATCATAGACGTTGAGCACGAACAGCGGCATGCCCAGGGCAAAGAGGTTGATGACCACTGAACCGGCGATCACATCGCGATACAAGCGACGATTTTCCCGGATGACGCCCCAGAACCAGTGTCGGCCGCGCTGTCGAGTGACCTCCGGCCCACGTGCATCGAAGCGAAACCGCGGACGCACGTAGATCGCCTGCCCGCTGTAGCTCGACTGGAGCCCGTCCAGATCGACCTCGGTTTCCGCCTCGCCGAGTTCGGGAAAGATCACCCGGGCACGCCGAGCCTTCAAGTCCAGCGCCAGCAGCACGCAGGCCCGTCCCGGCTCGAGCAACAACACCACGGGAAACAGCGCCGGATTGAGCTGGACCAGGCGCGACTTGGCCATTCGCGCCGACAGGCCGGCTCTCGAGGCCGCGCGGGGAAACACGCCTGGCGTCAGGCGTCCCTGTTCCAGCGGCAGGCCGGCCGTCAGTGAATCGGCACTGACGTCATGCCCGTGCACCAGAGCAATGCTCTGAAGGCATTCGAGCAGCTCATCGCGGACGGCGGACCGGGCGCCTTGGCCTTCATCGAGTGCTTCACGTTGAGTCAACACATACCCCTGCTGTCCTTGCGAACTGGAGACAGAACCGGCTCAGACGCCTTTCCCCGACATAACAGGACGTCGAGGCACATACCGGCTCACTGAACGGAGGCGTCGGAAGAGCGCGTCGCGGGCGCCGTGATGCCACCGGTGAAATCGGACAGAGTGTAACCGCTCGGCCCGGGTGCCGGGCAGAGCGTCTCGGGATCCAGGCTCACGCCGTCGCTGCCCAGCTCGGCCAGGGTAGGCATATCATCGCGACGCACGTCCAGCACGTGCATCAACTGCCCCGTGGCGGCCAGGGTACGCGCATCTGCCAGCGACACGTCGTACTGCGCATTGACATAGGCCCGGCTGGCCTCGAAGTACTCATTCTCGGTATCCAGGACATCCAGCAGGCTGCGTTGACCGATATCGAACTGCTGCTGATAGGCGCCCCGCACGCGATCGGTGGAGAGCCGGTGCTGGTTGAGGTACGCGAGCTGCTCGCGAAGGCGCTGGGTGTCGTTGTAGGCAATCTGCGTCGTCTGGCGCACATCGACACAGGCCTTCTCGCGAAGATTGACAGACTGTTCGACCCGCTCGCTGGCGGCACGGAAACTGGCCAGGTCGCTGCCACCGCGGTACAGGTTCATGCTCGCCACCAGCTCGATGCTACTGCGATCCTGGCGCCCCTCCGAGTTCAGCGAGGAACCGCTGTCACTGTCCTTGTAGGTACCGGTGCGAGCGACCAGGTCGAGCTGGGGATGGAAGGCCGACTGAGCGGCTCGCCGCTCGGCGCGAGATGCGGCAATGTTCTCGACGGCGGCATGGAACTCCGGGTTTCCCTGGAAGGCCATCGTCAGCGCCTGAGACACATCGCCAGGCAGCCGGTCGCCAAAGGCCGGCACCGGTGCCAGGGAGGCCGAGGGCAGCTCGCCGACAATACGCTGGAAACGTGCCGTCACATCGTGCAGGTTCGCGGCCTCGGTCATCAGGTTGGACTCGGCCAAGGCCAGGCGCCCGCTGATCTGCTCGAGATCAACGCCGCGTCCGGCCCCCGAAAGCGTTCGTTGCTCGATCTGGTTGAACACTTCCAGGTGCTTGCGATAGCTCTCCTGCGCCAGGCGCACCAGCTCCCGATAGCGCTGCACATCGAGGTAGGCCCGCGCCGCTTCGAGCGAGGTCTGCTCACTGGCGTCGAGCAGTTCGTAATAGCGCACCAGCTGGGCGCGATCGAGTCGTTCCACCTCGCTGCTGGTGGCAAAGCCGTCGTAAAGCATCTGGGTCAGCGTCAACTCGGCATAGTCGGTGTCGTAACTCCCACGTCCATCGAACTCACGATCCTCACGCCCCACTCCTGCGCTGACATCGAGACTCGGCAGATAGCCGCCCCAGGCCGCACGCCGATCATGGCCCGCGGCCTGAAACGCCTGCCATGCCGCCTGTACTTCGGGATTGGTGGAGATGGCCCGCTGGGCAACATCCTGAAGGCTCGAAGACCCGGGCGACATCAAGCCCTGCGGCAACGACTGGGCCACCGCAGCGGCGAGGGGCATCAGCGACAGGCCGGCGCCAACCACGAGATCACGTACCAGACGACCGCGACCATGGCGGGACGACACGGAATAGCGAGGGCACTTCATATCAACTCCCTTGATCGGAATGGGCGGTGGTACGAACGATCGGTTTGCCGTCTTCTCGCCCCGGGGCCGCCGGTGGCACAGGTGCGACAGGATCACGTCCCTCATGAGATTACATGAGCGGAAAGTACCAGCACATATTAGTTATCAGAAAAGGCAGTTACAGACAGTAACAGAACTGATCGCACTTGACAGCCGGGGCACTCAATATGCGAGTAAGCGATTGCTGATCTTATGTGTGTGCCTTTTCCTACCTCAGTGTCTCGCGGTAGCGCTCTCACGGCTCGCGGCAAACATGGTATCGTCGCCATGAACGAGTATCGGCCCGCACAAGGAGAACGGCATGTCCTCATCGGAAATTCAAAAGACTCGCGTCATCAATGAGCTACGCAGTTTTATCAAGAAGCTGCTGCAGGATCCCAAGATTCTGGAACAGTCCCTGACGATCGCCCGCGAGCGCCTCGGCGAGGGCGACCAGACCCAGGTCATGGCCCAGATCGCCAACGAGATTTCCGACACCACCAGCGTGCACATCCCGGAAGATCCCAAGGAGCACTCCGAGGCCGACCGGCTGTTCCTGGAACTGCTCAAGGAAGTGGTGCGGGAGGAGCAGGCCCTCTACTGAGGCCACTCCGCATCGGGTCGAGGGACACTTCCGCGACATCGCCTCCCTCGACCTGCGCGCCTTCCCCCCAGCTGGTACAATGCGCGCCCTTTTTCCACGCCTCGCTTCAACGCCGCCTCGCATGCTCTATCTCCTCAAGCTTCACCCCGAGATCACCATCAAGTCCCGTTCGGTACGCCAGCAGATGACGCGCTGCCTGACGGCCAATATCCGTAACACTCTGCGTCGCCTGGACGACCGGGTGCGGGTCAAGGATCAGTGGGACGCCATTCGGGTGCGCCTGCCGGAAGGCCTCGGTGACGACACCACGGCCGCCATCGAAGACAGCCTCACCCGCATTCCCGGCATCCAGCAGGTGCTGGCCACCGAGGAAGTACGCTTCGAGTCGCTGGAACAGGCCGCCGAGCATATCGTGCCGCTATGGAGCCCGGTGATCGCCGGACACAGCTTCCGGGTTCAGGCCAAGCGCCGCGGTGAACACGACTTCACCTCGGCGGACATGGAACGTTACCTCGGCGGCCGCCTGCTGGAAGCCACCCCGAATGCCCGCGTCGACCTCAAGCACCCCGAGGTGGTGGTGCCGGTGGAGCTCAACGATCGGCGCCTGCAGGTGATCCGGGCACGCTGGAAGGGACTCGGCGGCTATCCGCTGGGCGTGCAGGGTCAGGCCCTGGCGCTGATGTCCGGCGGCTTTGACTCCCCGGTGGCGGCCTGGAAGATGATCCGCCGCGGCGTGAAGACCCACTTCCTGTTCTTCAACCTGGGCGGCCCGGCCCACGAGGCCGGCGTGCGCGAGGCCAGCCACCATCTCTGGTCACGCTACGGCGTCTCTCACAAGGTGAAGTTCATCTCGGTGCCCTTCGATGGCGTGGTGGGCGAGATCCTGCGCACCATTCCGGATGGCCTGATGGGCGTGGTGCTCAAGCGGCTGATGATCCGCGCCGCCAACCGCATGGCGCAGCGGCTGCGTATCCCGGCACTGGTCACCGGCGAGGCCATCGCCCAGGTCTCCAGCCAGACCCTGGCCAACCTGGCGGTGATCGACGACGTCAGCGAGCGACCGATCCTGCGCCCGGTGCTCACCGACGACAAGCAGGACATCATCGACCGGGCACGGCAGATAGACACCGCCCGCATCGCCGAATCGATGCCGGAGTATTGCGGCGTGATCTCGCGGCGACCGCACAACAAGGCGCCGCTGGACGACGTGCTAGCGGCCGAACGCGACTTCGACGACCGGGTGCTCGACGACGCCATCGAGGCGGCGATCATCAAGCGCATCGATGAGGTGCTGGAGCGCGAGCCTGCGCCGACCGAGGTCGCCACGGTGAAGACGCCCGAGGAGCTCGCCGGGCTCGACACGCCCTGCATCGTCGACATTCGCCGTGCCGACGAACGCGAGGCCGCGCCCCTGGCGCTGCCCCAGGAACTGGCACAGGTGCCGCTGATCGAGATTCCCTTCTACGAGCTGCAGGACCGGGCCCCCGAGCTCGATACGGACCGGCACTATCTGCTGTACTGCGACCAGGGCGTGATGAGCCGCATGCAGGCGCTCCACCTCGCCGACCGCGGACTGCATCACTTCGGCGTCTATCAGCACCGTCCCGACGCCTGAGGTCCCGCTCCCGACGGACATTCGCTCTATTTTCCTAGTCGTCGATGGAGCGATCTCCTACTCGAGACCGAGGCAGGCCACGCGGCATCCCACTATAGTGAGGGCACTTCACTCCGTGGGTTGCCTGATATGGATATGGGTTCCAATCCGCCGACCAGACGTCACCCGCTCGTTCACCTCGCCGAGACGCTCGAGACGCTCGAGGCATCCGCGGAACAGGGCGAATGGCGCGACGACGTACTGGCGCTGGTCGAGCGACTGTTCGGTCATGCCCCGATCATGATCGACGGTTTCGATGAACAGGGGCACTGCATCCTCTGGAACCATCAGTGCGAACGGGTCTTCGGCTGGACGGCCGATGAGGTGATGAACCACCCCGCCCCCCTGACGCTCTTCTACCCCGACCCGGCAGAATATCGGGCGGTCGTGGCCGGCCTGTCGTCCGGTGACGGCTCGCGGTTTCGGGAGTGGACACCGACGACCCGCGAAGGACGACGACTCACCACCCTGTGGGCCAACGTCGCCCTGCCGTGCGGCGGCATGATCTGCATCGGCCACGACATCACCGAACAACGCCAGGCGGAGAACCAGCGGCGTCTCGCCGCCAGCGTCTTCGATTCAAGCTCCGACGCCATCATGATCACCGATGCCGAGCGGCGCATCTGCGACACCAACGCTGCCTTCACTCGCATCACCGGCTATACCAGGCAGGACGTGCTGGGCCTGACCCCCGGCATGCTGGGCACCGCACAGCACAACGCGGAAACCTACGAGGCGATCTGCCGCCACCTGGACGTGGAAGACAGCTGGAAGGGCGAGATCGTCGGTTACCGGCGCAACGGCGAGGCCTACCCGCTCATGCTTTCGGCCTCTGTGGTACGTGACGACCAGGGCCGGACACTCCACTACGTCGCCACCTTCTCCGACATCACCCATCTCAAGCGCCACCAGGACGAACTGCGCCACCTGGCACGACACGACGTGCTGACCGAACTGCCCAATCGCCGCCACTTCGCCGAACACCTCGCGGACGCGCTGCCACGGGCCCGTCGTGACGACACGCTGCTGGCGGTGTGCTTCCTCGATCTGGACGGCTTCAAGCCGATCAATGACCGCCTGGGCCATGCGGCTGGCGACCAGGTGCTGATCACGATTGGCCAGCGATTACGCGATGCCATTCGCGCCGACGATGTGCTCGCCCGGCTGGGCGGCGACGAGTTCGCCCTGCTGCTGACCGACCTGGAAGACCGCGAGGAATGCCTGCGGATCGTCGAGCGAGTCCGCTACCTCATCGCCAGGCCCATCCCCCTGGACGACTCATTGGTACGCATTTCCACCAGCATCGGCATCACCCTGTTTCCACAGGACGATGCGGAGGCGGGCATCCTGCTGCGCCATGCCGATCAGGCCATGTATTGCGCCAAGCGCGGCGGCAAGAACCGCTATGCCCTGTTCGATCCCGAAGAGCGCGAGGATTCGTCGCCCGGCCGCCGGCGCCTGGACCGCCTCGAACAGGCCTTCCGTGACGACGAGTTCCGGCTCCACTATCAGCCTAGGGTCAATCTGCTCAGCGGTGAGGTCTGTGGTCTCGAGGCCCTGATTCGCTGGGAGCATCCCGAGCATGGACTTCTGGAACCCGATGATTTCCTGCCCCAGCTGCTCGGCAGTCGTCTCGAGGCGCCCCTCGGCGACTGGGTGGTCGAACGGGTCCTGCATCAGCTCGCGGACTGGCAGCGCCAGGGGCTCGCCCTGCGCATCAGCTTCAACGCCAGCGCCAACGATCTGGCCCTGCCCGAGTTCTGCGATCGGCTGACGGCGGCTCTGGCGCGCTACCCCAGGCTGGACCGGCGTCTGCTGGAGATCGAGTTCCAGGAAAGCGCCGCCGTGGCGGATCTCGACGCCATCACCCGTACGCTCCAGCATTGCCGGCACTCGGGCCTGTGCATCGCCCTGGACGACTTCGGCACCGGCTACTCGTCGCTGGCGCATCTGCGTGAGCTGCCCATCGACGCCCTCAAGATCGACAAGCGCTTCGTCGGCGCCATCCTGAAGGACGAACGCGACGCCGCCCTCGTCCAGAGCATCATCCAGATCGGCGCACGACTCGGGCTCGACGTGATCGCCGAAGGCGCCGAGTCACCCGCACACTGCCAGCGTCTGCTCGAGCTGGGCGCCTCCCAGGCCCAGGGCTATGCCATCGCCCGCCCCATGCCCGCCGAACGCATCCCGCCCTGGCTGGCGAGCCGGGCCAAGGGGCCTCACTGACCACCCCGCTCACGCTCGACACGCCATCCCCCCCGCCTCCTGGAGGCCCGGCCCGAGCCCGAGCCGGCAAGGGCCCGGGCGGATGCAGCCGGCGAGGAAAATGCTACAATCCGGGCCTGATTTCACGGATATCCGCATGACGGCCTCGACTTCGCCCAGGCGTCGAGTCGGCCGCCGTGCTCCACGTCTACGGGAACCTCTGAGCCACCATGTCGAACATCGCCCCGCGCAAGATCCTGGTCACCAGCGCCCTGCCCTACGCCAACGGCGCCATCCACCTGGGCCACCTGCTGGAATACATCCAGACCGACATCTGGGTGCGCTTCCAGAAGAGCCGCGGTCATGACTGCCACTACGTCTGCGCCGACGATGCCCACGGCACCGCCATCATGCTGCGCGCCGAACAGGAGGGCATCACCTCCCAGGCGCTGATCGACCGCGTCAGCCAGGAACACCAGGCCGACTTCTCGCGCTTCGGGGTGGCCTTCGACAACTATCACTCGACCCACTCCGAGGAAAACCGCCACTTCAGCGAGCTGATCTACACCCGGCTGCGCGATCAGGGGCACATCGCCACCCGCGACATCGAGCAGATGTACGATCCGGAGAAAGGGCTGTTCCTGGCCGACCGCTTCATCAAGGGCACCTGCCCGAAGTGCCAGGCCGACGACCAGTACGGCGACAACTGCGAGGCCTGCGGGGCCACCTACACCCCGGCCGAGCTGATCGACCCGGTCTCGGCGATCTCCGGTGCCACCCCGGAAGTCCGCAGCTCCACGCACTACTTCTTCAAGCTGCCCGACTTCGCGGCCTTCCTGCAGGGCTGGATCAACGACGATCACGTCCAGCCGCAGATCCGCAACAAGCTGATGGAGTGGTTCGAGTCGGGCTTCAACGAGTGGGACATTTCCCGAGACGCGCCCTACTTCGGCTTCGAGATCCCCGACGCTCCGGGCAAGTACTTCTATGTCTGGCTGGATGCCCCGATCGGCTACCTGGCCAGCTTCAAGAACCTCTGCGAGCGCGAGGGTCTCGACTTCGACGCCTACTGGCGCGAGGATTCCGACGCCGAGGTCTATCACTTCATCGGCAAGGACATCGTCTACTTCCACGCGCTGTTCTGGCCGGCCATGCTGCACGGCGCCGGCATGCGCACGCCGACCGCGGTGAACTGCCACGGCTTCGTCACCGTCAACGGCGCCAAGATGTCCAAGTCGCGCGGCACCTTCATCAAGGCCGCGACCTACGCCGAACATCTGAACCCCGAGTACCTGCGCTACTACTTCGCCGCCAAGCTCACCGCTGGCGTCGATGACCTGGACCTCAACCTCGAGGACTTCGCCCAGCGCGTGAACTCGGACCTGGTCGGCAAGGTCGTCAACATCGCCAGCCGCTGCGCCGGCTTCGTCAAGAAGCTCGGCGGCGGCAAGCTCTCGGCCCACTGCGCCGAGCCCCAGCGCGTCGCCCGCTTCGTCGCCGCCGGCGACGAGATCGCCGAGTCTTTTGAGGCCCGCGAGTTCGGCCGCGCCATGCGCAAGGTGATGGAACTCGCCGACGAGGCCAACACCTACATCGCCGAGGCCGAGCCCTGGGTGCTGGCCAAGCAGGAAGGCCGCGAGCAGGAAGTGCTCGACATCTGCTCGGTGGGCATCAACCTGTTCCGCCAGCTGATGGTCTACCTGGCCCCGGTGCTGCCCGAGATGGCCGAAGGCGCCCGCGCCTTCCTGAAGCTCGACTCCCTCGACTGGGACAGCCGCCAGGAGCTGCTGGTGGACCACGAGATCGCCAAGTTCAAGCCGCTGATGACCCGGGTCGAGCGTGACCGCATCGACGCCATGATCGAGGCGTCCAAGGAGGATCTGGTGGAAGAACAGAAGCTCAAGGACACCCCCAAGGGGCCGCTGGCCGATAATCCCATCGCCGAGACGATCGACTTCGGCGACTTCGCCAAGGTCGACCTGCGCATCGCCCGCATCGCCAAGGCGGAATACGTCGAGGGCGCCGACAAGCTGCTCCAGCTGACCCTGGACCTGGGCGGCGAGACGCGCAACGTCTTCGCCGGCATCCGCAAGGCCTACGCCCCGGAGGCCCTGGAAGGTCACCTGACGGTGATGGTCGCCAACCTCGCGCCGCGCAAGATGCGCTTCGGCGTCTCCGAAGGCATGGTGCTGGCCGCCGGCGATGACGACGGCATCTACCTGCTGGAGCCCCACTCCGGCGCCCAGCCCGGCCAGCGCGTGAGCTGATCCGGGCATGACGCAGCCCGCCCTGATCGAGGCCGTCGACGCCGCCTTGCCGCAGACCCAGTGCGGCAAGTGCGGCCACGACGGCTGTCGTCCCTACGCCGAGGCCATCGCGGAAGGCGAGGCGATCAACCGCTGCCCGCCCGGCGGCCAGGCCACCGTGGTGCGGCTGGCCGAGCTGACCGGTCGTACCGAGGTGCCGCTGGAGCAGCCCGCCCAATCGCCGCTGGTGGCGCGGATTCGCGAGGCCGAGTGCATCGGCTGCACCAAGTGCATCCAGGCCTGCCCGGTGGACGCCATCCTCGGCGCCGCCAAGCACATGCACACGGTGATCGAGGCCGAATGCACCGGCTGTGAACTCTGCGTGGCCCCCTGCCCGGTCGACTGCATCGACCTGCTGCCGCATCCGCACTGGCAGGCCGCCGACGGCGAGGCCGAGCAGGACGCCTACCTGGCTCGGCGCGCCGAGCGCGGCCGTCGCCGCTTCGAGGCGCGCAACGATCGTCTCGTCCGCGAGGAAGATGCCAAGCGAGAGCGGCGGCGCAAGCGCAGCGCCAGACAGGCCGCGCCGGCCCGGTCGCCCCATCAGGCCCAACCCCAGGCGCCCACGGCGACGCAGCCCCAGGCGCCGGCAGCGTCCTCCAGTGCCCTGCGCGCCAGCCGGGTCAGCCTGGTCGCCAGCCTCAAGCGACTGGATCGCCAGCGCCAGGCGAGCGATCTCGCGCCCGACAAGCGCGACGAGCTCGACCGTCGCGACACGGAGCTTCGCCAGCGCCTGGCCGACATCGATCGTCAGCTCGATGCGACCGACGGCTCCCAGCCCGCGAACGACGATGTGGGCAAGAGCGCGCGGCAGACCGAGCGTCAGCGCCGCTTCGCCGTCAACGCCGCCGAACAGGCCCGGCGCCGCGCCCGCCAGCAGCTGGCCCACGCCGAGCGCCAGCGCGACGACGCGGGCATCGCCGCCGCCCACGAGCAGATCGAGCGCGCCGAGCGCATGCTCGCCGAGGCGCGTGCCACCCTCGGCTCCGCCTCCCACTGATCACTGTCGCCCACGCTATGAACGCCCAGAAACGCCACGAGATCTTCGCCCGCCTGCGCGAGCACAACCCCGAGCCCACCACCGAGCTCAACTGGTCGACGCCCTTCGAGCTGCTGGCCGCGGTGCTGTTGTCGGCCCAGGCCACCGACGTGGGCGTCAACAAGGCCACCGACCGGCTGTTTCCGGTGGCCAACACCCCGGCGGCCATCCTCGAGCTGGGCCTCGACGGCCTGAAGGAACACATCAAGACCATCGGCCTGTACAACACCAAGGCCAAGAACCTGATGAAGACCTGCCGCATCGTGGTGGAGCAGCACGACGGCGAGGTTCCGCGTACCCGCAAGGCGCTCGAGGCACTGCCAGGCGTCGGCCGCAAGACCGCCAACGTCATCCTCAACACCGCCTTCGGCGAGCCGACCATCGCCGTGGACACCCATATCTTCCGGGTCTCCAACCGCACCGGCATCGCCAAGGGCAAGGACGTGGTCGAGGTGGAGCAGAAGCTGCTTCGCCACGTCCCCAAGGCATTCCGCCAGGACGCCCACCACTGGCTGATCCTGCACGGCCGCTACACCTGCGTGGCCCGCAAGCCGCGCTGCGGCAGCTGCGTGATCGAGGATCTGTGCGAATTTCCGGACAAGGTGGACCTGTAGGCGCTCTTCACCCACCGCCCAACGCGCCGGACATGACCGGCGAGGGAGACGCTGCATGGCCCTGCTCGAGTCGCTGTTGCTGCCTCCGCTGCTCAACGCCTGGCTGATCCTGGTCGGCGGCCTGCTGTGGATGCGCCTGCATGTGATCGGCGGGCTGCTGGTCGCGCTGGGCCTGGGCAGCCTGATCGTGCTCGCCACACCGACGGTCAGCCATGCCCTGCGTCAGGGGCTGGAGCCTCAGCCGCTTGCCGTCAGCGCCCTCATGGACGGTGCCCTGGGGGAACGAGCAAGCGCCATCGTGATTCTCGGCGGCGGCCGTGACTACGACGCCCCCGAATTCGGCTGGGGCGACGCCCCGTCCAACGCCAGCTGGCGGCGCCTGGCGTACGGTGCCTGGCTGCATCGCCAGAGCGGCCTGCCGATCCTGGTCAGCGGCGGCCGGGTCCATGACGAACACAGCGCCGAGGCCAGCCTGATGGCGGCCGCCCTGCGCGAGGTGTTCGACGTGCCGGTCCGCTGGCGGGAAGGCGGCAGCGCCAATACGGCGGACAACGCGCGGCGAAGCGCCGAGATGCTCACCGCCGAGGGCATCGACCAGGTCGCGCTGGTGTCCCAGGCCTGGCACCTGCCCCGGGCCACGGCCGAGTTCGAGCGAGCGGGCCTTGCCGTCACGCCGGCCCCCACCGAGTTCGCCAGCCCGCCCCCCGAGGGCCTCGCGGCCTGGCGCCCCAGCGCCTACCACCTGCATCAGAGCGCCCGCGCCCTGCACGAATGGCTGGGACGCGGTGAAGGATGGCTCAAGGCCAGGCTCCTGCCTTGAATCGCCCGCCCCGGGCCCTTACCCCAGCGAGAACTCCCCGCCGCGCTCGATCGCCTTTCGATACCCCCGACGCTCGCGGCAGCGGGCCAGGAAGTCCTGCAGCCGGGGCGCCGACGCGAGCCCGCCGCGCCCCTCGAGCGCCAGCACCGGGAAGCTCATCTGGATGTCCGCCGCCGAGAAGGCCTCGCCGGCGAACCAGGTCGAGGCGTCAAGCTCGGCCTCCCAGAAGTCGCGCAGCTCGGTGATGCGCGGCCCCAGGAAGTTCTGCTCCACGCCCTTGGCGAACTGCCGCCCCAGCGGCCGCACCAGGGCCGGCACCGGCGGCTTGCCGAGGCGCGAGAACACCAGCCGCATCACCAGCGGCGGCATCGCCGACCCCTCGGCATGGTGCAGCCAGAAGCGATAACGCTCGCGCTCATCGCTGCCGACGGGCGGCGCCAGCCGGCCGTCGGCATCGTGATGCTCGAGCAGGTATTCGATGATCGCCCCGGACTCGGCAATGGCCCGCCCGCCCCGCGCTTCGTCGGTGATCACCGGCGACTTGCCCAGCGGATGCACCTCTTTCAGTGAGGCCGGGGCCAGCATGGTCTCGGGATCACGCCGATAAACGACCAGCTCATACTCGACACCCAGCTCTTCCAGCAGCCACAGCACGCGCTGGGAACGCGAGTTCTCCAGATGATGTACGCGAATCATGAGACGCTCTCCCTGTCCTTTCGTGAGTCGCCAGTGTAACGGGCTTGGCCCAAGGTCGTCTTTGCCACCTCAGGAGCCCTCTCTAGACTTGGAGACACAGGGATTTAATGCGTCGTGCAACGGGCGTCACGGGGAGGACGGCATGCGCAAGGTGCTGGTAGTGGACGACGAGCCCAATATCGTCCTGTCGCTGGAGTTTCTGATGCAGCAGGCCGGCTTCGAGGTGGTGACCGCGGAGGACGGCGAGACGGCGCTGGCCCGCGTGTCCGAGACGCGACCGGATCTGATGCTGCTCGACATCAGCCTGCCGGGCATCGGCGGCTTCGACGTACTGGAACGGCTGCGCGCCGATCCCGACTTCGCACGCCTGCCGATCATCATGCTCACCGCTCACGGGCGTGAGGTGGAACGCGAGAAGGGCCTAGCCCTGGGCGCCGACGACTACATCACCAAACCCTTCTCGACCCGCGAGCTGGTCGAGCGGGTCAAGAGGCTGCTGGCCGACGCCGGACGGGAGGGCGAACCATGACCCGCCGCCGTCCCGGTCCGCCTCGCCGGCAAACCCTGATCGGGCTGTGGCTGCTGCTGAGCGGCGTGAGCCTGCTGGGCGGTGCACTCTTCGCCCTGTGGCTCGACGGCCTGCTGGCCCCCGAGGGCCTGGCCCGCGGGGCCCTGTGGGCCGGCAGTTTCTCCGGCGGCGGCACCATCTTCCTGGTCGGCCTGATCCTCGAACGGCGGCTGTTCATGCCGCTGCGGCATCTGCAGGTGCAGCTGGCACGCCTGGTGGCCAACCCCGATGCCGTAGACGACTATCCCCCGGAGGGTTGGCTGCGCGGCCTGGGGCCCGACCTGGTGCGCATCCGCGAGGCCTGGCGCGACGATCGTGCCCGGCTGGGCAACGCCCGCGCCGAAGGGGCGCGCAGCGCCGCCCGCATTCGCCAGGAGCTCGAGGCCCTGCTGCAGGTGCTGGACACGCCGCTGCTGCTCTGCGATCGCCATCGCCGGCTCCTGCTGTTCAACCCCGCCGCCGAGGCCCTGTTCGCCGATGCCCCCGGCCTGGGGCTCGGCAAGCGACTCGACACCCTGCTACCCGCCGCCAGCCTGCAGGAGGCCCTGCGCCAGCTGCCCGAAGACGCGACGCCCAGGGACGTGCTGGTCCCCTGCGGCGAGCGCTGGCTGCGCGCGACCCTCAGACGCATCCCCGAGAGCCAGGGCGAGACCCTGCTGACGCTGGTGGATGCCACGGCCAGCTGGCACAACGAGCTGGGCGCCGGTGCGGCCCTGGCCGAGCTGCTGCCCGCCCTGCGCCGCCATGGCGCCGGCTTGACCAGCGCCGCCGATGCCCTGGGGCACCTGCGGGGCACCGATAACGACGCCCTGCGCCAGCGCCTGTCGGGGGTGGTCGAGGAGGAAGGGCGCGGGCTGGCCGAAGGCCTGGAGCGGCTGGGTGAAACGCTCGACGCCCAGCAGCGCCGGGCCGAGCGTCTGTCCCCGCTGTGGTCCAACGATCTCTGGGCCGGCCTCGTCGAACGCCTGCCTGCCGGCGGCCCGACCCTCACGCCCATCGGCATGCCGGCCTGGCTCAAGGGCGATGCCCCGGTGCTGCTCGAGGCCCTGCACAGACTGCTGACCCGGCTGGCCGAGCGCACCGGCGAGACCCGCTTCGACGGCGAGGTCTGCCTGGGCAACCAGCGCGCCTACCTCGACCTGTGCTGGCAGGGGGCAGCGCTCAGCGAACGCGAGCTGTCGGCCTGGCGAGGCGAACGCCTCGAGGCCCTGCCGCTGGCCCCGACTCTCGGAGAGGTGCTCCGCCAGCATGCCAGCGATGCCTGGAGCCTGGCCGATGAAGACGGCGTTCATGCCCGCCTTCGGCTGCCCCTGCCGGCGCTGGAGCGAGTGGGCGCCCCTCGTCCGGCTCCACCGCCTCGCCCCGAGTTTCATGACTTCGGCATCGCCGAGCTGCCACCGCCTGACGCCGAGCTCGCCGCCCGGCCGCTGCGGGCGCTGGAGATCGTGGCCTGCGATACCGAGACCACCGGCCTGGAGCTGCGCCGCGGCGACCGGGTGATCAGCATCGGGGCCTGCCGCATCGTCAACGCGCGGCTGCTGGCCAGCGAGACCTTCGACCTGCTCATCGATCCCGGCCGGCCGATTCCGCCGGCCAGCACCGCCATCCATGGTCTCACCGACGCCGACGTCACCGGCGCCCCGCCCGCCGCCGTCGCCCTGCCGCGCTTTCGCGACTACGTCGGCGACGCCGTGCTACTGGCCCACAACGCCGCCTTCGACCTGCTGGCCCTGCAGCCATCGGACGGCGGCGTCTCCCTCGACATGCCGGTGCTGGACAGCCTGCTGATCTCGCGCGGTCTGGACCCCAGCCTCGACGGCCATGACCTGGATTCCCTGGCCGAACGCTACGGACTCGCCTTCCCGCCGGGCAGCCGCCACACCGCGCTGGGGGATGCCCGGGTCACCGCCGAGCTATGGCTGGCCCTGCTGCCGCGCCTCGAGGCCCGGGGCATCGACACCCTGGCGGCGGTACTGGCCCTGCAGGCGAGCGCCTTCGATCGGGAGGACGCCAGCGCTTCATGATGACGTCACGCCGCAAGGAGCGCCTGATCGCCCTGATCATCCTGGCGACGCTGCTGTTCACGCCGCCGCTGCTGCTGGTCACCGAGCGCCTGGGCCCCGGCGCCCTGACGCTGTATGTCTTCCTGGTCTGGGCCGCGGTGATCGCGCTGGCGGCCTGGCTGCTGGAAGGCGGGCATCGGGAATGAGCCTGCGCGGCGAGTGGACCGTGCTGGGCGTGGCCTTCGGCTATCTGGCGCTGCTGTTCGTGATCGCCGCCTGGGGCGACCGTCGCGCCGAACGCGGCCGCTCCGTCATCGGCTCGCCCACCATCTATGCGCTGTCGATCGCCGTCTACTGCACCGCCTGGACCTTCTACGGCAGCGTCGGCCGGGCGGCCGAGACCGGTCCCAGCTTCCTGCTGATCTATCTCGGCCCGACGCTGGCCATGCTGCTGGCGCCCTTCGTGACCCGCAAGATGGTGCGCATCGCCCGCGCCCAGCGCCTCACCTCGATCGCCGATTTCATCAGCGCCCGCTACGGCAAGAGCAGCGGGCTCGGCGCCCTGGTGGCGCTGATCGCCCTGATCGGCATCACCCCCTACATCGCCCTGCAGCTCAAGGCCATCACCGTCAGCCACGCGGTGCTGGTCGGCTACCCCGAGGCCACCGGCGGCGGCGCCGAGAGCGCCGCCTTCTGGGCCGATAAGTCGTTCTGGGTGGCGCTGGTGCTGGCGGTCTTCATCATCCTGTTCGGCACCCGCCACCTGGACGCCAGCGAACGCCATGAGGGCATGGTCGCCGCCATCGCCTTCGAGTCGCTGGTCAAGCTGGCGGCCTTCCTGGCGGTCGGCGCGTTCACGGTCTTCGTGCTCTACCGCGGCCCCGGCGAGCTGTTCACCCGGGTCGCCGAGACCCCGGACCTGCTCGGGGTGCTGGGCCTGGCCGCGGTACCGGGCGGCGCCCTGGGCTGGGTGGGCACCCTCGCCCTGGCCTTTTTGGCCTTCCTCGGCCTGCCACGCCAGTTCCAGGTGATGGTGGTCGAGAACGTCGACGAGCGACACATCATCCGGGCGACCTGGCTGTTTCCGCTGTATCTGCTGGCGATCAACCTGTTCGTGCTGCCCATCGCCCTGGCCGGCCTGCTGGGCGATGCCGGGGGCGATCCGGACAGCTTCGTGCTGACGCTGCCGCTGGCCACCGGCGCCGAGGGGCTGCCGCTGCTGGTCTTCATCGGCGGCCTGTCGGCGGCCACGGGCATGATGATCGTCGAGACTATCGCGCTGTCCACCATGGTCAGCAACCAGCTGGTGATGCCGCTGCTGCTGCGCGCCCGGCTGCTGCCCCGCGGCGGCCAGGGCGCGCTGGCCGGCTGGATGCTCGGCGTGCGGCGTCTGGCGATACTGGCCATCCTGCTGCTGGGCTACGGCTACCATGCGCTGGTGGGGGACGCCTACAGCCTGGTCACCATCGGCCTGGTGTCCTTCGCCGCCGCGGCCCAGTTCACCCCGGCGCTGCTGATCGGCCTCTACTGGCGCGGCGCCAATCGGCTCGGCGCCGGGCTCGGCCTCACGGCCGGCTTCATCGTCTGGGCCTGGACGCTGCTGATCCCGGGCTTCGCCCAGTCCGGCTGGCTCGACGCCGGTTTCCTCACCGACGGCCCGTTCGGCATCGCCTGGCTCCGGCCCTATGCGCTGTTCGGCCTGGAAGGCTGGGATATCTACACCCATGCGCTGCTGTGGAGCCTGGTGGCCAATGTCGGCCTACTGGTCGGCGTCTCACTGTTCACGCGGCCGTCGGCGCTGGAACAGACCCAGGCCGCGCTGTTCACCGAGGCGCTGCATCCGCGCCTCGACCAGGCCTCGCTGGGGCATGCCGGCCACACGCCGCGCGGCGAGCTGCGCGCCCTGCTCGACCGCTATCTGGGCGCGGCCACCACCGCCCGGGTATTCGCCGAAGAACCCGATCAGGACGACCGGCACCCCGCGTCGCCGGCGCTGGTGGCGCGGGGCGAACGGGCGCTGGCCGGGGCGCTGGGCAGCGCCTCGGCCCGAGTGCTGATCGACTCGGTGGTGCGCGGCGAAGCCCTCGACCTGCCGGCGCTGCTGAGCGTGCTCGATACCACCTCCGAGACGCTGGAGATGAACCGCCGCCTCGAGCAGAAGTCCCGCGAGCTCGAGCGCACCGGCGAGGCGCTGCGCGAGGCCAATGAACGGCTGCGCGAACTCGACCGCCTCAAGGACGAGTTCGTGGCCATGGTCAGCCACGAGCTGAGGACGCCCTTGACCTCGATCCGCGCCTTCGCCGAGATCCTGCGCGATCATCGCGACCTGCCCGACGACAAGCGCGAACACTTCCTCGAGGTGGTGGTACGCGAGAGCCAGCGGCTGTCTCGACTGATCGAGGAGATACTCGACCTGGCCCGCCTCGAGAGCGGCCGACTGACGCTGCATCCCGAGCGGCTCGATCTCGCCGAGCTGGCCCGCCGAGGTGTCGAGGCGGTGCAGCGCCCGCTGGAGGAGCGCGGCATCACGCTGGAGGTGGCCCTCGAGGTGGACGCCGCGCCGGTGATCGGCGACCCCGACCGGCTGGAACAGGTGGTCATCAATCTGCTCGACAACGCCGGCAAGTTCGCCGACGGCGCGTCCCCGCGCGTGCGCCTGGCGCTGACCCACTACAAGCGCGGCTTTCGGCTGGCCGTGGAGGACAACGGCCCCGGCATCGCCGAGGCCGAGCGCGAGCGGGTGTTCGAGAAGTTCCACCAGATCCAGCACCAGGACGACGGCGCGCCCCGCGCCCGCCCCCGAGGCAGCGGGCTGGGCCTGCCGATCTCGCGCGGTATCGTCGCCCATCTCGGCGGCCGGCTGTGGGTGGAAGACGCCCCGACGCTGGGCGGCGCCTGTCTGCTGATGGAGCTGCCGGAGGCACCGGCCATGTCGCCGACTCACGACTGACATGCTGCTGTCACAGTAACGTTACACCCTGTGTCCTGACTCACGTCTCTCCTCACACAGGTGATTCCCATGCAGCTCATGTCTCGCTCTTTGCTCGTCGGCGGCGTCGCCGCCACCCTCGCCGCCGGCATGTCACAGGCACAGGCAGAATTCTCCCTCAGTGATCGCTTCCACGATGCCGATGGCGACCTGGTGGCCGACATTCCCGAGGACGCCTCCCAGTGGCGCGATCCCGATACGCTGGTCTTCGCCTATACACCGGTCGAGGACCCCGCCGTGTATGCCGAGGTGTGGGATGGCTTCCTAGAGCACATGGAGGACGTCACCGGCAAGAAGGTGCAGTTCTTCCCGGTGCAGTCCAATTCCGCCCAGATCGAGGCCATGCGTGCCGGCCGCCTCCACGTGGCCGGTTTCAACACTGGCTCCAACCCGCTGGCCGTCGCCTGTGCCGGCTATCGCCCCTTCGCCATGATGGCCGCCGAGGACGGCAGCTTCGGCTACGAGATGGAGATCATCACCCACCCGGGCTCCGGCATCGACGAGGTGGAGGACATCCGCGGCAACACCCTCACCCACACGTCGGAGACGTCCAACTCAGGCTTCAAGGCGCCCACCGCGCTGATGGCCTCGGAGTTCGGCATGGTCTCCGGCGAGGACTACGACGTCGACTTCTCCGGCAAGCACGACAACTCGGTGCTGGGCGTGGCCAACCGGGACTACGCCGTGGCCACCGTGGCCAACTCGGTCAAGAACCGCATGATCGATCGCGGCGTGATCGACGCCGACCAGATCGAGGTCATCTACCAGTCGGACACCTTCCCCACCACCAGCTATGGCACCGCCCACGACCTGGCGCCCGAGCTGCAGGAAGCGATTCAGGAGGCCTTTTTCAGCTTCGACTGGGAAGGCAGCGCCCTCGAGGAGGAGTTCGGCCGCAACGGCGAAGAGCAGTTCATTCCCATCACCTTCCAGGAACATTGGGCGGTCATTCGCCAGATCGACGAGGCCAATGGCGTGGAATACGCCTGCCAATGAGCCTCGTGACCGGCCGGGCGTGGGCGGAACGTCGCTCGCGCCCGACCGGTCGAGGAAAATCGAACGAGACCCTATCCATTGCTTACCATCGACCGACTCACCAAGACCTATGCATCCGGCGACACGGCGCTCCGTGAGGTGACCTTTCAGATTCCGCAGGGCCAGGTGGTGGGGCTGATCGGCCCCTCCGGGGCCGGCAAGTCGACCCTCATCCGCTGCATCAACCGCCTGGTGGAGCCCTCGGCCGGCACCGTGCGCCTGGGCGAGACCGACCTGGTCCCACTGCGCGGCCGTGAACTTCGCCGGGCCCGGCGCCGCATCGGCATGATCTTCCAGGAATATGCCCTGGTCGAGAGACTGACCGTGATGGAGAACGTGCTGTCCGGACGCCTCGGCTATGTGCCCTTCTGGCGCAGCTTCACCCGACGCTTTCCGGGCCCGGACATCGAGAATGCCTACCGACTGCTGGATCGGGTGGGGCTGCTGGCGCATGCCGACAAGCGAGCCGATGCCCTCTCGGGCGGCCAGCGCCAGCGCGTGGGCATCGCCCGGGCACTGGCCCAGGACCCCGAGCTGCTGCTGGTGGACGAACCCACCGCCAGCCTCGATCCCAAGACCAGCCGCCAGATCATGCGATTGATCACCGAGGTCTGCGCCGAGCGCGGGCTGCCGGCCATCGTGAACATCCACGATGTACCGCTGGCGCAACGCTATCTCGATCGCCTGATCGGGCTGAAGGCGGGTCAGGTCGTCTTCGACGATGCGCCCGACCACCTCGACGACATGACCCTCACTCGGATCTACGGCGCCGAGGACTGGAGCGGCGCGGGATCGGACGCGGACGCCGTCGATGGCGACGACGCGGCAACGCCCCGGATGATGCCCGCGAGGTCGGCATCATGACCTCGTCCCCTGGCTACTGTTCATCCCATCCCTACCCGCGCCACTGGCGGCGACCACCGCAGCTCATCACCACGCGCCGCTGGCGACTGGCCATACCGCTGCTGGCACTGGCCTATCTGATCCTCGCACTCGGCTCGCTGGAGGTCGACGGTGCCCGTCTGATGGAGGGCCTGTCACGCGGCGCGCGCTTCGTTCAGGGCTTCCTGCAGCCGGATTTCACCAGCCGTTGGCACGACATCCGTCAGGGGCTGATCGAGAGCCTGACCATGACCCTGACCGCCACCGTGGTGGGCGTGCTGGTATCGATACCCATCGGGGTCGGGGCGGCACGCAACCTGTCGCCGCGCCCCGTCTACATGGTGTGCCGCTCGGTCGTGGCCATCAGCCGGTCGCTGCAGGAAATCATCATCGCCATCTTCCTGGTCGCCATGTTCGGCTTCGGGCCCTTCGCCGGCTTCCTCACCCTCGCCTTCGCCTCCATCGGCTTCGTGGCCAAACTGCTGGCCGACGACATCGAGGAGGCCAGCGCCAGCCAGATCGAGGCCATCCGCGCCACCGGGGCCAGTGGCCTGCAGCTGATCCACTATGCCATCCAGCCCCAGGTCATGCCGCGGCTGATCGGCCTGTCGCTCTACCGGCTGGACATCAACTTCCGGGAAAGCGCGGTGATCGGCATCGTGGGCGCCGGAGGCATCGGTGCCACCCTCAACACGGCCATCGACCGCTACGAGTACGACAGCGCCGGTGCCATCCTGCTGATCGTCATCGCCATCGTCATGTTCGCGGAATATGGCTCCAGCTACCTCAGGAAGACGCTGCAATGAGTGCCCTCGATTCCCGCCCGGGCGAACCCGCCCACTACTCGCAGGTCTGGTGCTTTCGCACACCGCGCGCCAGGCTGGCGCTATGGGGCGGCTGGGTGGCCCTGGTGGCGCTATTCGTCTGGTGCTGGCAGGTGATGAACGCCAACACCCTGTGGGTCTTCGTCGCCGATGCACCCGACCAGGCAGTCGATATCGGAAGCCGTATGTTCCCGCCCGACCCGACCTACCTGCCCGAGCTGCTGCTGCCGCTATGGGACACCCTCAACATCGCCACGCTGGGCACGCTGGGCGGCATCATCCTGGCGATTCCGGTGGCCTTCCTCGCTGCCGGCAACACCACCCCCTCGACGCTGCTGGTGCGTCCCGTGGCGCTGTTCATCATCGTGAGTTCACGTTCGATCAATTCGCTGATCTGGGCACTGCTGCTGGTGGCGATCATCGGCCCGGGCCTGCTGGCCGGCATCGTGGCCATCGCCCTGCGCTCCATCGGTTTCGTCGGCAAGCTGCTGTATGAAGCGATCGAAGAGACCGATGGCCGACAGGTCGAGGCGGTGACGGCCACCGGCGCCGGACGCGCCCAGGTCATCCACTACGGCATCGTGCCCCAGGTGCTGCCGGCCTTCTGGGGCATCGCGATGTTCCGCTGGGACATCAACATACGCGAGAGCACCATCCTGGGCCTGGTCGGTGCCGGCGGCATCGGCATGAAGCTGCAGTCCTCCATCGACACCCTGGCCTGGTCCCAGGTCGCCACTATCCTGATCGTGATCCTCGCCACGGTGGTGGTCAGTGAAGCCCTTTCGGCCCGAGTTCGCCGAGCGCTGATCTGAGCGTCATGGCGTGACACAGGAAGTCGTCAGGCCTGTGCCCGCTTCACCAGCCGCCGAATGAGGGCCAGGTCATGGCGCAGCAGCAGACGCTGGTCCTCGCCGAGCGCGTCGAGGTCGATCCAGCCATCGGCGATGCGGCCCTGACGCAGGGCATCACGCTGAGCCGACAGCAACAGCGCCTGCAAACGCTCCAGCGCCCGCCTCAGCTCGGCGGCAAGCGCCGCCTCAAGCCCTCCCGCCATCACCAGTGCGGCCAGGCGTTCGCGGGTGGCCATCGCCCGCACGCGATGACGCACACTCAGCAGGCGCACGGCGCCGACCAGCGGCAGCAGTCCACGGTGCTTGAGGTCCAGCGCCGACTCGGCCGGCGCCCCCTCGCCCCCGGCGGCCAGACGTCCGAAGCGGTCGAGCGCCACCGGGCACTCGTTCAACAGCGCCGCCATCTCGTCGAGGAACAATCCGGCCTCGGGCACGTGACGCATCACGCCATCGACCAGTCCGGTCGCCAGGGCCGCCTCCCCGTAGACCGGTGACGCATCGAGCAGGATATTGGCCTGCTGCACGCGCTTGACCCGCCGCTCGGCGGTCCAGATGGCCAGCTGGGCCTGCCACGCCGAGAGGCGCTTGCGCCACATCGGCCAGCGCGCCATGACGTGCCCCGGGCACAGCGGGATGCCGGCGGCGTCGAGAGCGGCGGTGAAGCGCTCGCCCAGCGCCTGGAAGTAGCCATCGATCTCGGTGTGACGGGCGTCCGCATAGTCGGCGATGACCATGGCATTGTCCTGGTCCGGGACCAGCAGACTCTCGTGGCGCGCCGCCGAGCCCAGGGTCAGCACGCAGAACGCCACCGGCGGCGCCCCCCAGCCCTGCTCCTGCATGGCGACGAGTGACGCCTCGATGGCGCGGCGATAGAGCGCATCGTTGTGGTCGCTGATCAGCTGACTGATCCGCCAGGCCGGCAGGTCGAGGCGCACCAGCGCCGCCACCAGATCGCGCTGCCAGGCATGGGCCTCGGCCAGGCTCGGCGTCGGCCCCAGCCGTTCGATGGCCTCGCCCAGCGGCGCGAGCAGCGCCGGCAGCCGCCCGACATCGGGCACGATGTCGTCGGCGAACAGCGAGCGCCAGGTCGAGGTTCGGTGGAGCAGGTGCATCGGCATGCCCAAAAGAAGACTGCCTCCAGCGTAGCAAGCGCCTCGTCCTTGCCGGTTGACCGGGAGCAGTCATGCGGTGCCCTGCCCTCATTGCCGACTATAAAAAAGACGGCGCCCCTGGGGACGCCGTCGCTCGGAAGCCTCTGGCAGAGCCGGAGATCGGCTCAGCGATCGTCGAACAAGGCGTCGCCCAACTCGTCGATCATCCGCTCGGCCTTGCTGACCATCAGCGCCTCGCAGGCCTCGCGACCGGGCACCACATCGGAGCGCTCGAAGCGATGCTCGAGCACCTCCTCGTCCTCGCCGCGGGGCTTGCGGATCCAGCCGCTGACGCGATACTGGCCGCCCATCTCCTCACACTGGGGCACGATCAGGTAACCCTGATAGGACACCGGCTCGCCCTCTGGCGCGGCGGCAGGCGTCGTCTCTCCCTGGCCGAACAGACCGGATAGCAGTTTCTTCAGCATCGAAGCCTCCTGGATCAAGAGCGCCGACCCGATCGTCGGCGCTTTCTGGATCAGTCCTGCTGACGACCCTTGCCCGCCGCAATGCGCAGACGCAGGGCGTTGAGCTTGATGAAGCCCTCGGCATCCTTCTGGTCGTAGGCGCCGGCGTCGTCCTCGAAGGTGGCGATGGACTCATCGAACAGCGAGGCGTCGGACTTGCGGCCGGCCACGGTGGCGTTGCCCTTGTAGAGCTTCATGCGCACCACGCCGGAGACGTTCTTCTGGGTCTCGTCGATGGCGGCCTGCAGGGCACGACGCTCCGGGCTCCACCAGTAGCCGTTGTAGATCACCTCGGCGTACTTCGGCATCAGCTGGTCCTTGAGGTGGGCTTCCTCGCGGTCCAGGGTCAGCGACTCGATGGCACGGTGGGCGCGCAGCATGATGGTGCCCCCCGGGGTCTCGTAGCAGCCGCGGGACTTCATGCCCACGTAGCGGTTCTCGACGATGTCGAGACGGCCGATGCCGTTGTCGCCGCCCAGCTGGTTGAGCTTGGAGATGACCTCGTGGGGACGCATCGGCTCGCCGTCGATAGCCACGATGTCGCCGTTCTCATAGGTCAGCTCGACGTAGGTCGGGGTGTCCGGGGCCGCCTCCGGGGAGACGCTCCAGCGCCACATGTCTTCCTCGGCCTCGGTCCAGGGGTCCTCGAGGTTGCCGCCCTCGTAGGAGATGTGCAGCAGGTTGGCATCCATGGAGTACGGCGACTTCTTCTTCTGGCTGGTGAAGTCGACCGGGATGTCGTGCTGCTGGCAGTAGGCCATCAGCTTCTCGCGGGAGTTGAGGTCCCACTCGCGCCACGGGGCGATCACCTTGACACCCGGCTTCAGCGCGTAGGCGCCGAGCTCGAAGCGCACCTGGTCGTTGCCCTTGCCGGTGGCACCGTGGGAGATGGCGTCGGCGCCGGTCTGGTTGGCGATCTCGATCAGGCGCTTGGCGATCAGCGGGCGCGCGATGGAGGTACCGAGCAGGTACTCGCCCTCGTAGATGGTGTTGGCGCGGAACATCGGGTAGACGTAGTCGCGGGCAAACTCCTCGCGCAGGTCCTCGATGTAGATTTCCTTGACGCCCAGTGCCTCGGCCTTGGCACGAGCCGGCTCGACTTCCTCGCCCTGACCGATGTCGGCGGTGAAGGTCACCACTTCGCAGTCGTAGGTTTCCTGCAACCACTTGACGATGACGGACGTGTCCAGGCCGCCGGAATAGGCAAGCACGACCTTCTTGACATCGGACATGCTGAGGCTCCTTTTAGCTGTTCGGTGTAGAGGGCCGATTATAGCGCGACCAGCCTGGCGCGAATACCGGCGCGGCGGGACGCATCGCGGTGAAACTGCTAGACTCCCGCGTTTCGAGACAACCCGACCCCAAGTCAAGGAGAGGTGCATGAGCGAGGTGGCCGCCCGCGAACTCATGGCACAACGCTTCCGCAGTTTCCTGCCCGTGGTGGTGGACCTGGAAACCGGCGGCTTCAATGCCCAAGGCGACGCGATCCTGGAGATCGCCGCCGTGACCCTGACCATGGACCCCGAGGGCAACCTGATGCCCGACGCCACCTATGCCTATCACGTCAATCCCTTCGAGGGGGCCAACGTCGAGCAGTCCGCCCTGGACTTCACCGGCATCCGCCTCGACGACCCGCTGCGCCAGCAAGTCGCGGTCAGCGAGGCCGAGGCGCTGGGCGAGATCTTCCGGCCGGTACGCAAGGCGATCAAGGCCAGCGGCTGCACCCGCGCCGTACTGGTGGGGCACAACGCCGCCTTCGATCACGGCTTCCTGAACGCCGCGGTGGAACGCTGCGGGATCAAGCGCAATCCCTTCCACCCCTTCTCGAGCTTCGACACCGCCTCGCTGGCCGGCCTGGTCTACGGCCAGACCGTGCTGGCCCGCGCCTGCCGCGCCGCCGGTATCGAGTTCGACAACAGCGAAGCCCACTCGGCGCGCTACGACACCGAACGCACCGCCGAGCTGTTCTGTGCCATGGTCAACCGCTACAAGGACCTGGGCGGCTGGCAGCTGGCCCAGCGCGAGCAGGGCATCGAAGAGCCGTAAGCGGCAGGCTGCGGGTAAGCGGGGCCAAGGTCAGCGGGGTCAGACCCTTAAGTGGCTCAAGTGGCACCCATAGCAAACACCCCCGCAGCCAGGCTGCGGGGGTGTTGTTCTTCCAGCTTCACGCTTCCAGGCGTGAAGCGCCGCTCTTCAAGCTTAGGCTTCAGATGCGTCGTCCTGATGCTTGGCGGCGGTCTCCTTGATCAGCGGCTCGAGCTCGCCGTTCTGGTACATCTCGACGACGATGTCGCAGCCGCCGACCAGCTCACCCTCGACCCACAGCTGCGGGAAGGTCGGCCAGTTGGCGACCTTGGGCAGCTCGGCGCGGATGTCCGGATTGTCCAGCACGTTGACGAAGGCGAAGCGCTCGCCACAGGCCATCAGGGCCTGGACGGTCTGGGCGGAGAAGCCGCACTGCGGCAGCTGGGGGGTGCCCTTCATGTAGATCAGGATCGGGTTTTCGCTGATCTGGCGCTGGATGTTCTCGACGGTGGTACTCATCTGCATTCCCTCTGGATCGGTGGTGGCCGCCGCGCCAAGGACAATACCCGAGCGCGCAGGTGGGCCTTCGATGCCGCCATTGTACGGATGCCAGCCGCGTTGCGCATCCCCCGCCGGCTGGCTAGGATGGTCGTTTTTTCCCGTGGAGTGACGCCATGGCCACCCGCCATTTCCTGACCCTGCTCGACCTGAGTCCGGAAGAGCTGCGCTACCTGATTCAGCGCGGCATCACGATCAAGAACGGCCTGAAGACCCACGGCCCGACCTACACCCCGTTCGCCAATCGCACCCTGGCGATGATCTTCGAGAAGTCGTCGACGCGCACGCGGGTGTCGTTCGAGACCGCCATGGCCCAGTTCGGCGGCCACGCCCTGTTCCTGTCGCCCCGCGACACCCAGCTGGGCCGCGGCGAGCCGATCGGCGACACCGCCCGCGTCCTCTCGGAGATGGTCGACGCGGTGATGATCCGGACCTTCTCCCATGAAGGCCTCGAGGAGTTCTCCGACGCCAGCGACGTGCCGGTGATCAACGCGCTGACCGATGATTACCATCCCTGCCAGCTGCTGGCCGACGTCATGACCTGGACCGAGCTGCGCGGCAGCGTGCGCGGCCGCACGGCGGTATGGATCGGCGACGGCAACAACATGTGCCACTCCTGGATCAACGCCGCCCGCCAGTTCGGGTTCGACCTGCGCGTGGTCTGCCCCGAAGGCTACGAGCCGCGTCAGGACATCCTCGATGCCGCCGGTGACCGGGTGACCATCCATCGCGACCCGATGGCCGCCGTGGAAGGTGCCGACCTGGTGACCACCGACGTCTGGGCCTCCATGGGCCAGGAAGAAGAGCAGGCCAAGCGCGAGGCCGACTTCGCCGGTTTCCAGGTCAGCGAGGCGATGCTCGACCGCGCCGCCGACGACGTGCTGTTTCTGCACTGCCTGCCGGCCCACCGCGGCGAGGAGATCAGCGAGACCCTGCTCGAGGACCCGCGCGCCGTGGTCTGGCAGGAAGCGGGCAATCGCCTGCACGCGCAGAAGGCGCTGATCGAGTTCCTGCTGCTGGGCCGCGTCGAGAGCTGATCGACGCCTCTCTCGCTGCCCTCACGACGCCTCGGCAACACCGGGGCGTCGCTGTTTCTGCGGCTTTTCCACGCGACTGACACCATCGCAGCCACCAGCGACCAGCCGAGGAGCAGCGACGCCTCACGCCTCACGCCTTATACCTTGGTCTAACCCCCTTCCCGCCGGTATAATGCGCCGCAACATATGACACCGCGAGACAGGCCGTCCCTCATGACCACCCTCTCCGCCGGCAATATCGCCCAGCGCAGCCTCCGCCAGTGCCTCTGCAACATGGCCGAACTGCTCTATCGCCAGGGTCACGTGCTGGAAACCGTCTCCAGCCCCCATCGTGGCCTCGACCGCCAGGCCCTGAGCGCCCTCGCCGACGCCGAGCACGACTGGCCGAGCCATCAGCGCACCCTGGAGCGCAGCGAGGCCGCCACCTTCAACGCCCAGCGTCGCTTCGTGCTGACCGACCTGGGGCGAGAGCTGTTGTTCGAGATGTTTGGCGAGGGCGCCGCCGATATCGCCTAGGCAATCCGCGAAAAGTGCCTGCGCTCGGTAATACAGCGTCAAAAATCAGCTCGTGAGCGAGCCCGGTCAAAGTACTCATTTACAGCACGTAAACTCGCACGCGAGCCCGGTCCGCCTTCTCGCCGATTTTTTCCTTGCCTAACCTTCGCTCGTCGACTTTTCGGCATCGCCTGATCTCGGCGTCCTTCCCTTTCGCCACTCTGGCGACTTGCATCAACTCGACGTCGCCTAACGTCAACTTCTTCCCGGCGCCATGACGGACACTCCCTGCAGTTCACGCAAGGAGGTCTCCATGAACCGCAATGTCATCCTCACCTGCGCCATCACCGGCGCCGGCGACACCGCCGACAAGAACCCCAACGTCCCGGTCACCCCCCAGCAGATCGCCGACGACTGCATCGCCGCCGCCAAGGCTGGCGCCAGCGTCGCCCACATCCACGTCCGCGATCCCGAGACCGGTGGCATCAGCCACTCCACCGAGCACTTCCGCGAGGTGATGGAGCGAGTCCGCGAGGCGGACACCGACATCGTCATGAACATCACCGCCGGCGGCGGCGGCGACTGGATTCCCGACGTCGAGGACCCGACCCGCGGCGGCCCGGGCACCGACATCCAGACCCCGGCCGAGCGCCACGCGCCGGTCGGCGAGCTGCTGCCCGAGCTGTGCACCCTGGACTGCGGCAGCCTCAACTTCGGCGACATGGTCTACGTCAACACCGCCGACTGGCTGCGCGAGCATGCCCGCCTGGTCCAGGCCGCCGGCGTGAAGCCGGAGCTCGAGTGCTTCGACCTGGGCCACGTCTGGTTCGCCCGCCAGCTGCAGCAGGAAGGCCTGCTCGACGGCGACCCGCTTTTCCAGCTGTGTCTGGGCATCCCCTGGGGCGCCGAAGCCGATCCCGAGACCATGCTGGCGATGCGCAACAAGCTGCCGGAAAACGCTAATTGGGCGGCCTTCGGCATCGGTCGCCAGCAGATGCCCATGGTCGCCCAGGCGATGCTGCTCGGCGGCCATGTCCGCGTCGGCCTGGAGGACAACCTCTATCTGAGCAAGGGCGTGAAGGCGACCAACGCCCAGCTGGTCGAGAAGGCCGGCACCATCGTCGAGAACCTCGGCGGACGCCTCATGACCCCGGCCGAGACCCGCGCGCATCTCAAGCTGCGCGACCCGCGCACCGGTCAGACCGTCACCAGCACCCCGGGAGGTGAGGCATGAGCCGCCAACTGACGGTCATCGGCACCGGCGTCATCGGCAACGGCTGGATCGCCCGGGCGCTGGCCCAGGGCTGGGACGTGGTCGCCTTCGACCCCGCGCCGAACGCCGCCGAACGCACCCGCGCCTTCGTCGACAATGCCTGGCCGTCGCTCGAGAAGCTCGGCCTGGCCGAGGGCGCGGCCCCCACGCGACTGACCTTCGTCGACAGCCTCGAGGAAGCCGTGGCCGGCGCCGACCTGATTCAGGAGAACGTGCCGGAACGCCTCGAGCTCAAGCGCGAGATCCTCGCCGCCATCGACGCCGCGGCGGCGCCCGGCGCGATCATCGGCTCCTCCACCTCGGGCTTCAAGCCCAGCGACCTGCAGCGTGACTGCGCCTGGGTGCCGGGCCGGGTGATCGTCGCTCATCCCTTCAACCCGGTCTATCTGCTACCGCTGGTGGAGCTGGTCGGCGGCGAAGCCACCGAGCCCCGCCAGATCGAGCAGGCCCAGGCGCTCTACCAGGCGCTGGCCATGCGGCCGCTGGTGGTGCGTCGCGAGATCGAAGGGCATATCGCCGACCGGCTGATGGAGGCGCTGTGGCGCGAGGCCCTGCACCTGGTCAACGACGGCGTGGCCACCACCGAGGAAGTGGATGCCGCCGTGGTCTACGGCTGTGGCCTGCGCTGGTCGCTGATGGGCACCTTCCTGACCTTCCATCTGGCCGGCGGCGAACAGGGCATGCGTCACATGCTCGAGCAGTTCGGCCCGGCGCTGAAACTTCCCTGGACCAAGCTCGAGGCCCCGGAACTCACCGACGAGCTGATCGACAAGGTGGTCGAGGGCTGCGAGTTCCAGGCCGCCGAGCGCCCGGTCGCCGAGCTCGACCGTCGCCGCGACGACTTCCTGGTCGAGCTGCTCGACCTGGTGCAGAAGTACTGGCCCGAGGCCGAAGGCCTGGAAGGACGCATCTGATGGCACTGCTCGAGACCCGCGTCGTCCCGGAATGGGTCGACTACAACGGCCATATGAACGACGCCGAATACGCCCGGGTGTTCTCGCTGGGCGTGGAGGCGCTGATGGACGCCATCGGCCTCGACGAGGCCGGCCGTCGGCGCCATGGCTACACCGTCTATACCCTGGAGACCCATCTCTGCTATCGCCGCGAGGCCCATGAAGGTCAGCCGCTGGCGGTGGACGTGACCGTGCTCGACCGCGACGCCAAACGGCTTCACGTCTTCTTCGAGATGCGCGATACCGAGGGCACCCTGCTGGCCACCAGCGAGCAGATGCTGATGGGCATCGACAGTGAGGCCGGGCGCCCGGCGCCCTTCCCCGACCCCGTCGAGGCGGCCATCGGCGAGCTGCCAATCGCCGCAGCGGATGCCTGGCCGGACGCCGCCGGACGCCGCATCGGGCTGCCCGCCAAGCGCTGACGACGATCGAGCACATGACAACGCTTCTCCGCCCGGTCGATGCCGGGCGGATACGGGATCGCCGGCCCGCGGCCCGGCCCGAGAGGAGAAAAATTATCACCACGCCAACTCCCCCCACCCCACCGACTCGCCGTGCCAGTCATGAGGTGGAGACCTCCACCGACTACATGATCACCGAACTGTCGCAAAATGGTGTCTTCAGCGGCATGCACAAGGGCATGACCATCACCGCGGCCTTGCTGGTGCTGGCATTCGTGCTCTTCACCGGCATGATGCCGGACCTGGCCGGCGGCCTGTTCGGCACCACCCGTGCCTGGATCGAGAGCACCTTCAGCGGCTACTACCTGGTGACCGTGATGCTGCTGATGGCGGTGTGCGCCTTCATCGTGGTCAGCCGCTACGGCAGCGTGCGCCTGGGCCCCGACGACAGCCGCCCCGACTTCAGCAACTTCGCCTGGTTCTCGATGCTGTTCTCGGCCGGCATCGGCATCGGCATCCTGTTCTTCGGCGTGGCCGAGCCGGTCTTCTACTTCGACAACGCCGGCGCCTTCGGCTACCCCAACAATCCCCATGCCGACATGGCCGGGGCCACCGCCATGAACCACGAGCGCGCCATCGATGCGCTGCGCGTCTCGGTGTTTCACTGGGGGCTGCACGGCTGGGCGATCTACGTGATCGTCGGCATGTCACTGGCCTACTTCGCCTACCGCAAGGGGCTTCCGCTGGCGCTGCGCTCGGCGCTCTATCCCTTCATCGGCGAACGCATCTTCGGACCGGTCGGCCACTTGGTGGACATCCTCGGCGTACTCGGCTGCGTGTTCGGCGTCGCCACCTCGCTGGGCCTGGGCGTCAGCCAGATGGCAGTGGGCCTGGAGCGTCTGGTCGGCATCGGCGCGGGCCTCGACACCCAGCTGACCCTGATCGCCGTGATCTCGTTGATTTCGATCCTCTCGGTGGTCTCGGGCGTGAAGAAAGGCATCAAGGTGATCTCCGAGCTCAACATCTGGGTCTCGGTGGTGGTCGTTGGCGCCTTCCTGATCGGCGGCCCGACCCTGTGGCTGGTGAGCGCCTTCGGCGAGACGGTGCTCGACTACGCCGTCAACTTCCTTCCCATGGGACTTTGGTTCGCCGACGAGCCCGGCACCACCGAGTGGCAACAGGGGTGGACCATCTTCTACTGGGGCTGGTGGCTGGCCTGGGCACCGTTCGTCGGCCTGTTCATCGCACGCATCTCCCGGGGCCGCACCCTGCGTGAGTTCGTGCTCGGCGTGCTGCTGGTGCCGACCCTGATCATCTTCGTATGGCTGATCATATTCGGCGGCAACGCCCTCTACCAGGAGCTGCATGCCGCAGGCGGCCCGGGCAGCGGCGGGATCATCGAGCTGGTCAACGCCTGGAACCTGCCGGCCGCGCTGTTCGAGAGCGCCGACGGCATCGCCGGCACCGGCACCCTCGGCTGGGTGCTCTCGGCGTTGATGGTGTTCCTGCTGATGAGCTGGTTCGTCACCTCCTCGGACTCCGGTACCCTGGTGCTGACCACCATCCTGTCGCTGGGCAACGAGGAGCCGCCGCAGCGCTTCCGGGTCTTCTGGGGCGTGGTGATCGGGCTGGTGGCGGCAGCACTGCTGGTGGCCGGCGGCCTCAAGGCGCTGCAGACCGCGTTGATCGCCGCCGCACTGCCGCTGAGCGTGGTCATCCTGGTGATGACCGGCGGGGTGCTGCTCTCGCTGCTGCGCGAGTCGCGTCGCGCGCCTGCATCGGCGGCGAAACGCTAGCACGGTCCTATCGATCACCAGGGCAGGCAACAGGAAGGCCCGATCCGGCATCGCCGGATCGGGCCTTTCATCACGGGGCCAACGCCCCGACATATCTCGCTACGTTCAGTACTGGCCGAGAGTGGCCTCCAGCTTGAACAGGCTGGCGGACAGCTCGCCCGGCGTCATCACCGGCGAGGCGGGCGCCACCACGGACGGCCAGGCCTTCAGCGTGGCGTCATAGGCCGCCATCAGCTCGTCCCGTGTCTCGTCATCATACAGGTCGGCGTGCTGCTCGAGCTGCTCGCGGGCGATCTGCACGAAGCCGAAGCTGTCCTGATATTCCAGCACGTTGACGAACTCGCCGTCGTCGCCGATGGCTTCCTCGTACTCGTGCATGGCCTGGCTCAGCAGCGCCAGCTGGATGCGGCTCTGGAAGGCCACGTCGCCGCGCAGATCGGCGTCGACCGTCTCCAGCGCCCCATCGATGGCATCGAATGCCGCCTCATAGGCCTCGTCATGGCTGCCCCACTCGCCGCCCTCGCGGGTATCGGCGATCAGCGCCTTGAGAGCGGGCTCGACATCGTCGACGCCGCGTTCCTCGAAGGCCGGCGCCATGGGCTCGTAGAGTTCATGGATCGGATGACCGAAGTGCGGCTGGGCAGCGGTCTGCTCGCCTTCCTGGTAGAGCTCGCGCGCCACGGTCAGGTGGCCCTTCATCATGGCGAGGTTGGTGGCATAGACGCCGGGATTGGTGACGTTCATGACGTGGCCGGCTTCGCCACCTTCACCACCTTCGCCGCCTTCACCACCTTCACCACCTTCACCACCTTCACCACCTTCACCACCTTCACCACCTTCTCCGCCGGCCGAAGCGTTCAGGTAAGCGAAGACGGCGTAGGGATCGGCCGAGGCACCGGCTTCACCGCCTTCACCGCCTTCACCGCCTTCGCCGCCGTGATGGCCGGATTCACCACCCTCGCCGCCTTCACCGCCATGATGGCCGGATTCACCACCCTCGCTGCCTTCGCCGCCGTGATGGCCGGATTCACCACCCTCGCCACCTTCGCCGCCGTGATGGCCGGATTCGCCACCCTCGCCGCCTTCGCCGCCGTCATGGTGACCGCTTTCGCCACCCTCGCCGCCTTCACCGCCGTCGTGGTGACCGCTTTCGCCACCCTCGCCACCTTCGCCGCCGTGATGGCCGTATTCGCCGCCTTCATCGCCATGGTCGGCGTGTGCCAGCATCGGCTGGTCGGGGCCTTGGGTGAACGCCGCCGAAGCATCGGGCTCCGCCCCACTGGCGGTGCCGGCCCCCAGCAGGACAGTGGTACCAACGCCGACCCAGAGCTTGGTTCGAGTAGAGTGAGACATGGACGCTTCCTTTTGATGTTGTGATTGCCGGGACACGCGGCCCTGAGGCCGACTCAAGCGGCCATAGGGTGCTACCTCAGGAAGTGTAATGCAAACGATTCACAGTCGTTTATAATCCGCGACACATCCTCAGCTCCCGGAGCACCGACCGTGATCCTCTGCATCGACCAGGCCATCCCTTCCGAGCTGCTGTCCCGCGTGTGCGCCACGCTGGCCGGCAGCGAATTCCGCGACGGACGCGAGACCGCCGGCTGGCACGCACGCACGGTCAAGCAGAACCAGCAGGCCGACGGCCGTCACCCCGACATCGCCGAACTGCGCCAGGAGGTCACCAAGGCCCTCCACGACCATCCGCTGTTCCAGATGGCGGCGCGCCCGAAGCGAATGAAGCCGCTGATGTTCAGCCGCTACCAGGAAGGCATGACCTACGGCAACCACGTCGACGATGCGGTGATGGCCACGCCCCAGGGCGCCATGCGCACCGACCTGTCGTTCACCCTGTTCCTCAACGATCCGGACAGCTATGACGGCGGCGAGCTGCTGATGGACACCCCCGCCGGCGAGCAGACCTACAAGCTGCCGGCCGGCGGACTGATCCTCTATCCCTCCTCGACCCTGCATCGCGTCGAACCGGTCACCCGCGGCGAGCGCCTTGCCGCGGTGGGCTGGGCCCAGAGCCAGGTCCGCGACCCGCAGCAGCGCGAGATCCTCTTCGACCTGGATACCACTCGCCGCCAGGAGTTCGACGCCAACGGCAAGACCCTGACCTTCGACATGCTGTCCAAGAGCCTGGCGAATCTGCTGAGAATGTGGGCGGAGGTGTAGTCGACCGCCTCAGCCTCGCCGCACCTCCCGCGGCGAGGCACCGAAGTGCTGGCGAAAGGCCCGCGAGAAGCTGGAACTCGAGGTGAAGCCACAGGCCAGGGCCACGCCGAGCACCTCGAGGTCCGTTTCCTCCAGCAGCTGACGCGCCCGGGCCAGGCGCAGCGCCAGGTACCAGTCACGGGGCGAGCGTCCCAGCTCGCGCTCGAACAGCCGCTGCAGCTGTCGTAGCGAGACGCCGCTGCGGCTCGCCACGTCCTCCAGCGTCAGCGGCGTTTCCAGGTGGCGCTCCATCAGTTCGACGGCCTCCGCCAGCCGTGGGCTATGCGTGGCCAGGCGCCGCGCCTGGGTCATGCGCTGTGAATCGTGACGGGTGCGCATGCGCTCGTGAATCAGCTGTTCGGACACGTCGACAGCCAGCCGCTGCCCGTGACGCCGGGCGATCACGTCCAGCGCCATGTCCATGGCCGCCGCCCCGCCGGCGCAGGAGAAGCGCCGCTCGCCCAGCTCGAACAGCTCGTCGGAGGTCTCGATCGCCGGGAAGCGCTCGCGGAAGGCCGGCAGGCTCTCCCAGTGCAGGGTCACCCGCTCGCCCTCCAGCAGCCCCGCCGCGGCCAGCAGGAAACCGCCGGTATCGAGCCCGCCCAACGCGCAGCCGGCCCCGTCCAGCCGATGCAGCCAGCGCATCAGCCCACGGCTCAGGTAACGCTCGGGATCGAAACCGCTGCAGACCGCCAGCGACGCGGGATGATAGCGCGCCTCGATGTCCTGATCGGCCAGCAGCGTCATGCCGTTGGAAGCCGTGACCGGCCCGCCGTCCTCGCTGATCAGCGTCCACTCGAACAGCGGCCGACCGCTGATGCGATTGGCGATGCGCAGAGGCTCCACGGCCGAGAAGAAGGCCATCATCGAGAAACGGGGCAGCAGGAGGAACCCGATCGGCTCGGGCAGCGGGCCGGCATAGTCGAGGCGCATGGCAGCGGATGTACGGCAAGGAAAGGGCCGACATGATGACCGGCCCCAGGTGAAGGAACAAGCCTGCCGGGCGGTCACCGCTCGACATTGCATCCCCCGGCGCCGGCTCTACAATCGTGGTGCACCCTACCCCGCTGCCGCCACGAGGCCCATGAGACTGACGCCCAACGTCCCCGCACCGGAGCGGATCGACTTCCTGCTGCTGCCGCGCTTCGCCATGGTGGCGTTCTTCTCGGCGATCGAACCGCTGCGCATCGCCAATCGCATCAGCGGTCGGCCGCTGTTCGAGTGGCGGCTGATCGGCCGCGACGGCGAGCCGGTGGTCGCCTCCAACGGCATGACCCTGGCGGTCGATCACGCCCTGGATGAGGCCCCGCTCGCGCCCAGCCTGGCGGTGTGCGCCAGCTTCGAGCCGGAAGCCGCCATCGACCAGACGCTGGTCGACTGGCTGCGCGAGCGCGCCGCGGCGGGCTGCCGGCTTGGCGGCATGGACACGGGCTGCTTCGTGCTGGCCACCGCCGGCCTGCTCGACGACCAGACGGTGACGCTGCACTGGGAATCGCTGCCCGAGTTCCGTGCCCGCTTTCCCGGCATCGACGCGGTGGAGTCGCTCTACGAGGTGACGCCGGAGGGTTTTTCCTGCGCCGGTGGCAGTTCGTCCATCGACATGAGTCTCGACCTGATCCGACGACGCCACGGCCGCGAGCTGGCCGAGCGGGTCCGCGACCAGCTGCTGCACGACCAGGGCCGACGCCCGGCCAGCCGCCAGCGTGACCCTGCCGCCCCCGAGGATCCGACACTCCACCGCGCCCTCGACCTGATGGACGCCAATCTGGACACGCCGCTGGAGATTCGCCGACTGGCCGACGAGCTCGACCTCTCCTGGCGGCGGCTGGATCGTCTGTTCGCCCGTCATCTGGGCACGTCGCCGCAGCGGGCCTACCTGGCGCGTCGGCTGGACCACGCCCGGCGGCTGCTGCAGGAGACCCGGCATTCCGTGATGGACGTCGCTCTGGCCAGCGGCTTCGCCTCCGCCTCCAGCTTCACCCGCGCCTTCCGCCAACGGCATGGCATGACGCCCAGCGAACTTCGACAGCGACGCTGAGCCCCGATACCCGGCCTCCGACACCTGAACTCCGATACCCCAGGACGTTCGCCGCGTTGACACACGGATGCCCATACGGTTTCACTTGAAACCAAATGAACCGTGATCAGAGGAACCCCATCATGACAGCCGCCTGGCAGCAGTACCGCAGCGCCCCACCCTTCGGCACCCGCGTCGCACCCGCCATCGATCTGCCCGAGCACGGACACCTGAGCCTGACCGTGGAGAGCGAGCGCGGCCGCTTTCCGCTGCTGGTGGTGCGCCTCGCCGACGATGCCCTGGTCGCCTACGTCAACGCCTGCCCGCACCAGTACCTGCCCCTCGACCAGCGCGGCAACCGCCTGCTCAGCGACGACGGCGAGACACTGCGCTGCACCAACCACGACGCCGCCTTCGCCACGCGCAGCGGCGAAGGCGTAGGCGGCCTGGGGACGGGCTGCGCCCTGGACCCGGTGCCGGTGCATGTGGAGGACGACTGGCTGGTCATCGGCAACGTTTCGTAAAACGCCTCGCCTAGCGCCTATCTGTCGAATCGTGCACAGTCGGCGTCGAATCATGACGCTAGCCCACGGGACTGCGCTGGCATCCTGAGCCGCAACATACATCGCTCGGGAGATCCCCCATGACCGACGCCGCACTGCCCCTCACCCCCGACTACGACGCCTGGCCGATCGACGCCGACCTCGATGCCGTCTCCTTCACCTCGCGCCTGGTCACGGTGCGCTGGAGCGACGGCCGCGTCAGCCGCTATCACGGCATCTGGCTGCGCGAGAACGCCGCCGACGAGACCACCGTCAATCCCGCGACCCGCGAGCGCATCCTGGACCTCTCGGCCCTGCCGGCATGGCCGGAGATCGAAGGCGCCGACATCGATGCCGCCGGCGCGCTGTGCGTGACCTTCGCTCCCGAGGACCGCCGCCTGCGCTTCCACCCCGGCTGGCTGCGCGCCCACGACTACGACAACGCCGGCGATCCCGAGGCGCCGCTGGTCCCGGTGACCCTCTGGCACGGCAGCCCCGATGCCGGCCCCGACACCCTCGACGCCAGCGGCCTGCTCGATACCGCCCCCGCCAGCGAGGCCGAGGAGGCGATCCTCGCGCCGGCGCTCGAGAGCGTGCTCGGCAAGGGGCTGGTAAGACTGCGCGGCCTGCCCACCGAGCCCGGCTCGCTGGAGGCCATCGCCCATCGCATCGGCCCGATCCGCGATACCAATTTCGGCGGCCTGTTCAACGTCAAGGCCAAGCCGGACCCGGACTCCAACGCCTACACCTCCATCGCCCTGCCGCCCCACACCGACCTGCCGACCCGCGAGTACCATCCGGGCCTGCAGATGCTGCACTGCCTGGAAAACAGCGTGGAGGGCGGCCAGGCGGTGATGCTCGACGGCTTCGCGGTGGCCGAGGCACTGCGTGAGCGAAACCCCGAGGCCTGGGAGACCCTGACCCGGGTGCGCTGGTGCTACGCCAACACCGCCAGGACCACCGACCATGTGTGGTTCGAGCCGATGATCCGCCTCGACGCCCGCGGCGAGCTGCTTGAGGTACGCATCGCCGACTTCCTGCGCGGCCCGCTGCAGACCGCCTTCGAGGACGTGGAGCCGGCCTACGAGGCGCTGATGGCACTGCAGCGGCTGCTGCGCGACCCGGCCTTCGCCATTCGCTTCACCTACGCGCCCGGCGACCTGGTGATCTTCGACAACCGCCGCCTGCTGCACGCCCGCGACGCCTTCGAGGGCAGCACCGGCCATCGCTGGCTGCAGGGCTGCTACATGGAGCGCGACGAGATCCGCTCGCGCTATCGCATGGTGCAGCGCGCCCGCCGGCAGCGGCGCATCGGCGTCGAGGCCTGACCCGGGCCTCGTCTCCCTAGCCGGGGCCTCGGGCCGCCGTCTCTCTTGGCGCTTCCCCGAAGCGCGCCCGATAGGCCCGGGAGAAGTGCGCAAGGTGGCTGAAACCGTTGGCCAGGGCGGCCTCGGTGACCGTGGCGTGGCTGGCCGAGAGCAATCGCTGCGCCCGGTCGAGCCGCATCCCCAGGTAGCACTGCTTGGGCGTCTCGCCGAAATGCGCCAGAAACAGCCGCGACAGCTGCCGCTGGGACTGACCCGCCAGGCGGCAGATCTCGGGGATGGGCAGTGCCTTGGCCAGGTTGGCTTCCATCACCGCCAGACTCTTCACCACGCTACGCGGCAGGTTCGCGTAGTGTGATGGCGTCACCTCGCCGATCGCGTCTCCATCCTCGCCCTCCCCGCCGTCTGCACCGCTCGAGGCATCGTGGCGGTCATGGACCAGCTGACGGCTCACTGCATCGGCCAGCGCCGGCCCGTAATCCCGGGCGATGCGATCCAGCATCATGTCGATCCCGGTAGTGCCACCGGCGCCGGTCTGGCGCGTCGCATCGGACGAGAAGCGACGCCGACTGATCCTGAGAGCGGGAAACTCACGCCGGAAAGCCGGCACGCTCTCCCAGTGCATGGCCACGCGATGCCCCTCCAGCACTCCGGCCCGCGCCAGGATGAAGGGCGCCGTGTCCAGCCCACCCAGCCAGCCGCCATGCGCCGCGATCCGGCGCAGCACCGCACGGTCCTGGGCCATCACCGTGGCCTCCGCCTCGTAGGACGACACCACCATCAGGTGGGCATCGTCCGGCGCGTCGGCCAGCCGGCCATCCACCTCGATACACACGCCATTGCTGGCGACCACGCCCTCGCCATCCACCGAGCGCAGCCGCCAGGCGAACAGTTCCCGCCCGAAGCGATTGGCCACCCGCAGCGGCTCGAGCATGCAGAACAGCGTCAGCATCGAGAACTTGGGCAACAGCCAGACGTCCAGCGTCTGCTCGGCCTGCTCCGGCGACAGCAGTGGCGGTGAATCCGGCCGCGGATAGGGCCAGACGGCGGAAACCTCCTCGCCTACGTCCAAATTCATCAACCTTATGGCGAATTTTATCAAATTCTACCGCTGAACCGACGTTAGGGTACAGGGGTGTCACGTCACCGGCGCCGCTGACCACGACCGCTCAAGCCCTGATCACCCGGAGATTCATCGCCATGACCTCAAGCGCCAAGGTAGCGCTGTCCGACGACGGCAAGCGCCTGATCCTCGACCTCGACGGACGTTCTCGCGAGCTCGCGGCCATGTGGCTGCGGGAGCGCTCGCCCGACGCCGAGACCCTGGATCCGGGCACCGGCCAGCGACTGATCGAGGCCGCCGAGCTGCCGCTCGACCTCACCCTGCTGCACGCCGAATGCGACGGCGACGCCCTGGCCCTGCGCTTCAGCGACGGTCACGCGACGCGTTTTCCGCTCGCCGCCGTGGTTGCCGATGACACCGGGCCGAGCGATATCGTGCCGGGCCGCACCCTGTGGGACGCCGAGCTGTCTGGCCCGCCCCGAGCCGACTTCGCCGCCGCCGTCGCCGACGATGCCGCCCTGCTCGAGATGCTCGACGGCCTGCACCGCTATGGCGTCGCCCTGGTGTCCGGCGTGCCTGCGGACGAACACGGCATGCAGGCGCTGATCGACCGCATCGGCCCGCTGCGTCACACCAACTGGGGCGGCATCGCCGACGTCAAGTCGGTGGCCAACGCCTATGACCTGACCATGACCCAGCGCGGCCTGGAGCCGCACACCGACAACCCCTACCGCGATCCGATCCCCGGCTATATCTGGCTGCACTGCCTGACCAACGCCGCCGACGGGGGGGACAACACCCTGGTCGATGGCTACCGCGCGGCCCAGGTGCTGCGCGAACGCGACCCGGCGGCCTTCGACTGCCTGACCCGGGTGTCCCCGCGCTTCCGCTATCGCGACGAGAGCACCTGGCTGGAGAGCGAGGGTCCGCTGATCGAGCTGGACAGCCAGGGTCGGGTGAGCCGCGTGCGCTTCAACAACCGCACCGAGCAGGTCGACGCCCTGCCGGCCGATGAGCTCGAGCGCTACTACGCCGCGCGCCACGCCTTCTATGCGCTGATCACCTCCGACGAGCTCACCGTGCATCTCAAGCTGGACCCGGGCCAGATGCTGATCATGGACAACTATCGCCTGTTCCACGGCCGCCGCGCCTTTGAACTGGCCGGCGGCGTGCGCCACCTGCGCCAGGGCTACGTCGATCGCGACAGCACCGCCAGCCGCCGCCTGACCCTGCGCCACCAGTTGACCGACATCACCACCCCCGAGGAGGTCGCATGAACCAGGCCCGTTTCCGCCACTTCGGCGAGGCCAACCGCGACGAGTGGGCGCTGATCGACGACCGCTTCCGCGACTACGTCAACGACGCCCCCCGCCGCGTGCTCGAACACCTTCACCGCCTGGCCGGCGACACCCACGGCTATCCCGTGGATCGCTTCGAGCACTGCCTGCAGACCGCCACCCGCGCCCTGCGAGCCGGCGCCGATGAGGAAATGGTGGTCTGCGCCCTGCTGCACGACATCGGCGACGACCTGGCACCGGCCAACCACGCCGAGATCGCCGCGGGCATCCTCGAGCCGTTCATCGATCCGCTCAACGCCTGGATGATCCGTCATCACGAGCTCTTCCAGGGCTATCACTACCGCCACTACTTCGGCCTGGATCGCCACGCCCGGGATCAGTTCAGGGACCATCCGGCCTACGAGCGCACGGTGCGCTTCTGCGACGACTGGGATCAGGCCAGCTTCGACCCCGACTACGACACCCTGCCGCTCGAGCACTTCGTGCCGATGGTGGAACGGGTGCTGACGCGCGCGCCCTTCGGCGGTCTGCCGCCCATCGTCGAGGAGGAACCCCGTTCATGAACTGTGCCCAGCACCTCATCGCCCTGCTCGAGGCCCACGGCGTCGACACCGCCTTCGGCATCCCCGGCGTGCATACCATCGAGCTGTATCGTGCCCTCGGCGACAGTGGCCTGAGCCACGTCACCCCGCGCCACGAACAGGGCGCCGGCTTCATGGCCGACGGCTACGCCCGTGCCAGCGGTCAGCCCGCGGCCTGCTTCATCATCTCAGGCCCCGGCATGACCAATATCGCCACCGCCATGGGCCAGGCCCTGGCCGACTCGGTGCCGATGCTGGTGATCTCCAGCGTCAACCAGCGCGCCACCCTGGGCCGCGGCCAGGGCCGGCTGCACGAGATGCCGCACCAGGGCGAGACCCTCGCCGGCGTCAGCGTGTTCAGCCACACCCTGCATGACCCGGCGGCGCTGCCCGAAGTGCTGGCCCGCGCCTTTGCGGTGTTCGCGAGCGCCCGACCGGGCCCGGTCCACGTCGAGATTCCCCTCGACGTGATGACCGCGCCGGCCCCCGATACCGTGGCCACACCGACCTCGGTGTTTCCGCCGGCGCCGGCCCCCGCGGCACTGGCAAGAGCCGGAGACTGGCTGGTCGAGGCCAGGCGCCCGCTGGTGCTGCTCGGCGGCGGTACCACCGCCGTGCCGGAGCTCGCCCGGACTCTGGTCGATCGCCTCGATGCACCGACCTTCACCACCATCAACGCCAAGGGCGTGCTCGGCCGCGACCATCCGCTCGATCTCGGCGCCACCCAGAGCCTGCCCGCGGCACGCCGACTGGCCGCCGAGGCCGACGTGGTGCTGGCGATCGGCACCGAACTCGGGGAGACCGACTACGACCTGGTGTTCGACGGGGGCTTCCGGCTCGGCGGTCGGCTGATCCGCATCGACATCGATCCGCAGCAGCTGGGCCGCAACCAGACCGCGGATCTCGCCCTGCTCGCCGAGGCCGGCCAGGCGATGCGCGGGCTGCTCGATGTCCTGCCGGATGCCGCGGACCGCGACGGGGCCGCTCGCGCCGAGGCCGTGCGCGAGGCCCTGGCGCTGGGCGCGGACCCGGAGCTCGCCCCCTATGTACCGCTCTACGCCACCCTGCGCGAGGCATTGCCCGAGGCGATCGTGGTCGGCGATTCCACCGGCCCGGTCTACGCCGGTAACTTCCTGGCCGCGATGCCGGCGCCGAGGCGCTGGTTCAACGCCGCCACCGGCTTCGGCACCCTCGGCTACGGCCTGCCCGCCGCCCTGGGCGCTGCCGTGGCCAGGCCCGACCAGCCGGTGGTCGCCCTGGTCGGCGACGGCGGCCTGCAGTTCGTGCTCGGCGAACTCGGCACTGCCCGCGACCTGGGCCGGCCGGTGGCGCTGGTGATCTGGAACAACGACGGCTATGACGAGATCCGCCGCTACATGTCGATGAGCGAGGTGCCGCATCTCGGCGTCGACCTGGCCGCCCCGGACTTCCGCGCCCTGGCCGAGGCCTACGACTGCCGCCATGTCGGCGTCACCGACCCGGCGAGCCTGCACGACGCCCTGGGCCGGCTCTGCGAGGCGGAAAGCCCGCTGATCATCGAGGTCGATGCCACCGCCTGGACGGCATCGCTCTGACACCTTGGGAAATCTCCCACCTCATGGCCGGCCGAGACCGGCCCACGACACAAGGAGACGTCCAGGAATGAAGACGCATACCAAGACTCTGACCCTGAGCCTGATCGCCGGCCTGAGCCTGGCCGGTCCGGCACTGGCCGCCGACCGCGACGACCGCCTGCGCCTGGTCGTGCCGCCCTGGCCCGGCGTGACCGTGAAGAGCGAGATCATGACCCAGCTCATCGAGCCGCTGGGCTACACCACCGAGACCCTGGAAATCAGCTCGACGGTGGGCTACAGCACGCTGCAGAGCGGCGACAGCGACGCCTTCCTGGCCGGCTGGATGCCCGCCCAGCAGGAGAGCTACGACGCCGCCATGGAGGCCGACGCCATCGTCGACCTGGGCAACAACGTCAACGGTGCCCGCATGGGCTTCGCGGTCCCCGACTACGTCTACGAGGCCGGCATCACCCGTGCCGAACAGCTCGCCGACCCGGAGGTCGCCGAACGCTTCGAGCGCACCATCTACAGCATCGAGAGCGGCTCCACGGTCACCGACATGATCGAGGGCGCCATCGACAGCAACACCCATGGGCTCGAAGGCTGGAAGCTGATGGCCTCATCGACCCCCGGCATGCTCAGCGAGGTGAACGGCGCCGTCGAGCAGGAGCGCTGGATCCTGTTCTACGGCTGGACCCCGCACTGGATGGTGCCCGAATACGACGCCCGCATCCTCGACGACTCGGCGAACATCTTCGGCGCCGACGGTGGCCGCAGCGACGTCAAGACCATCGTCGCCAAGGACTATGCCGAGGCCAATCCCAACCTGATCCGGCTGCTCGATCAATTCGAACTCTCCGCCGACGAGCAGAGCGAGTTCATCCTCGAATACAGCCTCAAGGAACGGGAGCTCGAGGACGTCGCCCATGAATGGCTGGTCGCCCATCCCCAGCGCGTGGCCAGCTTCCTCGAGGGCGTCACCACCCGCGAGGGCGACGACGCCCTGAGCGCCGTGGAGGCCAGCCTGTGACCCTTGCCCAGCACGAGCGCGAGATCCGCCGCGACCTGGCCGCCGCCTATCGGCTTATCGCCCTGGACGGCATGGACGACGGCATCTCCACCCATATCTCCGCGCGCCTGCCGGGCGAACGTTTCCTGCTCAACGCCTTCGGGCTGCGCTTCGAGGAAGTCCGCGAGGACAACCTGGTGATCGTGAATGCCGACGGCGAGGTGCTCGACGACCCCACCGGATTCGGCATCAATCCGGCCGGTTTCACCATCCACAGCGCCCTGCACGCGGCCCGTCCCGAGGTGGCCTGCGTGCTGCACACCCACACCGTGGCCGGGGTCGCGGTATCGAGCCTCGCCGAGGGACTGCTGCCGCTGAATCAGTGGGCGCTGCAGTTCCACGAGCGGCTCGCCTACCACGACTACGAGGGCATCGCCCTGGATCTCGACGAGCGCGAGCGCCTGGCCACCGACCTGGGTCCTCACTCGGCGATGATCCTGCGCCAGCACGGCCTGCTGACCTGCGGTACAAGCGTCGGTGAGGCCTTCCTGCGCATGCGCGATCTCGAGCGCAGCTGCCAGGCCCAGCTGGCCGCCCAGGCCACCGGCCGGCCGCTGCTCGAGGCATCGCCGGCCATGGCCGAGCACGTCGCCCGCCAGTACGAGGCCTGGGCCGAGAGTCCCGGCGGCACCGACCGGGCCTGGCAGGCCGAACGACGCCGCCTGACCGGTGACGCCCCCCGGGCTCAAACGACCCGCTGACACGACAGAGCGAGACAACGATGCGTTATTCCCGACTGACCCAGCGGATCGCCGGTGAGGGCGCCGCCGCCTGGGACATCCACAACCGCGCCCTGGCCCGCCGGGCCGCCGGCGAGGACATCACCGTGCTGTCGGTGGGCGACCCGGATTTCGACACCCCGGCGCCGATCGTCGAGGGCGCCGTAGCCAGCCTGCGCGCCGGAGCCACCCACTACCCCGACGTGCAGGGCAAGCGGGCCCTGCGCGAGGCCATCGCCGAGCGCTACCGCAAGCGCGGCATGGCCGTCACACCGGAGCACCTGATCGTGGTCGCCGGCGCCCAGTGCGGTCTCTACGCCGCCGCCCAGTGCCTGCTCGATCCGGACGACGAGGTGATCGTCCCCGAGCCGAGCTACGTCACCTACGAGGCGGTGCTGCAGTCCACCGGCGCTCGCATGGTGCATATCCCGCTGCGCGGCGACGCCGGCTTCCGCCTGGACGTGGCCGACCTGGAGGCGGCCATCACCCCGCGCACCAAGGCGATCCTGCTCAACAGTCCCCATAATCCCACTGGCCAGCTGATCGATGCCGCGGCCTGGGCCGACATCGCCGCGCTGTGCCGGCGCCACGACCTGTGGCTGATCTCCGACGAGGTCTACGCCGAGCTGATCTTCGAGGGCGATCACGTCTGCGCCGCGAGCCTGCCCGACATGGCCGAGCGCACCGTGGTGATCGACAGCCTCTCCAAGTCCCATGCCATGACCGGCTGGCGGCTGGGCTGGGTGCTGGGCCCGGAACCCCTGATCGAGCATCTGAGCCACCTCGCGCTGTGCATGCTCTACGGCTGCCCGGACTTCATCCAGGACGCCGCCCGCGACGCCCTGAGTGCCCCCCTGCCCGAGCTCGACGCCATGCGCGAAACCTACCGCGGCCGGCGCGACGCGGTGGTCGCTACGCTCAGCGGCTGTCCGTCGGTGAAGGTCATCACGCCCGCCGCCGGCATGTTCCTGATGATCGATATCCGTGCCACCGGGCTGTCGTCCCAGGCCTTCGCCGACCGCCTGCTCGACGAGCAGGGCGTCTCGGTACTGTCCGGCGAGGCCTTCGGCCCCTCCGCCGCCGGTTTCGTGCGCCTGAGCCTCACCGTCGACGCGGCCCGTCTCGACGACGCCTGCCGCCGCCTGGCGCGCGTCGCCGAGCAGGCCCGTGCCGGCACCCTTTCCACCATCGAATGAGTCGCCTATGACGTCATCGCTACAAACTCCTTCCACTGACGCCTCGCACCGCCTGGCGGTGGAGGCCCGACACCTCGTCAAGCGCTACGGCGATCTCGAGGTGCTGCGCGACGTGTCTCTCGAGGTTCCCGAGGCCAGCGTTACCTCGATCATCGGCGCCAGCGGCTCGGGCAAGAGCACCCTGCTGCGCTGCCTCAACCTGCTGGAACGCCCCGACCAGGGCGATCTGGCGATTGCGGATGAGACGATTCGATTCGACCGCAATCCCCAGGGCGACATCGTCGGCCTCGACCGGCGCCAGCTGCAGCAGCTGCGCGCCAAGGTCAGCATGGTCTTCCAGCAGTTCAATCTCTGGCCCCACTTCACGGTGCTGGGCAACGTCACGGAGGCGCCGATGCGCGTGCAGGGCCTGTCGAAACGCCAGGCCATCGAGCGCGCCGAGTACTACCTGGAGCGCGTCGGCATGGCCGACAAGCGCGACGGCTACCCGGGGTTCCTGTCCGGCGGTCAGCAGCAGCGGGTCGCGATTGCCCGGGCGCTGGCCATGGAGCCGCGACTGCTGCTGTTCGACGAGCCCACCTCGGCGCTCGACCCGGAACGCGTCAGCGAGGTGCTCGGCGTGATCCGCGACCTGGCCGCCGAGGGTCGCACCATGGTGCTCGTGACCCACGAGATGGCCTTCGCCCGCGAAGTGTCCGACCAGGTGGTGTTCCTCGACCGCGGCTTCGTCGGCGAGGCCGGCTCGCCGCGCCAGATCTTCGAGGAGAGCCAGGATCCGCGCTGCCGGCGCTTCGTCGCGCCAGCGGCCTGAATGCCTCCCATCCCCTTTGGCTCTCCTGCCCGACGAGATGAGCACCGGGGACAAGGCGTAGCGAGGGTTTTTGCCATGGGCGAGGCGGAAGGAGAAGAACATTCGGTGAATGTTCTTCCCGCCGAGCGGGTTGGCCAAGGATGGTCAACCCCGGCCCTGCAAGCGGCGCAGGATGCAAGAGCGCCGCAGGGCAAAAGTAGCGCCCAGGGATGGGTTCACAGCGCCTCGCTATGGTCCGGCACCCCGGGGCTTGTCGCCGGAACAGCTCATCGCTTCCACGAGCAGAGAGTCACTCACGCCCGACACGACAATACCAAGGAGAACTGCATGAACCGTCCCCTGATCGCCCTGACCGCCGCGGCCGCCCTCGGCCTCTCCGCCACCGCCCAGGCCGGCGAACCGCTGAAGATCGGCATCTCCGCCGAACCCTACCCGCCGTTCACCTACACCTCCTCCGAGGGCGAGTGGACCGGCTTCGAGGTCGAGCTGGGCATGGCCATCTGCGAGGCCATGGAACGCGACTGCGAGATCACCCCCACCGGCTGGAGCGGCATCATTCCCTCGCTCAAGGCCGGGCGTATCGACATGATCATGAACTCCATGTCGATCACCGCGGCCCGCCAGCGGGTCATCGACTTCAGCGAGCCCTACTACTTCACCCCGGGCGCCTTCGTGGCCGCCGAGGACCTGACGCTTGCCGGCCCGGACGACCTCGACGGCAAGGTGCTCGGCGTACAGGCCGCTACCACCAACGCGACCTACGCCCGCCGCGCCCTGCGCGACCAGGTCGGCGACATCCGCCTTTACGATCAGGCCGAACAGGTCAACCGCGACCTGCTGTCCGGCCGCCTGGACGTGATCCTGGCCGACAAGATCGCCATGACCGAACTCCTCGAGCGCGACGAGGCCGAGGGCTTCGAGATCAAGGCCACCGCGCCGCGCCACGAGGCCTACGGCGAGGGCGTCGGCATCGGCATCCGCCAGGACGACGACACCCTGGAGACCGACCTCAACGCCGCCATCGCCAAGGTGCGCGAGGACGGCACCTGCCGCGCCCTGTCCGAACAGTACTTCGACACCGACATCTGCACCTGATTCGTTCCTCGACGACGCTCGTCCGGCGGCCCTCGCGGCCGCCGGCCCCGCCCTGTCTCATCAAGGACACGATTTCCCCATGAACCACGTTTCCCAAGAGGGGCTGCTCGACTGGGCCGGCCCGATCCTTCAGGGGGCGCTCACGACCCTCGAGATCGCCGTGCTGGCCTATGCCATCGGCCTGGTGCTGGGGCTGATCGGCGCCAGCGCCCGGCTCAGCCCCTGGGCACCGCTGCGCGGCCTGGCCACGGCCTACTCCACCGCGGTACGGGCCGTCCCCGAGCTGTTGCTGATCATCCTGCTCTACTACGCCGGCTCCCAGGCGCTCACCGCCCTGACCAATGCCATGGGGCTGCCCGGCCAGGTCGCCATCAACGGCTTCGTCACCGCCGTGGGCGTGCTGGCCTTCGTCCAGGGCGCCTACATGACCGAGGTGATGCGCGGCGCCATCCAGGCGATACCCCGCGGTCAGCTCGAGGCCGCCGACGCCTTCGGCTTCTCCGCCTGGGACCGCTTCCACCGCATCGTCGTCCCGGCCATGCTGCCCCATGCCCTGCCCGGGATGTCCAACCTGTGGCTGATCCTGATCAAGGACACCGCGCTGATCAGCGTGATCGGCTTCAGCGAGCTGTTCTTCACCATCCAGCAGGCCGCCGCCAGCACCCGTGCGCACTTCCTGTTCTACGCCGCCGCCGGGGTCATCTACCTGGCCATGACGCTGAGCTCCACGGCGCTGTTCACGCGCCTCGAGCAGCGCGTGCGCCGCGGCCAGCCGACCGGCGAGGAGGCATGACATGGACTTTTCCTGGCTTCAGGACCCGTTCTATCAGGAGTACCTGATCGAGGGCTTCGTCAACACCCTGTGGCTGCTGGCCGTCTCCGCCGTGGGCGGCCTGGCGCTGGCCGTGGCGGTGGCCATGGCGCGTCTCAAGGGCCCGCGCCCGCTGGCCATGCTGGCCAAGGGCTTCACCGTGGTGATGCGCGGCACGCCGCTGCTGGTGCAGCTGTTCTTCTTCTACTACGGCGTGGGACGGCTGCTGGAGGGCATTCCCGGCGTGCAGGACAGCATGATCTGGCCGCTGCTGCGCGATCCCTTCTTCTACGGCGCCCTGACCTTCACCCTCAGCGTCGGCGCCTACTCCGGCGAGGTGCTGCGCGGCGCCCTGGCCAGCGTGCCCCCGGGCGAGCGCGAGGCCGGCCGCGCCTTCGGCATGACGCCCTTCCAGGTGTTTGCCCGGCTGTGGCTGCCGCGCGCCATTCAGCGCTGTCTGCCGACCCTGACCGGCGAGATGATCCTGCTGCTCAAGTCGGTGCCGCTGGTCTCGACCATCGCCCTGATGGACCTGCTCCAGGCCGCCAACATCATTCGCGACGAGACCTTCCTGGTCTACGAGCCGCTGATGCTGATCGCCGGCATCTACCTGGCCATGACGGTGGTGCTGACCCTGGTGCTGCGCCAGGTCGAGCACCACTTCCCCGGCATGCAGCCGACGCGCCGCCGCTTCCCCCTCCGCCGAGTCGAGAACGCCCCATGCAAGCACTGACCCAACACTTCATCGACGGCCGCTGGGTGGAAAGCCGCGGCCACCGGCGCCTGCCGGTCAGCGCCCCCTACCACGAGACGGTGATCGCCGAGGTCACCGCCGGTTCGCCGCAGGACGTCGACGCCGCGGTGAGCGCGGCCCGGCGCGCCCTGGCCGGCTGGCGCGCCCTCGGTGGTGCCGCGCGCGGCGACAGCCTGGACGCCCTGGCCGAGGCGCTGGTGGCGCGCCGCGACGAGCTCGCGGCGCTGTCCAGCCGCAACAACGGCAAGCCACTGGCCGAGGCCGAACAGGATCTGGCCGACGCCATCGCCTGCTACCGCTACTACGCCGGCGAGGCCCGCGCGCTGGATGAACGCCAGGGCGAGGCCGTGGACACCGGCGAGGCGGGGCTGGTATCGCGCCGCTACCGGGACCCGGCCGGCGTGGCCGGGCTGATCACGCCCTGGAACTTCCCGCTGGTCAGCAGCGCCTGGAAGCTGGCCCCGGCGCTGGCCGCCGGCTGCACGGTGGTGTTCAAGCCCTCCGAGGTCACCCCTTTGCCGGAGCAGGCGCTGGCCGAGATCGCCGAGGCCATCGACCTGCCGCCCGGCGTGCTCAACCTGGTGCACGGCGACGGCGGCAACGTCGGCGCGCCGATCGCCGCCCACCCGGGTATCGACAAGCTGTCCTTCACCGGCAGCAACCGGGTCGGCGAGGCGGTGATGGCCGCGGCGACCCGGGGCTCCCGCAACGTCTCGCTAGAACTCGGCGGCAAGTCGCCGATTCTCGTCACCGAGGACGCCGATCTGGATCACGCCGCCGCGCTGGTGCTGGCCGGTTTCTGCTACAACGCCGGCCAGATGTGCTCGGCCACCTCGCGGCTGCTGGTCCACGAACAGGTCGCCGACGCCCTGCATGCGCGGCTGGACGCCGCCGTGGCCGAACTCGTCGCCGGCGATCCGCATGACCCGGCGACCACCCTTGGGCCGCTGGTCAACGCCGGCCAGCGCCGCCGGGTGAGCGCCTACCTGGCGGAGGCCGAGGAAGAGGGGCTCACGCCGACCGCGACGCCGATCGCCCTGCCCGACCATGGCCACTTCGTCGCCCCGCGGGTGTTCCGCGACGTGCCGACCGCGAGCCGGCTGTGGCGCGAGGAGGTGTTCGGGCCGGTGCTGTGCGCACGGACCTTCCAAAACGACGACGAGGCGGTGGCGCTGGCCAACGACAGCGCCTTCGGCCTGGCCGCCAGCGTGGTCGCCGGCAGCGATGCACGAGCCGAAATCCTGGCATCCCGCCTCGTCGCCGGCAACGTCTGGTGCAACACCGGCCAGATCGCCCCGCCCGGGCTCGGCTGGGGCGGCATGAAAGGCAGCGGCATCGGTCGCGAGCTCGGCCGCGAGGGGCTCGAGGCCTATCTGGAGACGCGCTACGTCACCCGGCCGGCCTGAACACCAGCTGACCTTTCCTCCTTCCCGCAACGCAACGGGGCCGCCCAGAAGGCGGCCCCGTCGTCGTCAGGATGGGTATGCTCTATGCCAACCGTGCCCCGTTGGGCACCCCCAGATCGGGCACGGCCAGCGCCACGGCGCCATCCTCGCGGTGAAAGCCTGTGACCAGGCACTCCGAGGTCATCGGGCCGATCTGTTTCGGCGGGAAGTTGACCACCGCGATCACCTGCTTGCCGACCAGCTCGTCCGGCGCGTACAGCTCGGTGATCTGGGCGCTGGACTTGCGTACCCCGATGGCCTCGCCGAAGTCGACCCGCAGCTTGTAGGCCGGCCGCCGCGCCTCGGCAAAGACCTCGGCCTCGACGATGGTGCCCACGCGCAGTTCGACCCTGGCGAAGTCCGCCCATGCGATCTGTTCCATGAGGGTGTTCTCCTTATCTCTTGAACGTGCCCAGCCACGCGGCGGGCGTTATCACCGCGACGAGTCTGTCGCCTCCGGCGATCGCCGGTCCTTGCGACCGCTCAACATGCCGCTACCGATCAGCGCCCCGCCGCAGATCAGCAGCGCGGCGAGCAACAGCGTCGGGCTGGGGGCGGCCAGGCCGGCGGCGATCAGCACCAGGGTCGAGCACAGCGGCGTGGCATAGGACATGAGCCCCAGCAGCCGCACGTGACCACGCTTCATGCCGAGATCCCAGGTGAAGAAGGCGCTGCCCACGGGACCCAGCCCCAGGGCCAGGATCGCCCACAGGTTGGCGCCTTCCGGCCAGCCGAGCGGCTCCCAGGCCAGATGACAGGCGAGCGCCAGCACCGCGGCGCCGAGGCAATTCCAGGCCACCGCCGTGGTCGGAATCCGCGACAGCAGCCGCGAGGCCACGGAATAGCCGCTCCAGATGAAGGCCGCCAGCAGCGCCACCAGATAGCCCGGCGTGTATTCGCCGGACCAGTCGAAGCCGTCGGGTCCCACCAGCAGCCCCGCACCGATGAAGCCGCACACGCCGCCCACCAGGTGAATCCCGCGCAGGCGCTCGCCGGGCAGCAGCCAGCCGGCCAGGATCACGATCAGCAGCGGCCACAGATAGCTGATCAGCCCGGCGTTGGCCGCCGGCGCGTTCTGCTGGGCGATGAAGTAGCACAGGTGATAGCCAAACAGCCCGCCCACTCCCAGCAGCCAGCCCGCCGGCGGCTGGCGGAAGGCCTCGGCCAGGGCGCGCTTCTCGCCACGCAGCAGGAACACCAGCAGCGCTAGGCCGCCGGCCAGGCCGAAGCACAGCGCGGTCAGCAGGAAAGGCGGCACCGGGCCGGCCCATTGGGTGAACAGCGCCAGCGTCGCCCAGCTCAGGACGGTACTGGCGCCCCACAGGGTGGCACGGCGCGCCTCGGCGGGGGAAACAGCCGACATCTCGATTCTCCATTCGCGGGTCGGCTGGGCAGTATGGGGGACGAGAAAGACGAAGGCTTGTCGATTTCGGCCGTCACCGAACGCGACGAAACGCGCTCGGCGGCTGCCCGCGCCAGCGCCGGAAGTGGCGGCTGAACTGGGCGCCGTCGGCGAAGCCACAGGCCAGGGCAATCTCGGTAAGGGAGGCATCGCTGGTCATCAGCAGCCGCTCGGCCAGTGCCAGTCGCTGCCGCGTAAGCCACTGCCAGGGCGTCAGGCCGGTGATCTCGGTGAGACTGCGACGCAGCTGCCGTTCGGAGAGCCGTGACGCCTCGGCCAGCCGCGCCAGGCTCCAGGGCGCCGCCGGGTCGGCCTGGACCCGCCGGGTCAGGCTCGCCATGTTGAGCCGTGGTCCCCGCCACGCGGGCGCACCACCGAGCCGCGCCAGCAACCGCTCATCGTCCAGTCCGGCGGCCTCCTCCGGCGCCAGGCGCAGGAAGCGAATTCGCTCGAACAGCGTATCCACGGCCTCGCCCACGGGCAGATCCAGCACGCGGCAGCGATTGTCGGCATCGAGCCCCAGGTAGTGATGGGTCGCCGCGGCGGGAATCAGGCACACGCTCCCCGGGCCCATGGCGGCGCCACGCCCCTCGACCTCGACGTCCACGCGGCCGCCGAGCCCCACCAGCAGCTGGTGGTAGTCGTGGGTATCGCTCAGGCAGTCGAGCGGATAGGAGCGCTCGACGCTGCCGATCAGGGGAGAAAGATCACGGCTCATGGGCCAAGGATGCCGCGCCAGCGTATCAGGACAGGTGATACAGGCTGCGGGCCCGGTCCAGATGCGCCCGCATCTCTCTCACCGCGGCGGCCTCGTCATTCTGGCGGATGGCATCGAGGATGCGCCCGTGCTCCTCGAGGGTGATGTGCTCGCTGCCCTTCCAGTGCAGTACGGAGGCGTGGAAGTTGGCCAGCCAGTTGAGCATCGCGTGGCTGATGGCGATGAAGATCGGGTTGCCGGTGATCTCGACGATTGCAGAGTGGAAGGACATATCGGCCTTGATGAAGGCCCCGATGTCACGGTTGAGCTCGCTGCGCTGACGCTCGAGCAGCTCCTGCAGGTGAGCGACATCCTCCTCGCGTGCCGCCCTGGCGGCCCGCGCCACCATGCCCAGCTCGAAGAAGGCCCGGGCCTCCTTGAGATGCTCCAGCGACTGCGGCGAGTTGGACAGCATGTGCATGGCCGTCAGCTCGATCTGAGACAGCATGCCTTCCGCCGTGGGCATGGTCACCTTGGGACGCTGTCCGTGCTGGATCGACACCAGCCCCAGGCGTTCCAGAGACTGCATGGCCTCGCGAATGGCGGGCCGGCCCACGCCGAAGCGCTCCATCAGTTCGCGCTCCGAAGGCAGGTGATCACCGGGGGCATAGTCGCCGTTCAGCAGCATCGCATAGAGCCGATCGAAGACTTCGTCGGACAGCTTTCTGCGCGAGATCTTCAGGGCATCGCTCATGTGTCTGGCCTTCATCAGGGTCGAAAACAGGGGCACAGCATACGCATCTCGCGGCACGCCGGCATAGCGAATGCCACCAAGGTCGTGTTTGACAGTCACGTCAACTTATATTGTCATCATACCAGTTGAGCGAGAAAAATGCTCGTCCTGGCTCGACGCCCTGCGTCTGTATGTCACAGCGCGCTCGCAAGACGTTCACAACAACACTCCACAACGACCCGAGGAGACAGCCCCATGACTACCATTGCGTTGATCGGTGCCGGCGGCAAGATGGGCTTTCGCCTGTCCCGCAACCTGCAGTCGTCGGACTTCAGCGTGCGTCACGTCGAGGTCAGCGACGCCGGGCGCGAACGCCTCAAGAGCGAGCTGGGCATCGACTGCATGGCCGCCGAAAAGGCGGTTCCCGGGGCCGATGCCGTGATCCTGGCCGTCCCGGACACCCTGATCGGCAGCATCTCCGCGCAGCTCGCCCCGCTGATGGAAAGCGGCACCATGCTCGTGACCCTCGACGCCGCCGCCCCCTTCGCCGGCCACCTGCCGGAGCGCGAGGACCTCACCTACTTCGTCACCCATCCCTGCCATCCGCCGATCTTCAACGACGAGACCGAGCTGGAGGCCAAGCGCGACTATTTCGGCGGCTACAAGGCAACCCAGCATATCGTCAGTGCCCTGATGCAGGGGCCGGAGGAGAGCTTCGCCCTGGGCGAGCGGATCGCCCGGACCATCTACGCGCCGGTCGGCCGCTCGCATCGCGTCAGCGTCGACGAGATGGCGCTGCTCGAGCCGGGCCTGTCTGAGACCGTCTGCGCCACCCTGCTGGCGGTGATGCGCGAGGCCATGGACGAAGTCGTCACCCGCGGAGTCTCCGAGCAGTGCGCGCGCGACTTCCTGCTCGGCCACATGAATATCCTCGGCGCGGTGATCTTCGACGAGCAGCCCGGCGCCTTCTCCGATGCCTGCAACAAGGCCATCGAGAACGGCAAGCCGATGCTGATGCGCGACGACTGGAAACAGGTCTTCGAGCGCGACGCCATCGCCGACAGCATCCAGCGCATCACCTGACGGGGGCGGCCATGAGCGATCGTATTCGTGCCAGCTACCTGATCGAGACGCCCTACCCTCTGGAGCACGCTGCCGCGGTCATGGCGGGCGAGCAGTCCTGTGGCACCTTCACGCGTCTCGCCAGCGAGACCGACGAACTGCGAGAGCATCACGGCGCCCGCGTCGAGGCCATCGAGCCGCTGGACAGCGTGGCGACTCCGTCCTTGCCCATCCCCGCCCCGCTGGTGGACGACGGACATTCCGTCTATCGGCGCGCCCGGGTGACGCTGTCCTGGCCGCTCGCCAATCTCGGCCCCTCGCTTCCCACCCTGGTGGCCACGGTGGCCGGCAACCTGTTCGAGCTCAAGGAGTTCTCGGCGCTCAAGCTGCTCGACCTGGAACTGCCGGCGCCCTTCGCCGACGCCTATCCCGGACCGCAGTTCGGCATCGCCGGCACCCGCGAGCTGACCGGTATCAGCGAACGCCCGCTGATCGGCACCATCATCAAGCCCAGCGTCGGCCTGTCACCCGGCGCCACGGCCGAGGTGGTCCGCGAACTTGTCGAAGGTGGAATCGACTTCATCAAGGACGATGAACTGCAGGCCAACGGCCCGCACAATCCGCTCAAGGCGCGGGTCGACGCCGTGATGCCGGTGATCCGCGAACACGCCGAGCGCACCGGGCGCCGGGTGATGTACGCCTTCAACATCACCGGCGACCTGGATGAGATGCGCGAGCATCACGACTACGTGGTCGCCGCCGGGGGCAGCTGCGTGATGGCGGCGCTCAACGCCGTCGGGCTCGCCGGCATCACCCGGCTGCGCCGCCACTGCCAAGTGGCACTGCACGGCCATCGCGCCGGCTGGGGCATTTTCAGCCGCTCGCCGCACCTGGGCATGAGCTTCGTCGCCTACCAGAAACTGTGGCGACTGGCCGGGGTCGACCATATCCACGTCAACGGGCTGAGCAACAAGTTCAGCGAGGAAGACGCCAGCGTCATCGCCAGCGCCCGCACCTGCCTGACGCCGATGTTCGCCCCGCCCTCACCGGGCTGCGAGGTGATGCCGGTGTTCTCCTCCGGCCAGACCGCCGACCAGGCCGCCGATACCTATCGCGCCGTCGACAGCACCGATCTGATCTTCTGCGCCGGCGGCGGCATCATGGCGCATCCCGACGGCATCGGCGCCGGCGTGCATAGCCTGCGCCAAGCCTGGGAGGCCGCCGTGGCAGGCATCGAGCTGGACGCCTATGCCCGCGAACATCGTCAACTGGCCCGCGCCCTGGAGACCTTCCGCCGATGAGACCCGACCACGACACGACGCTGATCAGCTACTACGGCGACGACCTGACCGGCTCCACCGACGTCATGGAGGCCCTGAGCAGCCAGGGCGTCGATACCGTGTTGTTCACCGCCCTCCCCGATGCCGACCAGCTGGCCCGCTTTCGCCACTGCCGCGCCATCGGCCTGGCCGGCACCAGCCGCAGCGAGTCGCCGGCCTGGATGGATCGGCATCTGGTGCCGGCACTGACCTGGCTGCGCGAACGCGGCGCGGCACTGTGCCACTACAAGACCTGCTCGACCTTCGACAGCGCCCCGGAGACCGGCAGCATCGGCCGCGCCCTGGAGATCGGCCGCCGCCTCCACGATCAGGCCTGCGTGCCGATCGTGGTCGGCGCCCCCCAGCTCGGCCGCTATACCGCCTTCGGCCAGCTGTTCGCCACGGCCTGGGGCGAGGTGTATCGCATCGACCGTCATCCGATCATGTCGCAGCATCCGGTAACGCCGATGCACGAGGCCGACCTGCGCCGGCATCTGGCCGCCCAGACCGACCTCGAGACGGGCCTCGTGGACTTCCGGACCCTGACCGACGATGCGGCCGACCGACGCGTGGACGAGGCCCGGGCACGCCACCAGGCGCTGCTCTTCGATGTACTCGACCCCGCCAGCCAGGCGGCCGCGGGCCACCAGATGTGGCGCACGCGACCGCCGCAGGGCGGCTTCGTGGTCGGCTCCTCCGGGGTGGAATATGCGCTGCTCGCGGAATGGCGCCGGCAAGGAATCGTCGACGCGGCCCCCGCCCCCTTCGAGGAGCCCGCTCCGGTGGAGCGCATCGCGGTGGTCTCGGGCAGCTGCTCCGAAACCACGGCCCGGCAGATCCGCTGGGCCGAGGCCAACGGCTTTCGCGGCATCGCCCTCGACGCGGCCCGCCTGGCCGACGCCGAAACGGCATCGGCCGCGCTCGACGAGGCCCGCCAACAGGCGCTGACGGCGCTGCACGACGGGCTCAGCGTGGTGATCTACACCGCCCTGGGACCGGATGGCAGCCTGCCGACGCTGTCGGGCGAAGACGCGCGTCACGCGCTGGGACGCGGACTGGGCCGACTGCTGCGCGAGCTGGTACTCGCCGAGGGCCTCACCCGCGTGGTGGTCGCCGGCGGCGACACCTCGAGCCACGCCCTCCACGAACTGGGCATTCATGCCCTCACCACCTGCCGTCCGCTGCCGCAGACGCCGGGCTCGCCGCTGTGCCTTGCCCACGCCGACGAGACCGCCTTCGATGGTCTGCAGGTTGCCTTCAAGGGCGGCCAGATCGGCGACGATGCCTACTTCGGACGCCTGCGCGACGCCGACTTCGGCTGATTCGCATGGTCGGCACAAGAGACGGCGCCCGGCGGAATCTCCGCCGGGCGCCATCGCTTGTTTCCCTTCCGCTCAGGGCTGTCTACCGCTCAAGGCTGCCCCAGCAGCGCCACCAGCTCCGGGGTCAGGCGATCGCCATGCCCCCGCTCGTTGACGTCGCGATACAGCGTATCGATGGCGGCGGCCACGCCACGCTCGGCGCCCACGTCCCGGGCCATGGCGTTGTAGTAGTCGATGTCCTTGAGCGTATTGGAGAGGCTGAAGCGGAAGCCCGAGGGGTCCCCGGCGGCGATGAAGGGCCGCAGGCGCTCCAGCACCACCCCGCCACCGCCGCCGTTGCCCAGCACCTCGAGGAAGACGTCGTCATCGATGCCGGCACGGCGCGAGGCCGCCGCCGCCTCGGACAGCACCGCGGTGAAGCCCAGCGACACATAGTTGTGCAACAACTTGAGCTTGTGGCCCGCCCCCACCGGACCGCCGTGGGTGATGTGCTCGGAGAAGCTCTCCAGCAGCGGTTTCATATCGCGGAACAGCTCGTCGGCGGCCCCGACGATCAGATTGAGACGCCCCTCGGCGGCCTCCTTGGGCGTGCGGGTCATGGCGGCGTCCATGAACTGGCCACCGGCGGCGGCAACCCTTTCGGCTATGGCCAGGGTGGAGCTCGGGATCGCCGTCGAGCAGTCGACGATCACGCTGCCCGGCTGCAGGCCTTCCAGCACGCCGCCGGCATCGAACAGAACACTCTCCACCTGGGGCGTGCCGGTCACGCAGAGGATCACCACTTCGGCATGCTCGGCCACCTCGCGGGCGCTGGATCGCTTCTCGGCACCGGCCTCCAGCAGGTCCTCGACCGGCTGATTGCCGGGATGATCGAGGAAGCTCAGCCGATGGCCGCCCCGCAGCAGGCTGGTGGCGATGCCGTGGCCCATCAGGCCCACGCCGATCATGCCGACCCGGTATGTCTTGTTCATTCGTCACTCCCGTTAGACGTCGCCACGCGCCCGGCCCTCCCGCCCCACACGTGGCGCTTGCTGGTTGAACTACCGATATGTCGCGCTCAGGCGGCGCCCAGCGCCTCGGCGATGGCACGCCCCAGGGTCTCGGTGCTGCCGCGGCCCTTGAGGTCCGGCGTCAGCACCTGCGGATCGCTCTGCTCCAGCACCGCTTCGATGGCGGCGACGATCGCCGCTCCGGCCTCGGCCTCGCCCAGGTGCTCAAGCATCATCGCCCCACACCAGATCTGGCCGATGGGGTTGGCGATGCCGCGCCCGGCGATGTCCGGGGCGCTGCCGTGGACCGGCTCAAACAGGCTGGGGAATTCCCCGGTCGGGTTGATGTTGCCGGACGGCGCGATGCCGATGGTGCCGGTGCAGGCCGGGCCCAGGTCGGAGAGGATGTCGCCGAACAGATTGCTGGCCACCACCACGTCGAACCAGTCGGGATGCAGCACGAAGTTGGCAGTGAGGATATCGATATGGAACTGATCGACGTCGATCTCGGGGAAATTCGTCTTCATCGCCGCCACCCGCTCGTTCCAGTAGGGCATCGAGATCGACAGGCCGTTGGACTTGGTGGCCGAAGTCAGCTTCTTCCGCGGCCGCGACTGGGCCAGCTCGAAGGCGTACTTCAGCACCCGGTCGACCCCGGTGCGGGTCATCAGCGTTTCCTGCAACACCACCTCCCGATCGGTCCCTTCGAACACTCGCCCGCCGAGGCGCGAGTACTCGCCTTCGGTGTTCTCGCGCACCACCAGGAAGTCGATATCGCCGGGTTCCCGCCCCTTGAGCGGGCTCTCGATGCCCGGCATCAGCCGGCACGGCCGCAGGTTGACGTACTGGTCGAAGGCGCGCCGGAACTTGAGCAGCGAGCCCCAGGCCGAGACATGGTCCGGCACCGTATCGGGCCAGCCCACGGCGCCGAAGAAGATGGCGTCGAAACGGGTCAGAGTCTCGTACCAGTCCTCCGGCAGCATGTCGCCGTGTTCCATGTAATAGGCACAGCTGGCGAAATCGAAGTGCTCGAATTCCAGCGGCAGGTCGAAACGACGAGCCGCCGCCTCCAGCACCTTCAGCCCCTGGGGCACCACCTCGAGGCCGATGCCGTCCCCCGCCAGTACTGCGATCCTGTAGGTCATGATGTTGTCTCCCGGCAGCAAGCTGCCCGTGTCGCAATGGAACCTCTGACGCACGACACTCCCACGACCGAGGCGGCGACAGTGCGCCCTCCCCGGCCAATGGCGTCATGCGGGTCGATCTGGATGCAGGCGAGGCTCAACCGTGGCGGATCGCCACCGTCTTGAGCTGGGTGTAGCTCTTCAGCCCCTCGAAGCCCTTCTCGCGGCCGTGGCCGGAGCGGCCCATGCCGCCGAACGGCAGCTCGATGCCACCGGCGGCACCGTAGTTGTTGACGAAGACCTGGCCGCTGCGGATGCGCTTGGCCAGGCGCAGCTGACGCCCGCCGTCGCGGGTCCAGACGCCGGCACACAGGCCGAAGTCGGTGGCATTGGCCAGGCGCACAGCGTCCTCCTCGTCCTCGAAGCGCTGCACCGCCAGCACCGGGCCGAACAGCTCCTCGCGGGTCACCTCATGGCCCTCGGGGATGTCGACCAGCAGCTGCGGCACCACGAAATGCCCCTCGGCGGGCGCCCCCTCGGCCAGCTGACCGGCCGCCGCGACGCGAATGCCGTCCTCTTGTGCCGCCGCCAGCCGGGCCTCGAGCTTCTCGCGCTGGCGGGCGTTGATCAGCGGGCCGCAGTCGGCATCGCGCTCGCCGGCATCGCAGCGCAGGTCGCCGAAACGTGCGGCGAGTCGCGAGACCACCTCGTCGTAGCAGGATGCCTCGACCAGCAGTCGACTCCCCGCCGAGCAGGTCTGGCCGGCATTCTGAATGATGCCCCGCACCACCGCCGTCAGGGCGGCCTCGAGGTCGGCATCGGCGAACACGATCTGCGGCGACTTGCCGCCGAGCTCCATGGTCACCGGCACGTGATTGACCGCCGCGGCCTGAGTGACCAGGGTCCCGGTCTCCGGCGAGCCGGTGAACGACAGGTGATCGATGCCCGGATGTGCGGCCAGCGCCGAGCCCGACTCGCGCCCCAGGCCCGGCACCACGTTGAGGCCCCCGGCCGGCAGCCCGGCTTCGACGGCCAGCTCGGCCAGGCGCAGCACGCTCAGGCAGGCATCCTCGGCGGGCTTGAGCACCACACTGTTGCCGGCCGCCAGCGCCGCCGCCACGCAGCGGCCGAAGATCTGCGAGGGGTAGTTCCAGGGAATGATCTGGCCGCAGACGCCATAGGGCTCGCGCAGCGTGAACACGGCGAAGTCGTTGTCGAAGGGGATGGTCTCGCCATGGAGCTTGTCCGCCGCGCCGGCGTAGAAGCGGAAGTAGCGGGCGCACACGGCGATGTCGCCCCGGGCCTGAGTCATCGGCTTGCCGGTATCGGCGCACTCCAGGGCGGACAGGGTCTCGGCGTCGGCATCGATGGCGTCGGCAAAGGCGTACAGCCATTCGCCGCGCCGGCGGGCCGACCACTGGTGCCAGTCGCCGAGCTCGCCGTCGAAGGCACGCCGTGCCGCCGCGACCGCAGCGTCGACCTGCTCTGCCTCGCAGCGGGCGATCTCGGCCAGCGGCGTGGCCGTGGCCGGTGCCTCGACGCTCAGGGAACTGGGCGTGGGCACCCACTCCCCGCCGATCAGTGCCGCGCAGCGCGGCGTTACGGGTAACGCACTCATCGATGTCTCCTTGATTGTTATCAGTACAGCAGGTCGACCAGCCCCAGCGAGATCCAGGGCAGATAGGTGATCGCCATCAGACAGGCCAGCACCACCAGCACGAAACGCAGCAGCCAGGGAATGAGTTGATCGATGGACAGCTTGGCCACCGCGCAGGCGGCAAACAGGTTGACGCCGAGCGGCGGGGTGAACATGCCCAGCGCCAGGTTGACCACGATGATCAGCCCGAAATGCACCGGATCGATGCCGTACTGCACGGCGATCGGAGTGAAGATCGGTGCCAGCACCAGGATCGCCGCCGAGGTCTCGACGAACATGCCGATCACCAGCAGCATAACGTTGACCGCCAGCAGGAAGCTGATCGGGCTGTCGAACACCTGGGTGACCCAGTCCGCCACCTCGCCGGGCAGCCCGGAGCGGCTGATCAGGAAGCTGAACAGCGCCGCCGCCGAGATGATCAGCATCACCGTCGCGGTGGCGATCACGCTTTGCCTCAGGATCGGCCACAGCTGCGCCAGGCTGAGCTCCCGGTAGATCAGTCCGCCGACGATCAGCGCATAGACCACCGCCACCGCCGACGCCTCGGTAGGCGTGAACACGCCGCCGTAGATGCCGCCGATCACCACCACCGGCATCAGCAGCGCGGCCCAGGCCCGCTTGAAGGACGTCCCGAAATCCTGGCGGTCTTCCCGATCCCTGAGCCCATAGCCACGCACCTTGCAGAACAGGTACAGGAACAGCAGCAAGGCACTGCCGATCAGCAAGCCCGGGCCGATGCCGGCAATGAACAGGCGTCCGATGGAAGTATCGGTGCTGACGCCGTAGAGGATCAGGGGGATCGACGGCGGAATCAGCACCCCGAGCTCCGCCGACGACGCCTGGATCGAGGCGGCCAGCGGCCGCGGATAACCGTGGCGCGCCATGGCCGGAATCAGGATCGAGCCGATGGCGAAGGTGGTGGCCACGCTCGAGCCCGACACCGCGGCGAACAGCATGCAGGTCAGCACGCAGGTCATCGCCAGGCCGCCCTGCAGGCCGCCGACGATAGACTTGGCCAGATCCACCAGGCGCTGCGAGATGCCCCCGGCGGCCATCAGATTGCCGGCCAGGATGAAGAACGGAATGGCCATCAGCGGGAAGTTGTCGATGCCCACGAACATCTGCTGCGGCACCATCAGCAGCGGGAATCGTGTGAAGAACTCGATGCCGATGATCGACGCCAGCAGGATGGAGATGGCGATGGGCACGCCGATCGCAAAGAAGAGAACCAGAGACAGGCCAATCGCGAGATTCATGAGCGGGCCCTCCGAGTCGTTGAGCCGGCGGGTGACGCCACACCGCTCAATGATGTCCGTGATTGCCGGTCCCGAGGTGGCGTGGAAGATCCCGGCGGGGGCTCGGACGTTGCCGATTCCGCTTCGTCATGACGCAGCGGTTCGGGCTCGTCATTCTCCTCCATGCCGACGGTCTCGCGTCCGCTGGCCTGGGCCAGCAGTCGCGCCACGACCGCCAGCAGTGCGAAACCGGCGCCAACGGGAATCGCTGCGTAGACCCACGCAATCGTCACCCCCAGCCCGGACAGCATCTGTGACCTGACCCGCAGCGTCATCGCCGTGCCGTAATAGACCAGTATCACCAGGGCGATCACACAGCCCACGGCGATCAGGGTCTCAATCAGGATCAGGCTCTTGCGTGGAACCAGCTTGTAGATGACCTCGACGGACATCATGTCGCCGCCGCGGAAGCCCGATGCAGCGGCAAGAAAAACGCACCAGATCATGGAAGAACGCGCCACGACTTCCGACCAGGTGGACGGGGCATCGAAGACAAACCGCGTCAGGACCTGATAGAAGCCGGTGGTCACTGAAATGATGAGCATCAATACCGCCACCACGAGCGAGAACCGAGTCATCACACGTTCGAAACGCAGGAAGAATTCCAGCATGACATACCCCTTGAAGCGGCCTGCCTCGACACGAGTGTCGAGGCAGGCATCGGGTGACGATCAGCAGTCGCTATTGCGGATCCGGTCAAGCATCTCGCTGCCATACTGGTCGGTGTAGACCTTGTAGGAAGGCTCGACGGCCTCCTGGAACGGCGCCTTGCCGATATCCTCGACCACGGTCATGCCCTTCTCCTGGAGCTCGGCCACCCCCTCGGTCTCGAGCCGCGACACCATCGCCCGGGTGGCCTCTGCGCCGGCTTGGGACGCCTCGCGGAACCAACCCTTTTCCTCGTCGCTGAGGCTGTCCCAGAGCACCGGAGAGGCCAGCATGATGGCCGGCGAATAGACATGGCCGGTGAGGGACAGACGATCCTGCACCTCCCAGAGATTGCCGGTGAGAATCACCGAAATCGGGTTCTCCTGGCCATCCACCGTGCCCTGCTGCAGGGCGGTGAACAGTTCCGGAAACGCCATGGGCGTGGGATGCACGTCGAGCTCGCGGAACGCGGCCATGTGCATCTCGTTTTCCATGGTGCGGATCTTCAATCCGGCGGCGTCCTCGGGAGTCTCCACGTCACGCTGGCTGTTGGTCAGGTGACGAAAGCCGTTTTCGGTCCAGGCAAGGCCCACGAGGTTGTTCTCGCCGATCTTGTCCAGCAGTGACTGGCCGACGTCACCGTCCAGCACGCAGCGCGCCTGGTCGTAGTCCTTGAACAGGAACGGCAGGTCGAGCACGTAGGTCTCGGGCACGAAGTTGCCCAGCGGCCCGGTGGACGACACCACCATGTCGATGGTGCCGATCTGCAGGCCCTCGATCATGGCGCGCTCGCCGCCCAGGGCGCCGGACGGATGCTCGGCCACTTCGAACTCACCGTCGCTGAGCTCATCGAGCTTGGCCGCGAAGGCGTCGACACCGGCCGAGTAGTGGGAGCTGTCGGAAGTGGTATGCCCCACGGTGATGGTCTGGGCGGCCGAGACACCGAGGCTGGTGGCGGCCAGGGCCAGGGCGGAAACGCCGGCGATGGCGGCGGGCAAGGCGTGACGTGCAAAACGGGTAGTCATTGTTATATCCCCTTGGGTTTGCGGCTGGGTAGAGACCGACGGCCGGGGCCGACAGGGTACGGCAAACTGGTATAATGACATGACAATCACTCCACCATGTCAAATACGACAATGGTCGGAAGATCGTCCTCACGCAGGCGGCAAGGGGCCTCCCTGGCCCGCCTGCTCGGCCATGAAGGCCTGGACGATATCGCGGAAATTCCGGTCGCCCTCGAAGCCCAGCTGCCGGGCTCGGTCGTTGCGGAAGCGCGCCGGCCAGCTGCCGACGATGGCCTCGATGGCGGGGTCCGGTTCGTGACGGACGAGGGCCAGCGCCGGCTCGCCGGCGACCTCGCCCAGGGTCTCGAGCATCTCGGCGACGCTCACCGTGATGCCCGGCAGCATGAAGGCCCGGAAGTCGCCGAGCGCGTCTCCCGGCACCGCAGCGCCGTGGATCAGGGCCTCGATAACGCTGGCCGGCGACATCACGAACAGCTCAAGCTCAGTGGGCACCGAACAGATGGCTTCCTCGCCGTTGAGCGGCTCGCGCAGGATGCTGGAGGCGAAGCTCGAGGCCGCGGCGTTGGGCCGCCCGGGGCGAATCACGATGGTCGGCAGGCGCAGCACCAGGCCGTCGATCAGGCCACGGCGGCTGTAGTCGTTGACCAGCAGCTCGCACATGGCCTTCTGGGCGCCGTAGGAATTCTGCGGATGCAGCGCGGTCATGTCGTCGAGGACCTCGGGAAGCTCCCCCCCGTAGGCCGCCACGGAGCTGGCCATTACCAGGCGGGTCTCGGACAGCCCATGGGCCCGACAGCCCTCCAGCAGCGCGCGGGTGGCATCGAAGTTGACCCTCATGCCCAGATCCAGATCCGCCTCGGCGGCCGAACTGACCACCGCGGCCAGGTGGTAGATGACGTCCGGCCGCGCTGCCAGCACCGTGTCCAGCCCCCCCGGGGCACCGATGTCTAGCGCCAGGGCCTCCAGTTCGACGCTCGCGCCCTCTATGGCGGGCGGCTCGACCTGGTCGATCAACGTCAGCCGGCGGATCGGCCGGCCGTCGAGCTCACCGAGTTCCAGCAGCCGCTGCAAGAGGCGCTGGCCAAGAAAACCGGCGGCACCGGTAATGACGATATGCATGGCGTCACTTCCTGATCGTGAGAATGATGTTGTGGCTCAAGGAGAGGCAGCCCTCAGGGCCGCAGCCCATAGGCCTGCCCCCAGCCCAGGCCATCCCGGGTGGCGGCGGCCGGCCGATACTCGCAGCCGATCCAGCCGCCATAGCCCAGCGCCTCAAGGCGCGCGAGAATCGCCGGATAATGCACCTCGCCGACATCCGGCTCGTGTCGCTCCGGCACCCCGGAGATCTGCACGTGGCCGATATGGGGCAGCAGGTGCTCCAGGTGGCGAATCAGGTCGCCCTCCATGATCTGGCAGTGGTAGAGATCGAACTGCAGGCGCAGGTTGTCCGCGCCCACGGCCTCGAGAACCACCACGGCCTGGTCCTGGCGGGAGATAAAATAGCCCGGCATGTCGCGGGTGTTGATCGGCTCGATCAGCAGCTCCCGGCCGACCTTCGCCGCCTCGCCGGCGGCGAAACGCAGGTTCTGCAGATAGGTGGCGTGATGGGCCTCGCGGGCCTCGTCCAGCGCGCGGTCATCCAGGCCCTCGGGCAGCAGCCCGGCCATGGCATGCACGCGGGAGCAGTTAAGCTGCGCGGCATAGCGCAGGCCCTCGATCACGGCGTCGCGAAACTCCGCCTCGCGCCCCGGCAGGCTGGCGAGGCCACGCTCGCCGGCCTCCCAGTCACCGGGCGGCAGGTTGAAAAGCACCTGCTCGACGCCCGCCTCGTGCAGCGCCTCGGCGATGCGCTCCGGCGCATGGGCATAGGGAAACAGGTACTCGACGCCGCGAAAGCCGGCATCGGCGGCGGCCTGGAAGCGGTCGAGGAAATCGTGCTCGGTGAACAGCATGCTGAGGTTGGCGGCCAGTCGGGTCATTGTCGCTCCTTGCGGTCGGGTCAGTCGCGCGGAAAGCGCGCTTCGAGTTCGGCCACCTGCTCGGGCGTCAGGCCGCGCGGGTCCTGCCCGCGCAGCAGGAGGAACAGTTTGGCGGTTTCCTCGAGCTCCTCGGTGGCGTAGACCGCGGCCTCCAGCGACTTGCCGGCCACCACCGGGCCGTGATTGGCCAGCAGCACCGCGCTGTGGCGGCCGGCCAGGCCGCGCACGGCGTCTCCCAGGCTCGGGTCACCGGGCATGTGATAGGGCACCAGCGGCAGCTTCCCGACCCGCATCACGTAGTAGGCCGTGAGCGGCGGAATGCAGTCGCAGGGATTCACGTCGGGCAGGCAAGAGACGGCCACCGAGTGGGTCGAATGCAGGTGGACGATGGCGCCGGACTGGGGACGCTCCTGGTACATCGCCGTGTGCAGGAACTGCTCCTTGGTCGGCCTGTCGCCGTCGAGCAGTCGGCCGTCCCGGTCCAGGCGCGCGATGCGCGCCGGATCGAGCCGCCCCAGGCAGGCATTGGTCGGCGTCATCAGCCAGCCGCCGTCTTCCAGGCGCACGCTGATGTTGCCGCTGGAGCCCATGGTCAGCCCGCGATCGAACAGCGACTTCCCCATGACGGCGATCTGCTCGCGCTGGGCATTGATGGCATGCGCGCTCATGTCAGCACCTCGAAGGCTCGGGTAAAGAAATCGGGGCCGCCGAAGTTGCCCGACTTGAGCGCCAGGGACAGCGGCGCCTCGCGGCCGGCAAGCGGAGCCTGGGTCCAGGGCACGCCGGGATCGATCTGCTCGCCGATGCGCAGGGTGCGAACCCCCAGCGCCGAGACCACCGCGCCGGAGGTCTCGCCGCCGGCGACCACCAGCCGGCCCACGCCCTCCTCGACCAGCGTGCGGGCCAGGCGCCCCAGCGCGTCTTCGACCAGTTGACCGGCGCGTTCGGCACCCAGCGTCGCCTGGGCAGCCTTGACCCGCTCCGGGTCGGCGGAGGCATAGACCAGCACCGGACCGCCGTCCGCCAGCCGCTCCCGGGCGAAGGTCAGCGCGTCCTGGAGGTGGTCCTCGCCCTCGGCCAGCGCCAGCGGGTCCAGCGCCATACCAGGGTGATGCTCGAGGAAGCGCGCCACCTGCGCCAGGGTCGCCCGAGAGCAGCTGCCCGACAGCACCAGGGCCGTGCCGGCCGACGGTGCCAGGCGGCCGGGCTCGGCCACCTCGGCCAGCCAGCCGCAGCGCCGGTACTCGACCGGCAGCGCCTGACCCAGCCCGGAGCCGCCGGTCACCAGCGGCAGGTCGACCACCGCCGCGGCGATCGCCGCGAGGTCACGATCGTCGAGGGTGTCGCAGACCACATGGCCGACGCCCTGCTCATGCAGCGCCTCCAGATGACGGCGAGTCGCCTCCCCGCCCCGGGCCAGCACCGAGTGCGATGCCAGCCCCACCGGGCGCGCGACCTGACGGGACAGCACCCGCACCAGGTCGGCATCGGTCATGGGATTGAGCGGGTGGTGCTGCATGCCGCTCTCGTTGAGCAGCCGGTCACCGACGAACAGGTGCCCCTGATAGACCGTACGGCCGTTGACCGGGAATGCCGGCACCATCACCGTCTGGGTCGCGCCGAGCCGCGTCATCAGCGCCTCGGCGACCGGGCCGATATTGCCGGCGTCGGTGGAATCGAAGGTCGAGCAGTACTTGAAGAAGATCTGGCGCGCGCCCTGCGCCTGCAGCCAGTCGAGGGCGGCGAGGGAATCCTCGACGGCGCACTCCACGGCGCAGGAGCGCGACTTCAGCGCCACCACTACGGCGTCGACGTCGTCCAGCGCCAGTGCGGCGTGCGGCACGCCGATCACCTGCACGCAGCGCATGCCGCTGCGCACCAGGTTGTTGGCCAGGTCGGTGGCGCCGGTGAAGTCGTCGGCGATGGCGCCCAGTACGATAGCCATGATCAGGCCTCCTGCGGGTCGTTGGCCGCCTCGGGCAGCGTGATCCCCGACAGCCGCTCGTAGACCTTGATCACGGCCGAGTCGTCCTCGCGACCCAGGCCGGCACCCTTGGCGGCGGTGAACTGCTGGAGGGCAGAGGCGGTCACCGGGGTCGGCATGGCCAGCTCGCGTCCGGTGTCATGGACGATGTTGAGGTCCTTGACGAAGATGTCGACGGCCGACAGCGGCGTGTAGTCTCCCTTGAGGATGTGCGGCACCCGGTTCTCGAACATCCAGGAATTGCCCGCCGAATGGGTGATCACCTCGTAGACGGTGTCCGGGTCGAGCCCCAGGCGGATGCCCAGTGCCATGGCCTCGGCCGCAGTGGCGATATGCACCCCGGCCAGCAGCTGGTTGACGAGCTTCATGCTCGAGCCGACGCCGGGCCCATCGCCCAGCCGGTAGACGGTGGCCGCCATGGCCTCGAGCGCCGGGGCCGCCTTGTCGAACGCCGAGTGCGCCCCGGAAGCCATGACCGACAGCTCGCCGCTGCGCGCCTTGGCGGCCCCGCCGCTGATCGGTGCATCGAGCATCTCGAGGCCGGCCTCGACCAGCCGCTCACCCAGCCGGCGGGCGATGCTGGGCGCCACCGTGGCGCACTGCACCACCACGCTGCCCGGTGCCAGCCGCGCGGCCAGCCCCTGCTCGCCGAACAGCACCTGCTCCACCTGATCGGCATTGACGACCACCAGCAGCACGATATCGCAGCACTCGGCGAGTGCCGCTGGACTGTCGACCCAGCGCCCGCCTTGTGCCTCGAAGGCCTGCCGCGCCGCCGCGGAAACGTCGCAGCCCGTGACCGGCAGCCCTTTCTCGAGCAGCGCCATGGCCGTTCCCAGGCCCATGGCCCCGAGGCCGACGACCCCGATGCGGGGCTTGCTTGCGGAAATGTCGCTCACCTTTGGTTCTCCCGATATCGTGTGCTGGCCGTCTCGGTGGAGGATGTCACCGGCGCGTGTTAGCGCTATCATGTTAGCGCTAACACCTTTCTAGACGGACGCCTCTGACGGGGCAAGCGCAGAGCGCAGGGACGAGACCAATGTCTAACCGGGACACCCAACGAACCCGGCGCCGCCGGGGCGCGTCGCAACCGACACTCAAGGAGGTCGCCGAGGCCGCCGGCGTGTCCGCCATCACCGCCTCGCGCGCGCTGAACACGCCCGAGCGGGTCAACGAGGCCACCCGGGCGCGGATCCTGGAGGCCATGGAGCGGGTCGGCTACGTGCCCAACCTGATCGCCGGCAGCCTGGCCTCGGCGCGCTCGCGCTTCATCGCGGTGATCGTTCCCTCATTGGAGAACAGTGTCTTCATCGAGGTGATCCGCGGCCTGCAGGTCACCTTCGAGGCCCGGGGCTACCAGATCCTGCTGGGCAACACCGACTACGACCTCGAGCGCGAGCACCAGCTGGTCAGGACCTTCCTGGGCTGGTCCTGCTCCGCCCTGGTCACGGCGGGCCTGCGCCACTCGCCGGCCTGCCGCACCCTGCTCGCGCATTGCGACAAGCCGGTCATGGAAGTCATGGAGCTCGGCGACGGGCTGGACCTGAACGTCGGCCTCGACCATCGCGAATCCGGCCGCTGCATGGCCAGCCACCTTCTGGAACGGGGCCATCGCCGCAGTGTTTTCGTTGGCGCATGTCTGGATCGGGACTACCGCGCTCAGATGCGCTATGAGGGGCATCGAGAGGTGTTCGAGTCCGCCGGCCACGAAGCACCGCTGCTCGAGCTCGACCAGCTGGGCAGTCTGGACGCCGGCGCCGGCGGGCTGGATCGCGTGCTGGCCGAGTACCGCGATGCCGATGCCATCCATTTCGCCAACGACGACCTGGCGGCCGGCGCCCTGCTGCACAGCGTGCGGCTCGGGCTGACAGTGCCGGACGACATCGCCATCGCCGGCTTTAACGGCCTGCCGCTGGGTCAGCATCTGACGCCGCGCCTGACGACCATCCGCTCCCCCCGGGAGGCCATGGGGCGGCAGGCCGCCGAACAGGTGCTGCGGCGCCTGGACGACCGGCGCGTCAGCCGTCGACGGCTGGATGTGGGCTTCGAGCTGCTGATCGGCCAGAGCACCTGAGGCTCCGCCGCACGCCGATCCCCCTCATAGCGTCAGCCGCGGGGCGATGAAGTCAAGAAAGGCGCCGATCCGCGGCGACAGCGCGGTGTTGCGGTAGTAGACCGCCTGCACCCGCTCGCGCGGGTTGGGGCTGACGATATACGCGTCCAGCAGGCCGACCAGATCGCCCCGCGCCAGATCCTCTCGAATCATGAAGCGTGACAGGCATGCAATGCCGTGGCCCGCCAGGCACAGTTCGCGCATCACCTCGCCGCTGGAGGTCGTGAGCGAGGGACGGATATTGGGCCCCTGCGATGACAGGCCCGCCACCGGCCAGTAGTTCAGCGCCTCGGCGTTGATGAAGCCCAGCAGTCGATGCCCATGCAGGGCCTGCGGCACGTCGGGCGCGCCGTGCCGCTCGAGATACGATGGGCTCGCCACCAGCCGCAGCGGCGACTGACCCAGGCTGCGGGCATGCAGGGTGGAATCCTCGAGGCCGCCGATGCGGATCGCCACATCGGCACGCTGCTCGAGCAGGTTGATGATGTCGTCGGAAGCGCAGAGCTCCAGTTCGATGCCGGGATACGCCGCCTGGAACTCCCCGATCAGCGGCACCAGCTGATGCAGGATGAAGGGCGTGGCCGCGTCCACGCGCAGCGGGCCGCTGGGGCGCTCTCGGCCGATCCTCACCGCCTCTTCGGCTTCTTCCAGCACGCCGAGCCCCTCACGCACGCGTTCGGCGAAGCGCCGCCCCTCGCTGGTCAGGATGATGCTGCGGGTGGTGCGGTTGAGCAGCGGTGCATCGAGCCGCCGCTCCAGACGCTGGACGGCTCGGGACACCCGGGACACCGGCACGCCCAGTTGACGCGCCGCGGCACTGAAGCTTCCGCTGTCCACCACCGCCAGCAACAGGCTGAGTTCGTCCGTGCGGCTGTCCATGCGTGTCTCCTTAGGGCCATTCGTTCGCCGTCAGGATCCCAGCCTTTGCATCAAACGCAAAGGTGTTTTGCACCTTGTCGCGATTGAAGCCCGCCCATGACGTCCCCACTCTTGAGCGCACGACTGATTAGGAGATTAACGAAAGCCCATGAATATCCTGCTGCTCAACGGTGCCAAGGCCTACGCTCATTCCGGTGGCCGCTACAACGACACCCTGCACGAGACGGCGCGTGGCACCCTGGCCGAACGGGGCCACACCCTGCAGGAAACGCGTATCGACGATGGCTACTCGGCAGACGCCGAGGTCGAGAAATGGCGCTGGGCCGACGTCATCATCCTGCAGATGCCGGGCTGGTGGATGGGGGCGCCATGGACCGTCAAGCGCTATCTGGACGAAGTGCTGACCACCGGCCATGGCACGCTCTACGCCAGCGACGGGCGCTCGCGCCACGATCCGACCCGGCAGTACGGCAGCGGCGGCCTGCTGCAGGGCAAGCGCTACCTGCTGTCGCTGACCTGGAACGCGCCGCAGGAGGCCTTCGACGCGCCCGGCGACTTCTTCGAGGGCCGCGGCGTCGACGCCGTCTACTTTCCGCTGCACAAGGCGCTGGAATTCCTCGGCATGAGCGCCCTGCCAACCTTCCTGGCCAACGACGTGATCAAGTCACCGGCCATCGACGCCCATCGGGATGCGTACCAGGCCCACCTGATACGCGTCCTCGACGAACCCGCTGACGCCTGAACCCGACCCAAGGAGCTTTCATGACGACCCATACGCTGCCCACCCCAGGTTTCGGCACCTTCCGCCTCGAGGGCGACACCCTCAAGCAAAGCGTGCTGACCGCGCTCGAACTCGGCTATCGCCACATCGACACCGCGCAGTTCTATGGCAACGAGGCCGAGGTCGGCCAGGCCATCGCCGAGAGCGGCATTCCCCGCGAGGAGATCTTCCTGACCACCAAGGTCTGGCATGATCGCCTTTCGCCCGCCGACCTGGAGGCCAGCGCCGAGGAGAGCCTGAACAAGCTCGGCACCGACCACGTCGACCTGCTGCTGATCCACTGGCCCTCGCCCCACGACGAAGTGCCCATGGCCGACTACCTGACGGCGCTCAAGAAGGTGCAAGAGGCCGGCAAGACCCGCCATATCGGGGTCTCGAACTTCACCCGCGCCCAGCTCGACCGGGCCGTCGAGATCCTCGGCGAGGGCGCCCTGCTGACCAACCAGATCGAGGTGCATCCCTTCCTGCAGAACCGGGCGCTGATCGAGCACTGCGAACGCCACGGCATCGCGGTGACCGCCTTCATGCCGCTGGCCGTGGGCAAGGTGATGGAGGACGAGACCCTGGCGCGCATCGCCGACGCCCATGACGCCAGCCCGGCGCAGATCGCCCTGGCCTGGCTGAACCAGCAGGGTATCGTGACCATTCCGTCCTCCACCAAGGCGAAGAACATCGAAAGCAACCTGGTCGCCCTCGAGATCACGCTGAGCGACGAGGAGATGCAGGCCATCGCCGCCCTCGATCGTGGCGAACGCATCGCCAACCCGGATTTCGCGCCGGCCTGGGACTGACGCCAGGCTTTACCAACGGCGACATCCGATCCACGCTGACATTCCCGACACATCCCGAAACGGGCCCGACATGCCGGGCCCGACACCCCAGGAGACGCTTCGATGACACCGCGCATTCTGATCGTGCTGACCTCTCACGACCGCCTCGGCGACACCGGCGAGAAGACCGGTTTCTGGCTCGAGGAACTGGCCGCCCCCTACTATGTGTTCCAGGACGCCGGCGCCGAACTCACCCTGGCCTCGCCCAAGGGCGGCCAGCCGCCCCTGGATCCCAAGAGCGATGCCGATGAGAGTCAGACAGAGGCGACCCGCCGCTTCCAGCAGGACGCCGAGGCCAAGGCCCGGCTCGCCGCCACGCAGCGCCTGGCCGACGTCAAGGCCGACGACTATGACGCCATCTTCTATCCGGGCGGCCACGGCCCGCTATGGGACCTGGTCGACGACGCCGACTCGGTCCGTCTGATCGAGGCCTTCTGGGCCCAGGGCAAGCCGGTGTCCACGGTCTGCCACGCGCCCATCGTGCTGCTCAACGCCAAGGACGAGCACGGCAAGCCGCTGGTCGAGGGACGCGCGGTCACCGGCTTCACCAACGGCGAAGAGGACGCCGTGGGCCTGACCGAGATCGTGCCGCAGCTGGTCGAGGATGCCCTGATCGCCAAGGGCGGCCGGTATACCAAGGCCGACGACTTCGCGCCCTACACCCGCCAGGACGGCAACCTGATCACCGGTCAGAACCCGCCTTCCTCCGAGCCTGTCGCCCGCTGCCTGATGGACGCCCTGAAGGGCTGAGTCCGGCTCACGGGAGCCGCCACCATGGGCGGGGTCGGCCATGCCGGCCCCGCCCGTTGTCCATCAGCACCATCGATCCCCGCCGCCTCGACGCGCTATGCTGAGGCTCCTACCGATCTCATGACGCAAAGGAGCCTGCCATGAACCGTATCGCCTTCATCACCGGTGCCACCTCCGGATTCGGACGCGCCTGTGCCCACCGCTTCGCCGAGGCCGGCTGGTCGCTGGTGCTCTCCGGCCGCCGCGAGGAACGCCTCGCGGAGCTTCGCGAGGCGCTCGAGGACAAGGTCCCGGTCCACACGGCGGTACTCGACGTGCGCGACGACGCCGCAGTGAAGGCCATGGTCGAAGCCCTGCCCGACGAGTTCGCCGGGGTGACCTGCCTGATCAACAACGCCGGCCTGGCCCTGGCGCCCCAGCCGGCGCAGCAGGTCGACCTCGCCGACTGGCACACCATGATCGATACCAACGTCCGCGGGCTGGCCAACGTCACTCATGCGCTGCTGCCGACGCTGATCGAACAGGGTGCCGGCACCAGCATCATCAATCTTGGCTCGGTAGCCGGCGATACACCCTACCCCGGCAGCCATGTCTATGGCGCCACCAAGGCCTTCGTCAAGCAGTTCAGCTACAACCTGCGCTGCGACCTGCTGGGCACCGGCGTACGCGTGACCGACGTGGCCCCCGGCCTGTCCGAGACCGAGTTCACCCTGGTGCGCACCGGCGGCAACCAGGACGCCCACGACGCTCTCTACCAGGGCACCACGCCGCTGTCCGCCGAGGACATCGCCGAGCAGATCTTCTACGTCGCGACCCTGCCCGTGCACATCAACATCAACCGGATGGACGTGATGCCCGTGCGGCAAGCCTGGGCGCCATTCGCCATCGACCGCGACTGAGCCGCGAAGACGACGAACGCCATCACTCGCCGGGCCAAGGCCCGGCGAGACGCCAGACACACAGGCAGCGCAAAATATGAAGTGCCAGGAAAGGAGGAAAGCCAGATAGCGAACAGGACGGGAAAAGCAGACACACAGACAAAAAGAAGCGGCCCGATGCATGGCATCGGGCCGCTTCTCGATATTCGATTGGTGGAGCCTAGCGGGATCGAACCGCTGACCTCAACACTGCCAGTGTTGCGCTCTCCCAGCTGAGCTAAGGCCCCACTGTTGCTCGCCGCTTCTGCCTTGCGAGAACGAGGCGAATATTACGCCGTCATGTCGGAGACGTCAAGCCCGGAACCCTCTTTTCAACACTGCACCGAGCATGGCCATGGCCGCAAACAGAGCCCATCGCAGACGGGCATGAAGCGATGATGTCGCGCGAGCCATGCTTGGACGCCGGCTTTTTGCCATTTAGCAAGCCTGGGCACCCTTGCCCCCAAGAGAAGGCAAACGAGGGCCGAAGCCCCTCGGCGTTCGAGAGCCCATACTCGGCCAGGAACGCCTCCATCATGCTGGGCGAGGTCTACTCGCGCACCCGCGACACGTAGTCGGCGCCGACCTCGGCCACCTGGCGGCGCTGGTGCTGCGACAGCTCGATGCGCTCGACCAGCCCGCGCAGCACCTCCGCCTCGTCGACGCCGTAGTGGGCACGGATGCGCGCGCGGCTCGCTCACGGCATCGTGTGGATGACGGTTGGCTTCGTCCATGGTCGATCTCCTAGCGACGTCCAGCGCGTCGCCGATATTCAGGCTCTGATGGCGCCGTCGTTGTCGAAAGTTACACACATAGCGTAGGCCCCCTGCCATAGGGGCCCGAAGAGGCATGCGGCCGCGGCGGTGCCCTCAGGCTTTCCCGCAGCAGACTTCGCGCGGCGCACTCCTGCGCCCCGTGAAGCGGGTCACCCGAAAGGGCGCGAGGTCGAGGGCCGGAGGCTCGCCGGCCAGTCGGGCCACGAGCAGCTCGGCGGTGATCGCCGCCTGGGTCAGCCCCAGGTGCTGGTGGCCGAAGGCGAAGGCCACCGCCGGATGGCGCGGATGGACGTCGATCACCGGCAGCGAGTCCGGCAGCGTCGGGCGAAATCCCATCCACTCCTCGGCGCCGTCGTCGAGCCCGGCGGGATCGTGCAGCAGCGCCTCGGCATGCCGGCGAAGCGAGGCATAGCGGAGCGCCCGGGGCGGTAGCGCCAGCCCGCCAAGCTCGGTGAAGCCGACGATGCGCAGCCCGCAGCTCATGGGGGTCATCACGCAGCGGCGCTCCGCCGAGCCCACTGGCCGGCGCAGGGCCTGGCCGCGCCCGGGCAGCGTCAGGTGGTAGCCGCGCTCGGTCTCCAGCGGGATGCTCAGGCCAAGCCCGGCCGCCAGGCGATGGCTCCAGGCACCGGCGGCGACCACCGCGCGCTCGACGTCCCGCGTGCCATCGTCGGTGTGCAGCCGCACGCCCTCGCCCCGCGGTTCGAGGCGCGTCACGCCGTCCCGGTGCAGCTCGCCACCGCGGGCCTCGAAGGCCGCGGTCAGTCGGCGCACCAGGGCGTGGGGATCGCGCACCTGGTGCGCATCGCGGAAGTGGAGGCCGTGGCTGAGCGCGCCCGAGAGCCCCGGTTCCAGGGCGCGTAGCTCGTTCGCCTCGCACCACTCCACCGCGTGCCCCCAACGGCGAAGCTCGTCCATCCGCTTCCTCGCGGCGACCCGTCCGCGCGGGGAGGCCCACACCTGCAGGTAGCCCGAGGCCACCAGCTCATGCTCGGCGCCGATGTCGGCCAGGCAGCGCCGCCAGGCGTCCACCGCGGCGCCGTTCAGGGCCGCCAGGGCCCGGCGCCCGCGTTCCACCTGGCCCGGCCGGGCGGCGGCCAGGAAGCGTGCCAGCCATGGGGCCAGCCGCGGCAGGTAGCGGGCCGGCAGCGCCAGGGCGCCGTGGGGATCGAACCACAGCCGCGGTGCCTGGCGCAGGCTCGCCGGGCTGGCCAGCGGGTCGATCAGCTCGGTGGCCAGGAAGCCGGCGTTGCCGTAGGAGGCGCCCTCCCCCGGCCCCTTGGAATCGAACACGCTCACCGCATGCCCCCGGCGCTGCAGGGCCAGGGCGGCGGTCATGCCGACCACCCCGGCACCGATTACCGCGATGCGGCTCATGCCCGCTCCCCTGCCGCCGCAGCGTCGTCCTCGGCGCGCCTGGAGAACCAGCCGAGCTGGGCATAGAGAATGCCGAACAGCGGCGACAGCCAGCAGGCGAAGGCCAGCGGGATGTACAGCAAGGCGCTGAAGTCGCCGGCGCTCACGGTCAGCCCCAGGGCACCGATCACGAAGGCGCCGCCCGCGTTCCAGGGCACCAGCGGCGAGACCAGGGTGCCGCCCTCCTCGATGGCCCGGGACAGGTTGAGGCGCGAATAGCCCAGCTCATCGTAGGCCGGCTTGTACATGCGTCCCGGCAGGGCGATCGACAGGTAGACGTCGCCGGACACCACGTTGGTGGCGATGGAGGTCAGGATGGCGCTGGTCTGCAGCCCGCGAAAGCCCTTGAGGCGCTTCATGATGGCGCCGACGATGGCCTCCAGGCAGCGGGTGCGCTCGAGCGCGCCGCCATAGGCCAGGGCGAACATCATCAGCGTCACCACCCAGGTCATCGAGGTCACGCCGCCGCGGTTGAGCAGACTGTCCAGGGTCTCGCTGCCGGTGACGACGCTGTAGCCGCTGTGGGCGAAGGTCAGGGCATCGTGCACGCTCGCGCCCTGGGTGAAGATGGCCACGCCGCCGCCCAGCATCACCCCGGTGAACAGCGCCGGAATCGGCGCCACCTTGAAGAACGCCAGGCCGATGACCACCACCAGCGGCAGCAGCTGCCAGGGGCCCATCACGAAGTTGTCGGCCAGGCCCTGCTTGATGGCGTCGATGCGCGTCAGGGTATCGGTCCCGCCGCCGTCGGCCCCGCCGACCACGGCATATACTGCCAGCGCGATCAACATCGCCGGCACGGTGGTGGGCATCATGTTGCGGATATGGTCGAAGATGTTGGTCTCGGTGACCGCCGGCGACAGATTGGTGGTGTCGGAGAGCGGCGAGATCTTGTCGCCGAAGAAGGCGCCGGAGACCACCGCCCCGGCGGTCCAGTAGAGCGGCACGCCGAAAGCGTCGCCGATGCCCATCAGCGCCAGGCCCACGGTGCCGACGGTGGTCCAGGAGGAGCCGATCGACAGCGAGACCATCGAACACATCAGCATGGCCGCGGCCAGGAACCAGCTCGGGTCGATCAACTCCAGCCCCAGATAGATCAGCATCGGTACGGTGCCGCTGGCGATCCAGGTGCCCACCAGCATGCCGACGATGATCAGGGTGGCGATGGAGGGCATTGCCACGTGCAGCACCTGGAAGGCGCCGGACTCGATGTCCTTCCAGCGATAGCCCTGCAGCCAGCCGACCAGGGCGGTAATGCCGAAGCCGATGGCCAGCGGGATGTGCGGGGTGAAGTCGTCGTAGTAGAAGATCTGCACGCCCAGCAGGGCGATGGTCAACACCACCGGGATCAGCGCCAGCGGCAGGCGCGGCACCGGGATGGCCGGGGTCGAATAGTCTTGCATCTTGAAGGCTCCCCGGGCGGGACGCGCCCGCCCTTCTTTGTCGTTGTCATCGTGTCGCAGGAGGCGAAGCTTGTCGGGTCAGTCGCGGCAGCGCTCGTAGGCCAGGATGGCGGCGGCCAGGTCCTCCACCGAGGCGCCCACCGACTTGAAGACGGTGATCGCACGATCGGGGTCGGCCAGCGCCGCGCGGCCCGGATGTTTCCCGCCGCACAGGTCGGGGAAGTCGGCAAGGATGTCGGTCTCGCCGATCACGCCGCTGGCGATCGGGTCGATCAAGTCGCCGGTCTCGCTCAGCGCGCCCTCGCGGGTGTCGACGAACACCGCGCCGCGGCGCATCACCTCGTCGTCCGCCTCGCGCATGAAGGGCGTGAAGCTGCCCACCAGGTCCAGATGGGTGCCCGGCGTCAGCCACTCGCCGTGGATCAGCGGCTCGGGGCTCAGGGTGGCGCAGCTGATGATGTCGGCCCGCCCGGCGGCCTCGGCCAGGCCATCAGCCGGCACCGCCTGGGCGTCCAGGCCCTCGTCGCGCAGCTCCGCGGCCAATGCCTGGGCACCGGCCTCGTGGATGTCCCAGATGCGTACCCGCTCGATGGGACGCACGGCGCGGTGCGCCGGGATCAGCCGGCGGCCCATGCGCCCCGCCCCTACCATCAGCAGCTCGCGGCTGTCTTCGCGGGCCAGGTAGCGGGCGGCCAGGGCGGATGCCGCCGCGGTGCGCCGGGCGGTCAGTTCGTTGGCCTCGAACTGGGCCAGGTGGTGTCCGGTGCGAGCGCAGCTCAGCAGGTAGTGGCCGGAGAGGCCCGGCTGGCCGCGGCCGCTGTTGCCGGGAAAGACGTTGACCTGCTTGACGCCGAGGTACTGGCCTTCGATCCAGGCCGGCATCAGCAGCAGGGTGGCGTCCGGGTCGCCCGGCACGTGCCGGTGATGATGATGGCGCACCGGCGAATGCACGGTGCGAGTGAAGATATCGTCCAGCGCTTCCACCAGCGCGCCCCAGGGCAAACTGATGGTGACTTGTTCGGCGTCGAGATACATGTCAGCCTCTTTTCAACGGTGCCCGAGCCAGTCTATGCCCCCCCGCCTACGGGCACTTTGCCCTGCCTCCGCAAGCGTTGATCCAGGCTCCGCAATCGCCGGTCCCGAGGAGGACGAGATGTCACAGACCCAGGCTCGCTGTAACCGCATCGCCCGTAGCGCCGGCGAGCACTGCCACGACTATCCCCAGTTGATGCTGGGCTGGCGCGGGGCGATGGACTACGAGTTCAGCCGCGGCAGCCAGCGCTTGGCGCTGGGCCAGGCGGCGATCCTCCCGGTGGGCGAGACGCACCATTACATGGGACGTGGCGACGACAGCGAAGTGTTGGTGATCGACCTCGACCGCGACGACCCCTGTCTGACCTCCCTGGAACAGAGTTGCGAGCTGGCGCTGCGGGAATCGCTGTTCGCCGAGCCCCGAGCGCTCACCCTGCCGCCGACGCTGATGCCGATGGTCGACTACGCCACCGGCCAGCTTCGCGGCCGGCACACGCCGCAACAGGCGGCGCTGATCAACCACCAGCTGGCGCTGCTGTTCGTCAGCCAGTTCAGCCAGCTGCTCGGCGAGGAGGGCCCGGGCGCCCGGCGGCGCGAGCGCCTGCCCGCCGCGGCCCTGGACGCCTTCATCGACGAACGCCTGGACCTGCCGCCGGACAACCAGGCGCTGGCCGAGGCCATGAACCTCGGCCAGAGCCAGCTTCACCTGCTCTGCCAGCGCCAGTTCGGCGTGACACCCCAGCAATACGTGCTGCAGCGCCGCCTGCAGTGGGCACGCTACTGGCTATGCCAGACTACGCGCCCGGTCGGCGAGATCGCTCTCGACCTAGGTTTCGCCGACGTATCGACCTTCTCGCGAGCGTTCCGCCGCCGCACCGGCCGCTCGCCCAGTGAGGAACGACGCCAGGGCAGCACCGCCCGCATGTCCTGAACACAGGTGAAGCAACCTCCAGCATTGCGCCGTGTGAGGCGGACTCTATTCGGTAGATAAGATCTGTGGTCACAGCCGCAGCAGAGACAAGGAGTGCGGTTATCAGGTTTTAGCTTTAAGCACAGTATCTGAGGATCTAGGCATACGTGGTGGCCTCGATAAAGCCTTTCTAGGAAAGGCTTGGGGTACCTGCAGGGTGGTGGCAATGTCCGCCGCCTGATATGTCACCGAAAAATGCCCAATCGGACATCTTGCCGTTTCTCTATCCCGGCGTTATCTCACGACACTTGGACGGTCCATGTTAACGACGAAAAAAACAAAAAAAGCCGCCCGATGCATTGATTGCATCGGGCGGCTTCTCGAAATTCGTTGGTGGAGCCTAGCGGGATCGAACCGCTGACCTCAACACTGCCAGTGTTGCGCTCTCCCAGCTGAGCTAAGGCCCCACTGTTGCTCGCCGTTGTTGCCTTGCGAGAACGAGGCAAATACTACGGACATTCCCCACGCTCGTCAACACCTTGGCGGGAAAAATCAGACCTAGGGCTGACACCAATTCCCCTTAGGGAGATGTTGTGCCACGCTAGGGACTATCATGGCTGCTCTATATGCGCCCGACACACTTAACATCATCTCAGGAGCACCTGCCTTGATCAGGGTTCTCGTTGCCGACGACCACCACCTGGTAAGGACCAGTATCGCCCACCTGCTCGGTGCCGAGCAGGACATCACCATCGTGGGCGAGGCCGCAGATGGCGAAGATGCCATTCGCCTGGCCCGCGAACTCAAGCCCGATATCGTGCTGATGGATATCCGCATGCCGGGCATCGGCGGTCTGGAAGCCACGCGCAAGATCCATCGTTTTACCCAGGACATCCGTATCCTGGTGCTGACCGCCTTCATCGAGGACACCTTCGCCCAGCGCCTGCTCGATGCCGGTGCCCATGGCTTTATCAGCAAGGGCTCGCAGCACGACGAGATGGTGACCGCGGTGCGCAGCGTCTTCGCCGGGCAGCGCTACGTCAGCCCGGAGATCGCCCAGCGCCTGGTCCTGTCGCGCATCGACGCCAGCGACAACCCCTTCGACCAGCTGTCCCAGCGCGAACTGCAGGTGGCGATGATGATCGTCAACTGCCAGAAGGTGGCCGATATCGCTGACCGCATGTTCCTGAGCCCCAAGACCGTCAACACCTACCGCTACCGCATCTTCGAGAAGCTCGACGTGCATTCCGACGTCGAGCTGACCCACCTCGGGCTGCGTCACGGCCTGGTCGACGGCTTCAGCGAGGCGGAATGACTCGACCGGGAGACTCCCCGTAATCCCCGCCCCGGCGGCGCGTCTGATAGGATGAGCCTCCATCCACGCCAGACCGCCGCCCGATGAGTTTCGATTCGCGCCACTTCCTCGCCACCGTCACCGAAGCCCCCGGCGTCTACCGCATGCTCGACGAGAGCGGCGAGACGCTCTACGTCGGCAAGGCCCGCCGCCTCAAGCCACGCCTGGCCAGCTACTTCCGCGGCGCGCTTAACGCCAAGACCCAGGCGCTGGTGGCACGCATCGCCGACATCCAGGTCACGGTCACCAACAGCGAGACCGAGGCGCTGCTGCTCGAGCAGACGCTGATCAAGGAGCAGCGCCCGCCCTATAACATCCTGCTGCGCGACGACAAGTCCTATCCCTTCGTCTTCGTTACCGACCGCCATCCTTTCCCGGCGCTGGAGTACAAGCGGGCACGCACCCGCCATGACGACGGACGCTACCTGGGCCCCTATCCCAGCAGCACCGCGGTCCGCGAGAGCCTGTCGCTGATGCAGAAGATCTTCCGCATCCGCAACTGCGAGGACAGCGTCTTCGCCCATCGCACCCGGCCCTGCCTGCAGTATCAGATCGATCGCTGCACGGCCCCCTGCGTGGATTACATCTCGGAGGCGGACTATCGGCGCGACCTGGAGCACGCCATTCAGTGCCTGGAAGGCAAGAGCGAGGCCGTGACCCGGGAGCTGACTCGCGACATGGAAGCGGCCAGCCAGGCCCTCGAGTTCGAGGAGGCCGCCCGACTGCGCGACCAGATCCAGCAGCTGCGTCAGCTGCAGCAACGCCAGTTCGTCGACACCGGCAGCGGCGACGCGGACGTCTTCGCCCTGGCCTCCCGCCCGGGGACGCTGTGCATATCGGTGCTCGCCATCCGGCAGGGTCGACTGCTGGGCGCCCGCCATCATCAGCCGACCAACGGCCTGGACCTGGGCCCGGAAGCCCTGCTTGGCGAGTTCGTCAGCCAGTTCTACCTCGGCCAGGCCCGCGAGATCCCCGCCGAGGTGATCACCAGCCATGCGCTGCCCGATGCCGAGCTGCTGGCACAGGCCCTCAGCGAGCATGCCGGCAAGCGGGTTCGCGTCACCGACCAGGTGCGCAGCCACCGCGCCCAGTGGCAGGAGCTGGCCCGCACCAACGCCGAACAGCAGCTGGCCGGCCAGCTGGCCAACCAGACCCAGCTCGCGAAGCGCTTCGAGGCGCTGCGCGAGGCACTCGGGCTCGAGCAGGCACCGGAACGCCTGGAATGCTTCGATATCAGCCACAGCCAGGGCGAGGCCACCGTGGCCTCCTGTGTGGTGTTCGATGCCGACGGACCGCGCAAGTCCGACTATCGCCGTTTCAACATCGAGGGCATCGAGCCCGGCGACGACTACGCCGCCATGCGCCAGGCCCTGTCTCGCCGTTTCAAGCGGCTCGCCCAAGGCGAGGGAGAGCGGCCGGACATCCTGGTGGTCGACGGCGGCAAGGGCCAGCTCAACATGGCCCGCGAAGTGTTCGCCGAGCTCGGCGTGACCGGCGTGATGCTGCTGGGTGTCGCCAAGGGCAGCACCCGCAAGGCGGGACTGGAGATCCTCTACCTGGAGACCGTCGACCGCACCCTCGACCTCGATGCCACCTCCCCGGCCCTGCATCTACTGCAGCATATCCGCGACGAATCGCACCGCTTCGCCATCACCGGCCACCGCACCCGGCGCGACAAGGCGAGGCGGACCTCGACCCTGGAAGACATTCCCGGCGTCGGCCCACGCCGCCGTCGCGAACTGCTGCGTTTCTTCGGCGGCCTGCAGGGCGTCCGCCAGGCCAACCGTGACGAACTCGCCCGGGTCCCAGGCATCAGCGCCACCCTCGCCGACACCATCCATCGCGCCCTGCATGGATAAATGCCGCCGGCCGCCCGAAACGATTCACCGTGCCTACATGGATGAGCGTCGCCGAGCGGGATAGAATGACCCGATATCCCGTGTTCCCCCTCAGGCAAGGACCGCAGCTTCGATGAACATCCCCAACCTCCTGACCCTGGCCAGAATCGTCTTCATCCCGCTGCTGGTCGTACTGTTCTATCTGCCCTTCTCATGGAGCATGCTGGCCACCGGCGCCCTGTTCGGCCTGGCCTCGATCACCGACTGGCTGGACGGCTACCTGGCTCGGCGCTGGAACCAGTCGACGCCCTTCGGCGCCTTCCTCGACCCGGTCGCCGACAAGCTGATGGTCGCCGTGGCCCTGGCGCTGCTGATAGAACGCTACGACGCCAGCTGGCTGACCCTGCCGGCACTGGTGATCATCGGTCGCGAGATCGTGATCTCGGCGCTGCGCGAGTGGATGGCCGAGATGGGCAAGCGCGGCACGGTGGCCGTCTCCTCGATCGGCAAGTTGAAGACCACCCTGCAGATGATCGCCCTGCTGCTGCTGCTGGGCTTCGCCCCGGGCACTTCCATCGCCACGCTCGGTGTCGTGACCCTCTATGCCGCGGCCCTGCTGACCCTGTGGTCGATGATCCAGTACCTGCGGGCCGCCTGGCCGCACCTCAGCGACTCGATGTAACGACAGCCGAGAAAAGCGTTTGACAGTCACCGACTTATCCGTATAATACGTCCTCGAGTCAGGCGGGAATAGCTCAGTGGTAGAGCATCGCCTTGCCAAGGCGAGGGTCGCGAGTTCGAATCTCGTTTCCCGCTCCACTCTCTTCGACAGAAGAGATCTGACTCGAACGGATCAATGCGCATGACGGGCCATCGTCTTCGCTCCATCCCCCACGGGTGGCACGATCCTTGAGGCTGGATGGCAGAGTGGTTATGCAGCGGACTGCAACTCCGTGTACGCCGGTTCGATTCCGACTCCAGCCTCCATCATTCCTATAGCTGTGCGCTCGAACCCCCGCCCGGATGGCGAAATTGGTAGACGCAAGGGACTTAAAATCCCTCGGTGGCAACACCGTGCCGGTTCGAGCCCGGCTCCGGGCACCATGACTTCCCGACCCGCCATGGGCTGACCTGTCGACGGTACTCCTTTCCCCATGAAGCTGGTACGCCCGCTACGCGACCCCTACTTCACGAATCAGCATCGTCGCATTCTGCACGTGCTGCGCGTGGCGCTGGCTCTGACCGTCGCCTATGCCATCACCGAACCCTTCGATCTCCCGCATCGCGGCTGGGCGCTGGTCAGCACCGTGATGGTGATGGGCAACCTGCCCCACATCGGCGGCGTGCTCGACAAGGGGCGCCAGCGCCTGCTCGGATCGCTGCTGGGCGCCCTCTGGGGGCTGCTGCTGATCGTCATCACCCCCTTCTGGCCCCCGGTGCTGCATCTCGGCGCCCTGGCCGGCATCGCCGCGGTCACCTGGTACACCTTCAGCAAGCGTTTCGGCTACGGCGGCCTGATGTTCGCCATCAGCCTGCTGCTGGTCATCGGCGGCAGCACCCCCGAACTGGAAGCTGCCCTGTGGCGCAGTTTCAACGTGCTGCTGGGCACGCTGATCGGCATCGGCGTCACCGTGCTGGTGCTGCCCCACAAGGCTACCGACCTGCTGCGCTTCGCCCTCGCCGATCACCTGGATCACATGGCCCGGCTCTATCATGCTCATACGTCGGCCAGCGCGCCGCCCGACCTCGACACCCACGAGCTGCTCAAGGGCTGCAGCAAGCTGTTGGTCAAGCAGCGCGGGCTGGTGGATGCCATTCATCGCGAGAACCGGCTGACCCGCGTCGAGCTGGACGAGCTCATCTCCCTCCAGCGCCGCATGTTCTCGACCATCGAGCTGCTGCTCGAAACCCACTGGAACACCCGCGCCGGCCACGAGCGCATCGATGCCATGCACGGCCTTCGCGGCCAGCAGCACACCCTGGCCCGCGCCATCGGCACCCTGGCGTTCCAGGTACGCACCGGCCACCCCATCGACGTCGAACTCGCCCCCTTCGACCTGCAGCGCCATGCCGAGCTCGCGGGCGATGCCTACGCCGAAGACGGCCGCCGCCTGTTCAGCCCCAGCGGCTACCTGTGGCTCAATCGCGAGCTGGCCCGCCTGACCGGCGAACTGGTCGAACGGCTGGGCAGCCTGGAGCGCCTGCCCAGCCGCCGTCTGCGCAAGGGCGCGTCGCGCCACGGTCTGCTCGAGCCGGACGACACCGGCCAGGCACCGCAGTAACGCCGCCATGAAAGGAACCGTCCGATGCCCGACAGCCCCCACGAGACCCTGATCATCGGCGGCGGTATCGCCGGCCTGGTCCTGGCCCTGGAGATCGCCGAACGCCGCCCCGTGACGCTGCTGCAACCGTCCCGCGAGGCCCTGGGCGCCAGCCGCTGGGCCCAGGGCGGCATCGCCGCCGTGCTGTCGCCGGACGACGAGGTCGAGGCGCACGTCGCCGACACCCTGGTGGCCGGCGACGGCCTGTGCGACGAGGCCGCGGTGCGCTTCACCGTGGAGCAGGGGCCGGCCGCCATCGAGTGGCTGCTGTCGCTGGGCGTCCCCTTCACGCCGGATCCCGACCCCGAGGCCCGCTACCCGTATCACCTGACCCGGGAGGGCGGTCACGGGGCACGCCGCATCATCCACGCCGACGATGCCACCGGGCGCGCCGTGGTGGAGACCCTGCGACAGCACGTTGAACGCCACCCGGCCATCCGCCTGCGCACCGACCTGACCGCCATCGGTCTGATCGCTGACGTCGCCGGTCACTGCCGGGGCGCCCGCTGCCTCGACGAAAACGGCGGTCTGGTGGAGCTGATGGCGGCGGACACCGTACTCGCCACCGGCGGGGCCAGTGGCCTGTTCCGCCACACCACCAGCCCCGACCCGGCCTGCGGCGAAGGCATGCTGATGGCGGCCGAGCTTGGTGCCGAGCTGATGAACCTGGAATTCCAGCAGTTCCACCCCACCTGCCTGTTCGACCCGGACGGCCCACCTTTTCTGATCAGCGAAGCGGTACGCGGCGAGGGCGGCCTCCTGCTCGACGCCGACGGACGCCGCTTCATGCCAGAGGTCGACCCTCGCGCCGAACTGGCCCCGCGCGACGTGGTCGCCCGCGCCATCGACGCCGAAATGCAGCGCAGCGGCCGCGACCATGTCTGGCTCGACGTGCGCCATCTGGGGGAAGATGCCATTCGCCACCACTTCCCCACCATCCACGCTTACTGCGCCTCACGCGGCATCGACATCGCCCGGGAGCCGATCCCGGTGGTTCCGGCCGCCCACTACAGCTGCGGCGGCGTGAGCACCGATCTCGAGGGCGTCACCACGGTGCCCCGCCTCCATGCCGTGGGGGAGGTGGCCGGCACCGGACTGCACGGCGCCAATCGCATGGCCAGCAACTCATTGCTGGAGTGCCTGGCCTTTGCCCGCAGCTGCGCGCGTCGCCTGCGTGATGCCAGCACGCCCGGCGATGCCCCGCTGACGTCCTGGCAGCCCGGCACCACGCCAGTGCCGGATGCAGAATGCCAGGCGTTGCTGACCGAGGTGCGCACGATCATGAGCGAGAGCGTGGCCATCGTGCGCCATGATGCCGGGCTCGCGGCGGCCGAGGAACGCCTCGCCGAGCTCGCCGAGCGCCTGGCGCCGTGCATCGCCGAGGCGCGTCCCAGCGTTCCCCTCGCCCGGCTATGGCATGCCCTGCGCCTGGCACGACTCACCGTGGCCAGCGCCCGGGCGCGCCGCGAATCCCGCGGCCTGCACTTCAACCCCGACTGCCCGCTGCATGGCGATCCCGCACCACAGCCATCACGCCTCCACCTCAGCGACCTGACACCCGCCAACCACTGAGGGATGCGGCCGCCCCGAGGCGCTCGTATAAAAGAGCGGAACAACACGGGCAGCCACCATGGAAGAGGCGCCCGGAGCGACACTTCATCGTCCGGCATCGGGGAAGGCGGAAAAGAGAAGCCGGCATCAAGGAAGAGAGAGCAGCGCCTTGCGCAGCCGACGCAGCGATTCGGCGTTGCCGCTATCGGGCCAGAGCCAGAGGCGCCTGCCGGGCAGGCGCAGCCCGATCAGCCAGGGTCCCAGGTAGTCGCACCGCAGCGGCACTTGCTGCCAGACCTCACTCCCCGCAGGACGCCAGGCCAGCAGTGGCGCCGCACCCTCTCGCGGCTGCAGGCGCAGCGCACCCCGCAGCCGCTGCCGGGCGACATCGATCAGCACGGCAGCCATCAGCGCCGCCGCTGGCAGGGCCGCCCACCAGGTCACGAACGTTCCCAGCCACCCCACCACACCCAGGGCCATCAGGCCCTGGGCGAGCAACGACAGCCTAGAGGTTGCGATAGTGATCGTTATCGGTGCTCTCGGCATGCTCGACGATCATCTTGACGATGCGGCGACGCTCGGGCTCCTCGGGCCACTCACGGCGCATCAACCAGGCGAAGAGATCCTGATCCTCCTCGTCGATCAGGGTGCGATAGGCGGCCTGGTCGCGCTCGTCGAGGGTATCGTAGCGTTGCTCCAGGAAGGGAATCAGCAGCAGGTCGAGTTCCCACATGCCACGACGGGAATGCCAGTAGAGGCGCTTGCGAAGGGCGGCTGCCGCGGACGAATCGTCGTTCAAGATCGGCCTCGTTGATCCGATGAATGTGTCGACAGTATACCCGAGCCGTCCACCCCCGGCAGCCCGCCCCGATCCACCGTGCCCGCGGCCAAGGCGACTGGCCGAGCAGCGTCGAGCGCGGGTCCGGCAGCGGCACGCAACTTGCGTGTGAAGGCTAGTGCGTTGTTTTATCAAAAGTTGCGCAGTATGCTTTGAGGAACGATCGCCCTGTGCCCCACGGCCGGATCAGGACAGCACGGAGAGAGCCGATGACCAAGTCCGAACTGATCGAACAGATTGCCATGCGACAGCCCGAGCTGTCCGTCAAGGACGTCGAGGCCGCCGTGCGGCTGATCCTGGATGACATCACCGACACCCTCGCGGACGGCGGGCGGGTCGAGATCCGCGGCTTCGGCAGCTTCTCGCTGCACTATCGCGAACCGCGCGTCGGCCGCAACCCCAAGACCGGCGAGCCCGTCGATCTCGACGGCAAGTTCGTACCGCACTTCAAGCCCGGCAAGGAGCTGCGCGAGCAGGTGGACGCCAGTCGCGCCCTCGGTTACTGACGGGCGCGCCCGACCGCCCTTCCCACTCTCTTTCACACGACACGGGAATTCACACATGCGTTGGCTCAAAGGCCTGATCCTGGCCGTCATCCTGCTGGTGGTACTGCTGGTCGGCATTCTTTTCGCCGTCAACAACCAGCAAGCCCTGCCCCTCAACCTGATCTGGTTCGAGCTGCCGGCGGCGTCGCTCTCGGTGTGGCTGCTGGCCAGCCTGGTCGTCGGTGTACTGCTTGGCATGCTCGCCATGGGTGGCGTCTACCTGCGCCTGCGCACCCTGCTGACCCGGGCCCAGCGCCACAATCAGCAGCAGCGCAAGGAGCTGGACCAGCTGCGCGTCCAGGAGATGAAGGAACTGCCCTGAGCATGACCGATGTTCTGCTGCTGGCCCTGTTGTTGGCAGCGGTCGCCATCGGCTGGTGGCTCGGCCGCCGCGAACGCCGGAACACCGCCCCCGCGCCTCAGTCGCCGACGCTGGCCCGCGATTACTTCGTGGGCCTCAACTATCTGCTCAACGACCAGCAGGACCGCGCCATCGAGACCTTCATCGGCGCCCTGGAGGTCAACAGCGATACCATCGAGACGCACATCGCCCTGGGCAACCTGTTCCGCACCCGCGGCGAGGCCGACCGGGCGGTCAAGGTCCACCAGAACCTGCTGGCACGTCCGACGCTCAGCGCCCAACAGGGCGACCGCGTTCAGCTGGAGCTGTCACGCGACTTCCTGCAACTCGGCCTGCTGGACCGCGCCGAGCGACTGCTCTACTCGCTGATCAAGGACAGCCATAACGGCGAGCATCGCCATGCCGCCAGGCAACTGCTGGTCGACCTGCTGGAACGGGAAGGCGAGTACCAGCAGGCACTGGACGTGGCCCAGCCGGCGCTGATCAAGGAAAGCAACGACGTGCGGCGCGCCGCCGCCCACTGGCTGTGCGAGATCGCCGACCAGGAGCGCCAGTCGGCGAGCCCGGTGTTGGCGCGTCGCCATCTCAAGCAGGCGCTTTCCACCGATCGCCAGTGCGTTCGCGCCAATCTGATGCTGGCCGACATGGCACTGGAGACAGGCCAGTACCGCCAGGCGATCCGGCTGCTGCAGCGAATTCCCGACCAGGACAAGCACTTCATTCCGACCCTGCTAGAACCGCTGGGACGCGCCTATCGGCTGCTCGACGATGAAGAGGGACTGATTCGTCACCTCGAGTCGCTGCTCGAGACCGCGCCCTATACCAGCGTGATCATCACGCTGGCCGAGGCCCTGCGCCGCCAGCATGGTGATACGGAGGCCGCCCAGGCGCTGCTGACCCGAGAGCTGGAGCGCTCGCCGAGCCTCGGCGCCGTCGACTACCTGATTCGGCTCTACCACCAGCAGGAAGGTGGCACGGGCAACCCGCGCATCGAACTGCTGCAGCGCCACACCCACACGCTGCTCCAGGCCCGACCCCGCCATCGCTGCCAGCGCTGTGGCTTCAGCGGCGAACCGCTGCTGTGGCAGTGCCCCCGCTGTCGCAGCTGGGGCACCACCAAACCGATCACCGGGATCGAGGGCGAATAGCCAACCCTCAGCCCGTCGCCAGCTCCGCCTCGATGGCGGCCAGCGCCGCCATGGGATCCCCTGCCTGGGTGACCGGACGCCCCACCACCAGATGGGTACTGCCCGCCGCCATGGCCGTTGTCGGCGTCATCACGCGCCGCTGATCGCCGGCGTCCGCCGTGGCCGGACGAATGCCCGGCGTCACCTTGAGGAAGTCGTCGCCGCACAGGGTGCGCAGCCGCCCGGCTTCCTGGGCCGAACACACCACCCCGTCCATGCCGCTATCGCGCGCCAGGGTCGCCAACCGCTCGACCTGCTCCGCGGGCGTGGCCGTCACCCCCACCTCCGCCAGGTCCTCGGCCGCCATGCTGGTCAGCACCGTCACCGCGATCAGGTGAGTGGACAGGTCATGCTGGACCAGACGCTGCTTGGCCGCCTCCATCATCCGCCCGCCGCCACCGGCGTGCACGTTGACCATCCACACGCCCTGTTCGGCGGCGGCCTGCACGGCACCGGCCACGGTATTGGGGATGTCGTGAAACTTGAGGTCCAGGAACACCTCGAAGCCGCGCCCATGCAGGGCCTCGAGCACGTCGGGGCCGCTTCGCGTGAACAGCTCCTTGCCCACCTTGACCCGGCAACGGGCCGGATCGAGCCGGTCGGCCATGCACAGGGCGGCGTCCAGAGAGGCGTAATCGAGGGCGATGATCAGGGGAGACGCAGTGGGCACGGGCAGGGCTCCTGGTAGCTGATTGAACCTGCGCAGTATATCAGCCAACGCCCCAATCGCATGGGGAGATCACGACTCGCAGGCGTCGTCCATCGACGACAAAACACCGAGGCGATGGCTCGCACCCGAGTGCCTCCGATGCCACTAGCTTGAGACAGGTGCCGCCACGGCACCCGGGCTCACCCGTTCGCCCGCCCCCCATCGAGAGAGGTCCCTGCCATGAAAACACGCTACACCACCGGTATCGCCGCCCTGGGCCTGACGCTGATGCTCGGCCTGGTATCACCGGCCATCGCACAGGACATGGCGCCGATCGACGTCAACACCGCCGATGTCACCCTGCTCGCCGAGCTGCCGGGCATCGGCGAGACTCGGGCCGCCGCCATCGTCGAATACCGCGAGGCCAACGGCCCCTTCGAGAGCGCCGACGACCTTTCCCGGGTCAGCGGTATCGGTGAGATGACCGTACAGGGCCTCTCCGATCAAGTCACCTTCTGACCGCATCGACGGCGGACCCAGGCGGCACCGGCGCCCCGATGCAGGATGGCACCTTGCCGACCGCGCCTAGGTTTCGTGCGAAAAGTCGGCGAGCGATGGCCAGAAAAGGCAAAAATCGGTGAAAAGACGGAGTTTACGTGGTGTAAATGAGGACTTTTAGCCGATTTTTAACGCCGTAAGGGCGAGCGCAGACAGTTTTCGTACAGAACCTAGATCCTGAGCCCGCCGTCACACTCCAGCACCCGCCCGGTGAAATAGTCGTTGGCGAAGATGAAGGCCACGCTCTCGGCGATATCACCGGGCTGGCCCATGTGGCGCAACGGGATCTGCGACGCGATACGATCGCGGATGTCCTCGCGCAGCTCGGCCGTCATTTCGGTCTCGATGAAGCCCGGCGCCACCGCCCCCACCCGAATGCCGTACCGGGACAGCTCCTGAGCCCAGGTCACCGTCAGCGAGGCCACCCCGGCCTTGGCCGCCGCGTAGTTGCTCTGGCCGACATTGCCACCGCGCACCACGCTGGAGATATTGACGATCACGCCCTGGCGACCGGCCTCGATCATGCGGGTGGCCGCCTCACGCCCGCACAGGAAGACGCCGGTCAGGTTGACGTCGATCACCCGCTGCCAGTCGGACAGCGACAGACGCGTCGACACCTCGCCGTCACGTGCCTTGACCAGCAGGCCGTCGCGCACGATGCCGGCGTTGTTGACCAGCCCATCGAGAGGCCCCAGAGATTCGCCGACGGCCGTGAAGGCCTCCGCCACGGAGGCCTCGTCGGCCACGTCGACGACAAAGCCCCGCGCCATGATATTGGCCTCCGCCAGCCGACTCACGGCGGCATCCAGGCTGTCGCCGTCTCGGTCGAGCAGCGCCACGGTCGCGCCCTCCCGGCCGAGGCGCTCGGCCATCGCCAGCCCCAGGCCTCGGGCGCCACCGGTGATGGCGATGATGCGATCCTGCAGTGTCATGTCGAATCTCCCCACGCTGATGATCGTGCGTCGCTGCCGGAGCGCAGAAAGGCCGGCACCGACATCCGTCGTGCTTAGCCTATCCTGAATGTTGCGATGCAACACTCCGCCCTTCGAACGAGGCTTGATTTCCCACCACGACGCCCCCATTAAACCGGCATTCGTCAACGCGGAGTCATCATGCCCTTTCTCGCTTTCTTTACCGTCTTCGCCCTGCTCGACTTCGTCCTGCTGTTCACGGTCGGCAGCCACATCGGGCTGCTGACCACCCTGGCCCTGGTGCTGGGCACCGGCTTCCTGGGCCTGCACCTGATCCGTCGGGAAGGCGTCGCCACCTTCGCCCGCGCCCAGGAGCGCATGAACCGTGGCGAGCTGCCCTCCGGCGAGCTGCTGACCGGCGCCGCCCTGATCTTCGGTGGCGCCCTGCTGATGGCCCCGGGCTTCCTGTCCGATGCCCTGGGTTTCATGTGCCTGATTCCGGACGCGCGTCGCCTGCTCGGCCGACTGCTGGGCCGGGCAGGCATGCGCTTCCAGGGCGTCCACATGCAGGCCGGTGCCTATCAGGCCCGCCAGGGGAGCGACGCCGACTGGCAGCAGGCCGGCGAATCGCACGAGCCAGGCCAGCGCACCTCCTCTCGTGATGCTGACGGCGAGCCGCTGGAAGGCGACTTCATCGCCCACGACGAGCGGCGCGGCTGAACGGCAAAAAATTTTCGGACGGGGGCTTGAAAGCCCACTGGCCAGCCCCACCTATCCGACAGCAACGAGTTTCGATTCCGGCCCGCCGGAATCATCCCCACGGAAGGCAGGCGCCTTCACCCCGCAGCGAGACCTGCGGGTTGATGATGAAAACGCCGGGGCAGCGACGTTCCGGCACAGCAAACCATCAGGAGAACGTGAGCAATGAACATCCGTCCCTTGCACGATCGCGTCGTCATCCGTCGCGTCGAAGAAGAACAGAAAACCGCTGGCGGCATCGTGCTCCCGGGCAGCGCCCAGGAAAAGCCGACGCGTGGCGAAGTCCTCGCCGTCGGTAACGGCCGGATCCTGGACAGCGGCGACGTTCGCCCGCTCGACGTCAAGGTCGGCGACACCGTGATCTTCAAGGATGGCTTCGGCGTCGAGAAGCAGAAGATCGACGGTGAAGAAGTGCTGATCATGAGCGAGTCCGACATCCTGGCCGTCGTCGAAGGCTGAGCCTAGACCGCCACCCGCTCGAAACCGACGTTCACGAACTCACAGGAAACCTACGAAAATGGCAGCGAAACAAGTCAAGTTCTCCAGCGATGCCCGCACTCGCATGGCCAAGGGTGTCGACACCCTGGCCAACGCCGTCAAGGCCACCCTGGGCCCGAAGGGCCGCAACGTGGTCCTGGAAAAGTCCTTCGGCGCACCGACCGTGACCAAGGACGGCGTTTCCGTGGCCAAGGAAATCGAGCTCAAGGACAAGTTCGAGAACATGGGCGCGCAGATGGTCAAGGAAGTCGCTTCCAAGACCTCCGACGTCGCCGGTGACGGCACCACCACCGCCACCGTGCTGGCCCAGTCCATCGTCAACGAAGGCCTGAAGGGCGTCATCGCTGGCATGAACCCGATGGACCTGAAGCGTGGCATCGACCAGGCCATCCAGGCCGCGGTCAAGGAAGTCGGCGAGCTGGCCGTGCCGTGCACCGACTCCAACGCCATCGCCCAGGTCGGCACCATCTCCGCCAACGGCGACACCAACATCGGCCGCATCATCGCCGAGGCCATGGAGAAGGTCGGCAAGGAAGGCGTCATCACCGTCGACGAAGGCCGTGGCTTCGAAGACGAGCTGGACGTCGTGGAAGGCATGCAGTTCGATCGCGGCTACCTGTCGCCGTACTTCGTGACCAACCAGGACACCATGGCCGTGGAACTGGAAGATCCGTTCATCCTGCTGGTGGACAAGAAGATCTCCAACATCCGCGAGCTGCTGCCGACCCTCGAGGCCGTCGCCAAGGCCGGCAAGCCGCTGGTGATCATCGCCGAGGACATCGAAGGCGAAGCCCTGGCCACTCTGGTGGTCAACACCATGCGCGGCATCGTCAAGGTCGCGGCCGCCAAGGCGCCGGGCTTCGGCGACCGTCGCAAGGCCATGCTGCAGGACATCGCCATCCTGACCGGCGGTACCGTGATCTCCGAGGAAGTGGGTCTGGACCTCGAGCAGGCCAACCTGGACCACCTGGGCACCGCCAAGCGCGTGACCATGTCCAAGGAAAACACCACCATCATCGATGGTGCCGGCCAGGACGCTGACATCGAGGCTCGCGTCAACCAGATCCGCGCCCAGATCGAAGAGACGTCCTCCGACTACGATCGCGAGAAGCTCCAGGAGCGCGTCGCCAAGCTGGCCGGCGGTGTCGCCGTGATCCGCGTCGGTGCCGCGACCGAAGTGGAGATGAAGGAGAAGAAGGCTCGCGTCGAGGACGCCCTGCACTCCACTCGCGCCGCTGTCGAGGAAGGCGTGGTGCCTGGCGGTGGTACCGCCCTGATCCGCGTGCTGACCAAGGTCGCCGGCCTCAAGGGCGAGAACGAGGACCAGACCCACGGCATCGCCATCGCCGTGCGCGCCATGGAAGCTCCGCTGCGCCAGATCGTCACCAACGCCGGCCAGGAGGCTTCCGTCATCCTGAACCGCGTCAAGGACGGTGAAGGCAACTTCGGCTACAACGCCCAGACCGGCGAGTTCGGCGACCTGTTCGACATGGGCGTGCTGGACCCGGCCAAGGTGACCCGTAGCGCCCTGCAGTCCGCAGGTTCCGTCGCCGGCCTGATGATCACCACCGAGTGCATGATCGCCGACGACCCGGACGAGCAGGACGCTGCCGGTGGCGGCGACATGGGCGGCATGGGCGGCATGGGAGGCATGGGCGGCATGATGTAAGCCGGTCCCTTCTTCCAGGCCACGCCTGAGACAGACCCCCGCCGGGCAACCGGCGGGGGTCTTCTCGTTAAGGGGACTGGCGGCTTGGCGGCCTGGCGGCCTGGCGCGGTAAGATACTCGCTCCAAGTCTCCCATCTTCTGGCTGCCCTACTGTCCATGCTCTCCCATATCCGCATCGTCCTCGTCCAGACCTACCACCCCGGCAATATAGGCGCCTCGGCGCGGGCCATGAAGACCATGGGGCTCACCGACCTGGTGCTGGTCAACCCGCGCGACTTCCCTCACCCCGAGGCCAGCCGACTGGCCGCCGGCGCCGAGGACCTCGTCGACGCAGCCCGAGTGGTCGGCTCGCTGGAAGAGGCCGTGAGCGACTGCGTCCAGGTGATCGGCGCCAGCGCCCGACTGCGCAGCATGCCCCTGCCCCACTTCGACGAGCCCGCCGAGATGGCCGAGTCGCTGGTGGCGCATGCCGCGAGCGATCCCGTCGCTCTGGTGTTCGGCCGCGAGCGCTTCGGGCTGACCAACGACGAGATCCGCTGCTGCAGTCACCAGGTCAGCATTCCCGCCAACCCGGACTACGGCGTGCTCAACCTCTCCCAGGCCGTTCAGGTACTCGCCTACGAGACTTTCCGCGCCTGGCGACAGCGACCGGACAGCGGCTTCCAGGCCGCTCGGCCGGCCCAGGATCGCCAGCCGACCCGGGAACAGCTGGGCCACTTCCACGACCATTTGTCTCGCCTGATGCAGGCCAGCGGTTTTATCACTCAGCCCCATGCCCGCACCGAAGAACAGCTGCAGGCGCTGTTCGCTCGTGCCCAGCCCTCGCGCAAGGAGCTCTCGCTGTTGCGCGGGCTGTTGAGTTCGCTGGAGCCTGACGCGGAAGGCTGACACCCGAAGAGAGATACGGAAGCCAAAGCACGACCGACATCGAATCGTCATCGTCGATTCACTCCACCGTCATGCGCCTGACCGAGACTACAACGGCTCAAGACAGGAATCGGCAACGGACACTGCCACTCGCTTCGCCAGGGACGCACGGGGCAGGACGCCCCCAAGGGACGCCGATCTCGGCATCGGGACGATGCCCAGGGAGGAATGCAAGATCGCCACGACGCTCGCGTCGTGGCGTTTTTCTTGGTGGAAAGGATATTCCGGTGGCACAGTGAAGGTCTGGCGACCAGGAGGTCATGATGAGCGACGAACGTGACGAGCCACGGGTACCCCGCGACGATCCACCTCGGCTGCTCCACGACGAGCTCCCCGAGGAACACGAGGATCCGCTGATCGGCTGGCTTCACCGCATCATTCGCGTCGGTGTGAAGGCACTGGCCGTGCTGATGGTGTTCGTGATCCTGTGGGGCATCTTCGATGTCGTCTACGTGCTTTACCAGGAGCTCGCCTCACCTCCCTTCCTGCTGCTCGAGGTCGGCGACATCTTCCGGCTGTTCGGCGCCTTCATGGTGGTCCTGATCGCCATCGAGATCTTCATCAACATCCGCCTCTACCTGGGTACCAACGTTCTCCCCATCCAACTGGTCGTCGCCACGGCGCTGATGGCCATCGCCCGTAAGGTCATCGTGCTGGACATCTCGACCGTCTCCGCCGAATACGTGCTGTCCATCGCGGCCGTGGTACTGGCGCTGGGCGTGACCCACTGGCTGGTGGCCAGGAAACACTGAAGAGCACGCGCCTCGGTCTGGCCACGCCCTACTGGCAGGGCGACCCAAAGGGCCGGTAACCTCATACGATGAGCGAGCCCGCCTCCCAGGACAGGGCCCACATCCACCGTGCATCGAGAGAGGCCCCATGCCCCGCTTCGCCGACCACCTCTATTCGCCCGGTCCCGACAACCCCTTTCCCGGCCTCGCGGCGCTGCAGCGGCGTCTGGGCCACGCCATTCCGCACCGGCTGGGCTCCAACGAGGGGCTCGACATGCCCCATGCCGCGCTGCGTGAGCACTTCGGCGAGGCCATGGCCAAGCACGTCACCTGCTACGGCGACGCCGAAGCCATGGCCCTGCGTGAGCGCCTGGCGCGTCGCCACGGTTTCGACGTCGACAGCCTGCTGGTGGATGCCGGCTGCGACAGCCTGTTGGCCCTGGCCCTTCGCACCGTGGCACCGACCGGCACCACCGTGATCGCCTCCGCCGGCACCTACCCGACCTTCGGCTACTTCGCCCGTGGCCAGGGCTGCCGCCTGGTGGAAGTCGACTATCGAGAGAATGAGGAAGGCCTGGCGCCGAACCTCGACGCCCTGGCCGAGGCCGCCCAACGGGAAAACGCCCGCCTGGTGTACCTGGCCAATCCGGATAACCCCACCGGCCACCGCCATGAGGTCGACGACGTCGCCCGGCTACGCGAGGCGCTTCCCGAGGACTGCTGGCTGCTGCTGGACGAGGCCTATCATGACTTCCGCGACGATGCCGACGCGCCCGGATTCACCCGCGCCCTGCCCGGCGTGATTCGCTGCCGCACGCTGTCGAAGGCCATGGGGCTGGCCGGATTGCGCGTCGGCTACGCGATCGTCGAGCCCGAGACCCGCGCGATGATGCAGAAGGTGCGCATCCACTATGCGGTGTCGTCGCTCAGCCTGGCGGCCGCCGAGGTGGTGCTGGATCACCCTGCCGAGATAGACCGTCATCTGCGCGACGTCATCGCGCGGCGCGAGCGGCTGACGGCACATTTCCGTGCCCTGGGTGCCGACGTGCTGCCGAGCGCCACCAACTTCATCGCCCTTCGCCTGCCCAGCCCCGAGCTGGCCGCACGCGTGCACGCCAGGTTGCTGGACGAGGGCAAGCTGACCGCCCGCGCGGCTCATCCGGCACTCGGCCACCTGCTGCGGATCACCGCCGTGGAGGATGCCCTGGTGCCGGGCCGGCTGGCGACGCTGGAAGCGGCACTCGTGGAAGGAAACGAAGGCGAGTAGGCAGGCGGCGCCGCTCAGCAGCGCCCCTGCATGGCCAGCCCGGGCGGGCAGAAGCCACCGCGACGACGATGATCGCCGTAGTCACGATGGTGCCTGTGGTGGCGACGCTCACGGTAGTGATCGTCATGACGACGATAGTGGCGATACTCGCGCCGCTCGTGATGACGATGGCCATCGTGATAGCCACCGATCTCCACCAGAGGGCCGGTGTCGATGCGCGCCGGCGTGTAGCTGCACCCCGTCATCAGCAGAACGACCGCCACTGCCAGGCCTCCCATGACGCCGTGGCGACGTGAGACGGTCATCTCAGCAGCGTCCTTTCTTCGCCTGGCCCGGTGGGCAGAAGCCACCACCATGGCGGTGATAGTCGCGATCGTGGTGCCCACCGATCTCGAGCAGCGGTTCGGGATCGATACGGGCGGGCGTGTAGCTGCAGCCGGCCAGAAACAGGGCAGCAAGCAACAGGGTCGCAAGGGTCAACGGGCGAAATGACATGATGCCTCCTGGGCCTGATGAATGGCAGCCATTCTAGCGAAGCCCCGAGGCCTTACCCATGTGGCGCCGCGACGACACACCCTGTCTCAAGAAGGCAACATATTTAATGTGTTATCGTTATCAAGCCGCATCGTTGCGCGCCTTTTGCCCATTCATTTCGCGCCATTCCAGGCCAGATTCGAGCCGTTTATCCCCGAAATTTGCACACTGCAAGGAGGCGAAAAAGTCGCCATGAAATATCTGGAAGTGAGCGTCAGGACGGCGCACATCGTCCACGGATTCGATGAGGACAACCGCGAAATCCGAGAGCAAGGCCAGGACGACTTCACCACCAAGCTGGTGGCCATCGAGCGCATTCAGTCGATCAGCGAGCAGTACCTGCTGGTGACGGGATCGCACGGGCGCGTGATGTACTGGGAATACGAAGGCGGCCTGGCGCAGCTGCGCGACCGGCTGGACGCGTCGGGGCTGATGCTGCCCTGAACCGACGGGCATGATGAAATAACGACAACACCTTTATCCACCCTCACAAGGACGCATCGTGATCTCCAGGCTGCCTCGCTGGGTCGAATACGGCGCCTTCGTGCTGGCCTTCATCGCCGGCTGCGTCAATGCGGTCGGGCTGCTGGGCTTCGAGCACAAGGCCATCTCTCATCTCTCGGGTACGGCTACCCTGATGGGCACGGGGCTCGCCAATGGCGAGATCACATCGGCCCTGCACCTGGCCGGTATCCTGGGCAGCTTCCTGATCGGCGCGGCACTGTCGGGCTTGGTGCTGCCCGACAGTTCACTCAGGCTCGGGCGCCACTACGAGACGCTGCTGATTCTCGAGGGGGTGCTGCTGCTGGCCGCCATCCACTTCCTCGACGACGGCGCCCGCCTGGGCCACTACCTGGCCTCCATGGCCTGCGGGCTGCAGAACGCCATGGCCACCACCTACAGCGGCTCGGTGGTCCGCACTACCCATCTCACCGGCACCATCACCGATATCGGGCTGATCCTCGGCAACGCCCTGCGCGGCAAGCCCTTCGACCGGCGGCGCGCCCAGCTGTTGACCATTCTCGTGGTCGGCTTCGTGGCCGGCGGCGGCACCGGCGCCTGGCTGTTCGCCTCCCTGCATTTCCTGGCACTGGCAATCCCCGCCACGCTCTGCTTCCTGCTGGCATTGGGCTATCGCCTGTTCAGCCATCGGCACGGAGAGGGGTGAAGGCGAGCGCCGAACACAACCAAAAAATCCCCCATCGCGTCGCCCGAAATCGAAAAAAACCGTGGATGGAGCGGCCTGGCGACTTTGCTATCGTCACGGGACACTCACCCGACACGAGGAGCGAGCCGATGGGCGCAGCGCCCCTGCCCGACACCGTCCCCGCCACCATGGCCGCCATGCGACTGGTCGGCCACGGCGACGTGGACCAGCTGGTCTATGACGAGACCGTGCCCACGCCACGCCCCGGCCCCGGCGAGGTGCTGGTCAAGGTCACCGCCACGGCCAAGAACAACACCGACCGCAAGGCCCGCGAGGGTCTCTACCCGACCAAGGACCAGGGCGACGTGACCTCGTTCGCCATGGGCGGCTCCCCGACCCTGACCTTCCCGCGCATCCAGGGCGCCGACGTCGTGGGACGGGTGGTCGCCACTGGCGACGGCGTCGAGGCCTCGCGGCTGGGCGAGCGTGGCCTGCTCGACTTCAACCTCTACGCCGACGCCCGCCGTGACATCAACCTGACGCCGGACTACTACGGCCACGGCGCCGACGGCGGCTTCGCCGAGTACGTCGCCGTACCCTCGGACCAGTTCCATCATGTGCCCAACGCCGAGCTTGCCGACGCCGAGCTGGCGGCCATGGGCATGTGCTCCTATCAGACCGCCTATCACATGATGACGGCGGCCGGCGTGACGTCGGGCGAGCGCGTGCTCGTCACCGGCGCCAGCGGCGGCGTGGGCACCGCCCTGATCCAGCTGTGCCGCGTCGTCGGCGCCATTCCCTACGCCCTGAGCCAGCCGGACAAGGCCAACGCCCTGGTCGAACTCGGCGCCGAAGCGGTGCTCGACCGCTCCGACATGAGCGACTTCGAGGCGCAGGTGAAGGCGATGACCGGCGGCGCGCCGCTCGATGCGGTGATGGACCTGGTGGGCGGCGAGATGACCGACCGCTTCATCGACGCCATGATCTTCGACATGTCGGCCCGCTCGACCTACCCGCGGCTGTCCATCGCCGGCGCCAGCGGCGGCAACGTCAGCGAGATCATGTGGACCCGCATCTATCTTTACCAGGTGCAGATCTTCGGCGTCTCCCACGGCACCCGGGAGGAAGCCGAGCAGCTGATGGAATGGATTCGTGGCGGCCAGCTCAGGCCGGTGCTGCACGCGGCCTTCAGGCTCTCCGAACTGCATGCGGCGGAGCGCTACTTCGTCCATCGCGGCAGCCACTATCTCGGCAAGATCGTGATCGTCCCCGACGCAGAATGGGACGAGCACGGCGCGCCCTTCGCCCTCGAGGGAAAGCAATGAGCAAGCCCGAACTGACACTGCGGCTGATGGACATCCACGCCGGCGGCGACGTCAGCCGCATCGTGCTCGGCGGCGTCACGCCGCTGCCGGGCGCCACGGTGCGCGACCAGATGCACTATCTGCGCGACAGCGCCGACGGCCTGCGCACGCTGCTGCTCGACGAACCCTACGGCATCCCCGAGATGTCGGTCGATCTGATCGTGCCGCCCAGCGACCCGGAGGCCGCCGCCGGCTACATCATCATGGAGGTGATGGGCTACCCGATCTATTCCGGCTCCAACACCATCTGCACCGCCACCGCGGTGCTCGAGGCCGGGCTGGTGCCCAAGCGCGAGGGGCGCCAGCACTTCCTGCTGGAATCGCCCGCCGGGCGCGTGCAGATCGAGGCGCTGGTCGAGAACGACGTGGTCGAGGCCATCACCTGCGAGGGACTGCCGAGCTACATCGACACCTACCGCGAGACGATTCACGTCCCGGGCATCGGCGAGGTCGCCTACAGCGTGGCCTACAGCGGCGGCTTCTACGCCCTGGTGGATGCCACCGAGCTCGGCTTCTCGCTGGTCCGCGAGGAGGAACGCGCGCTGTCCGACTGCGCCTACAAGATCGTCGAGGCGCTGCAGGCCGAGCGCGGCTTCACCCACTACACCCTGGGCGACGTGGGCCCGCTGCCCTTCCTGCACTTCATGGGCCCGGTGACGGAAGTGGCCGACGGCTTCTACCGCTCGCGCTCCACCACCTACGTGCATCCCGGCGTGATCTGTCGCAGCACCACCGGCACCGGCACCTCGGCGCGTCTGGCGCTGATGCATCACGAGGGCCGCATCCGGCCGGGCGACCGGCTCGAGACCGTGTCGCTGCGCGAGACGGGCTTCATCGGCCAGTTCACCGGCACCCGCCAGGAGGGCGGCCAGACGGTGGTGGAGAACACCATCACCGGCAAGGCCTTCGTGCTGGCGCACTCCGATATCGTCGTCAATCCCGATGATCCCATGGTGCGCGACGGCAGCGTGTACCATATCCTCGGCTCGCGGCCAGACGCCGCGGACTGAAAGCCGGCGCGCCGTTCTGCGGCGCGCCGGCTCTTCCCACCTCGCCCACCGAGACCCCGCATGCCCACGGCACTGATCCTGCTCGACGTCCAGAACCTCTACTACACCAGCCGCCAGGCCCACGGGCGCAACGTCGACTACAACGCCCTCTGGGCCCGCGCCACCGAGGGCCGGCGGGTTAGCCGCGCCATCGCCTACGCCATCGACCGCGGCGACGAAAAACAGCGCCAGTTCCAGAACATCCTTCGCGCCATCGGCTTCGAGGTGAAGCTCAAGCCCTTCATCCGACGCGCCGACGGCTCGGCCAAGGGCGACTGGGACGTGGGCATCACCCTGGACGCCATCGACCATGCGGTTGATGCCGACGTGGTGGTGCTGATCTCCGGCGACGGCGACTTCGCGCCGCTGGTCGACAGGCTGCGCGAACGGTTCGGGGTCGAGGTAGAAGTGTTCGGCGTGCCCGCCTATACCGCCGACGCCCTGATCCGCGCCGCCGACCGCTTCGTGCCCGTCGAGGGCGCGCTGCTGATGGGGTGCGCCAACCGCTAGCCGGCCCTGTGGCGGGGCCCATGTCGTATTGGCCTTGTATCATGACGCTGCGAGAACGCCCTGCCCCGGGCGTAACCGCATCATGAGGCAGCACAATTCGACAACACACGGTTCCCACCATGGTTTATACCAGCGCCATCCTGCTGAGCCTGATCGGCTACTTCGTCATCGGCCATCTGGCCGGACGACGGGTCAAGCACCTCGACGACTATCTGGTCGCCGGACGCAACGCCCCGACCTTCCTCATCCTCGGCACCCTGGTCGCCAGCTACCTGAGCACCAGCGCCTTTCTCGGCGAAACCGGCTTCGCCTATCAGGGCTATCCCTTCGTGATGCTCATCTTCGCCGCCATCAGCACCTCCGGCTGCCTGCTGGGCGCGCTGGCCTTCGGCCGCTATCTGCGCCGCAGCGGTGCCCTGACCGTGCCGGAGTTCTTCGGCAAGCGCTTCGCCTCCAAGCGCGTGCAGCGGATCGCCGGCCTGACCACGGTGCTCGGCCTGGGCGCCTACCTGCTGGGTGTGATGCAGGGCGCCGGCATCATGTTCCAGGAACTCACCGGCCTGCCCTACTGGGTCGGCCTGGTGCTGGTGTGGCTGACCTACACCGGCTTCATCCTCTACTCCGGCTCGCCGGGCGTGATGCTGACCGACACCATCATGTTCGTGATCTTCTCGGTGGCCGCCCTCGGCGGCTCGCTCTACATCATCCAGGACCTGGGCGGCTGGCACGGCGTGGTCGAGGGCCTGCTGACCCAGAGCGACAAGCCCGGCATCGCGCTCTGGCATGGCGTACTGCAGGGCGACGACGCGACCTTCGCCACGCCGGGCGAAGCGCTGACCTGGGGCCTGACCCTGGGCCTGGTGTGGGCCGCCGTACTGGCGGCGAGCCCCTGGCAGTCCAGCCGTTACCTGATGGCGCGCAACGAACACGTGGTCATGCGCTCGGCCATGCTCACCGCGGTATCGCTGGCAGTCTTCTATGCCCTGATGATGATGACCGGCGCGGCCATCAACCTCTACGACCCGACCCTGAACGGCGAACGCGCCATGGTCTGGGCCGCCCTCAACGTGCTGCCGACCTGGCTCGGCGTGGTGATCCTCACCGGCGTCTTCGCCGCCGGCCTGTCGTCCTGCTCCACCTTCCTGTCGATCATCGGCTTCAGCATCTCCAACGACATCATGCCGGCCAACAGCAGCGAGGCCGCGGCCATGCGTACCAGCCGGTTCGCGGTGCTGGGTGCCGGCCTGATCGCCTTGATCCTGGCGCTGTTCCAGCCGCCGGCGGTGATGGCCGTGGTGTGGTTCGCCGCGACCCTGTTCGCCTCGTCCTGGGGCCCGGTGGCGCTGATGAGCATCTGGAGCCGTCGCATCACCGCTGCCGGCGCCGGCTGGGGCCTGACGGTCGGCTTCATCGGCAACCTCATCCTGTCGCTGATGGTGCAGGCCGAATGGATCGCGCTGCCGACCTACCTGCACCCGGTGCTGCTCAGCACCCTGATGGCGCTGGTGGCAATCGCCGTGGCCTCGTCGATGACCCGGGTCAGCCAGGCCGAGAGCGACTATCGGGCCTTCCTGCATCGCGACGACGAGCACGAGCCCGCCGGCTGGGCCGCCGGCTCCCGCGGCGTCGCCGTGTTCACCATGCTGGCGGGCGTCGGCGTCGGCGCCTTCCTGTGGCGTCAGTACGCCGACACCCTGGCCGAGCTGGCCGGCCGCTTCGGCATCGCCGAGTCCGCGGTCACCGGCGCCTACGCCCTGGCCATCGGCTGCGGCGGCATGCTGGTGATCGCCGGTGCCGTGGGCTATCGCGTGGTACGCAGTCGCCACGCAGCGGCCCGTCAGGCCAGCACCGCCAACACCTGACCCTTCCGCCTTTCCGGCGCCGGGCCCCCTGCGGGGAGCGGCGCCGGCCCCTCCGTTCGAGCCCATCGCGCCCAAGGCCGATGGGCTCGCGTCATTATCGAGCACGGCCCTGTCGCTTGCGTCGACGGCAATCAACGCCATGGGGGACTACACTGCAGCGCAGCATGGCGACCGAGAACGGAGACGAGCCACATGACGAACGGCACCCCGACGGCAGCGCGCAAGCGCATCGACCTGGCGCTGCAGGGCGGCGGCTCCCACGGCGCCTTGACCTGGGGCGTGCTCGACCGCCTGCTGGAAGACGACCGGCTGGAAATCGATGCCATCAGCGGCACCAGCGCGGGGGCCATGAACGCCGTGATACTCGCCGACGGCCTGCACCGCAACGGCCGCGACGGTGCCCGCGAGGCACTGCGCGATTTCTGGCAGGCGGTGAGCCGGCTGTCGCGCTTCTCACCGCTACGCCGCACCTTCTGGGACCGGCTGGTAGGCAACGACAGCCTCGATCACTCACCGGGCTACCTGTTCATGGAGGGGCTGACCCGACTGGTCGACCCGGCACGCCTCAACCCGCTGGGCATCAACCCGCTGCGCGACCTGGTCAAGGAGCAGGTGGACTTCGAACGCGTCAACGCCTGCGGGCAGGTCAAGGTGTTCGTCAATGCCACCAACGTGCGCACCGGCCGCGCGACGATCTTCCGCCAACCCCACCTGTCGCTGGACACCCTGATGGCCTCGGCCTGCCTGCCCACCCTGTTCCCGGCCGTGGAGATCGACGGCGAGGCCTACTGGGACGGCGGCTACAGCGGCAATCCGGCGCTCTACCCGCTGGTCGACAACCGCGGCTGCAGCGACCTGGTGGTGGTGCAGGTCAATCCGCTGATGCGCCGCCAGCTGCCCGGCAGCGCCCGGGAGATCATCAACCGGGTCAACGAGATCACCTTCAACTCGAGCCTGATCAAGGAGCTGCGCAGCATCCAGCTGTTACAGCGGCTGATCGAGGTCGAGGGCCTGGAGCTCGAGCGTGTGCGCGCGATGCGCCTGCACCTGATCCATGCCGAGCAGGACGTCCAGGAGCTCAGTGCCTCAAGCAAGATGAACGCCGAGTGGGAATTCATCTCGCGGCTGCACGACCAGGGACGCGCCTGGGCCGAGCGCTGGCTCGACGCAAACTTCGATGCCCTCGGCCGGCACTCCTCCTTCGACCTCGATGCGGTCTTCGACGACACCTTCAGCCCGCTCACCTATCCCGGCGACGCTCCCGACGACGCCTGTCCCGACGCGTCGAAGCCCGATGGCGACGGGCGCGGCGACCGTCTCCAAGACTGATCCCACACCGCCACGCTGAGAGCCCAGCCCCGCGGCCAAATGCCGCGGGACACCGAGCGGCGCTCGCTTGCCCGTCTCCGGCCAGCGACATAGAATCGCCGGCATGACTCACAAGCGCCCTTTCATCTTCCTGCTGGCCATCCCGGTGGTTCTGATCCTGGCTCTCGCCGGCTTCATCTTCGGCGGCCAGGCGCTCTCCGACAGCGGCCTCGATCGCAAGATCCAGCAGGCCCTGGCCGACGAGCTCGGCACCAGCGGCGAGATCGAACTCAAGAACCTGCAGGAAGTCCAGTACGGCTACGGCATCTGCGGACTGTATCGCACCGAGGACACGGAGCACGGCTACGCCTCCTTCTTCTACGATACCAACGCCGACCGCCTCACCCTGGACATCACCTCGCGCCGCTATCAGTCGCATTGCAGCCTGTCGGCCGTGTGCTGATTCCTCGGCCGCGTCCCGAACGGAGACACGACACCATGCCAAGCGCAAGACGCACCGCTCGCCAGTCCCGTCGAATGGCACTGGGCCTGCTGACGGCCCTGATGACGACCGCCACCGTGCAGGCAGCCGAGCTGGACGTCAGCGACGCCCGCCTGCGGCTGATGCCGGGCGACCTGCCCGCCGCCGGCTATTTCCGGCTGCATAACGCTGGCGACGAACGCGTCACCCTGACCGGCGCCGACAGCGACGCCTTCGAGCGCGTCATGCTGCACCGGACGGTGCAGGAAGACGGCATGTCGAGCATGCACGGCGTCTCCGAACTCGAGGTCGCGCCCGGCGACACCCTCGAGTTCGCGCCCAAGGGCTATCACCTGATGCTGATGCAGCGTAGCCAACCGCTGGCCGTAGGCGACGCACTCGAGGTCACGCTGGAGTTCGCCGACGCGCCGCCCCTGCCGGTGACCTTCGACGTGGTGTCTCCCGCCGCCCTGTAGTCGAGATACTGTCCGCCATGAGAGTGACCATGACCGCCATCCCGACCCGCCGGACGCTTGCTCGCTGGACTCTGCCGATGCTGGCAGCGCTGACGCTGGCCGGCTGCAGCGACCAGAACTGGCGCACCACCGACGTCTCCGAGATCATGCCGGCCCTCGACTTCACCCTGGTCGACGAGGACGGCGAGACGGTGCAGGCCGACGACTATCTCGGCAAGACCACGCTGCTGTACTTCGGCTACACCCACTGCCCGGACGTCTGCCCGACCACCCTGGCACGACTCTCGGCGGCTACCCACCAGCTCGACGAATCCCTCCGTGACGACGTTCAGGTGCTGTTCGTCTCGGTGGACCCGGCCCGCGACACCCCCGAGGTCATGGGCCGCTATGCCGATGCCTTCGGGCCCCAGTTCGTCGGCCTCACCGGCGAGACCGAGCAGATCGATGCGCTGACCAACCGCTATCGCATCACCTATTCCTACGACGAGCCGGACGCCGACGGCCGCTACGACGTCACCCATTCCAGCGCGGTCTTCGCCTTCGACCCGCAGGGCGATGCCCAGCTGCTGATGCGCGACAGCGACCCGCTGGACAACATCGTTGCCGATATCGAGCGCCTGGCCACCCAGAGCTGACGCCCAACGCCGGGCCATGGCAAGGTCTCTCGAAGAGTGTGAGCCTCCCCGGGCCGCCGCTCGCTTCAGGCGCCGCGACCTCGCCGTGCCGCCTGAAGCGAGCGGCAGGCCCATTCCTGCGCCAGCTCGGGATCCTCGAACAGCGCTTCCGGCGCCTGACGGTAGGAAAGCCTCACCACCTTGCCACGGCGCAGGTACTCGAAGGCCGGCAGCCCCTCGCGTTCGAAGTCCTCGACGTTCCCCGCATCCGTCTTGAGGTACAGCGTCTCATCGACCACCAGGGCAAACATCACCCCATCGTGATAGACCCCGTGACCGCCGAACATGCGCCGCAGATCGATCGGTCCCAGCCGTACGAACACATCGCGCAGATACTCCGTATACTCGCTCATGACAGCTCTCCATCAGGATAATGATCCATACGTCAGCTTGAATGCTTCCATTACCTGACGGTCACGTAACGTATCGCAGAGGACATTTACCTCGTCTCGCAGGTCACTTATGCTCAAAGTCATCTGATATCGTCGATCAGACATTCCGCTTCTCCATCGGGACACGCTGTACCGTGCCCCTTGGCCGAAAGGATTCGGTGCTGATGATCATTCGTCTTTTCCTTGATACGACCGACTGTCGGCGTTTCTCTCGCGATACCCACCAATCCGTCGAGGACGAATGTGCTATCACTGAGCCAGAAATACGAGCCCACCTTGAGGGCTTACCTGGAATGGCCGGAATAAGCACGCCTCCCGCATCAGAGTTAACAACCACTCGACAATACCGAAGGCTAGTGAATGGATAAGCATGGTGCAGGCATGATAGGCGCCGCAGACATGGTCAGGAAGTGGATAGAGAATGACCCTGAAAGACGGCAAGCGCTTGCCGCTGCCTCACGCCTTTCACTTCCAGACTGGTGCCTTGCCGCCGGCTTCGTGCGCAATCTTGTCTGGGACAAGCTTCATCAATTCACATCCATCACACCGCTGAACGATATCGACCTTGTCTACTTCGACCCATCGGATATATCCGCAAGCCGAGACCGGGACCTTGAACATCGCCTTTCCAGTATTCTCCATTTTCCTTGGTCAGTGAAGAATCAGGCCCGAATGCACACGAGAAACGGTGACAGCCCCTACACGTCAACTTCAGATGCCATGAGCCAATGGGTTGAGGTCGAAACGGCAGTTGGTGCCACCTTGAAAAATGGCCAAGACATTTCGCTCATTTCCCCCTTTGGACTCAAGGCGTTATTCGAACTCACGGTCACGCTGAACCCCAACAACCCGAAGCCACATGCACTCGACAAACGCTTGTGCGATAAGCGTTGGCTGGAAACCTGGCCCAAACTCTCGGTCAAAAAATGAAAGACAACACGCTCTTTTTCTGTCGCTGGCAAGCCACCCCGAATTTCGTAGTACACTACAGACTCGATAATCCACGAGAAGGAACCCGATGAGCACCGACGACCTGAAGGATTTCGAACGATCCATGCACGAGGAGATCGACGCCTTCCTCGAAGCCGAATCACAGCCCGCCAAACCGCAGAAGACGACCCGGCCCGCCGCCAAGAAGCCCCAGCCGCCCAGGGCCTCCGCCAGCGAGATGAAGACCGGCCATATCGTCAAGCTTGCCGTACGCACCAAGCAGCTGGAGATGGACACCGCCTTCGAGTACCACTCCACCAGCATCTCCAAGCTCGAGGCTCAGATGGAAGCCGAGAAGGCCGCCAACAAGGCCGGCTATCCGATCATCGGTTACGTCATCGATATCCAGCGGGTGTGATCGCGGCCACCACCGACGCGGCGCTCCTCGCCTCGATGCCCGGTCCTTTTGCGGCACCCATCTACTGCCCTACTTCCCGGGACGGTTCCGCTTCCTCGAGCGGGGCCATGAAGGAGGTTGCCGATCGAGGCCCACCACCCTGCCGGCTCACGACGTCTGCAGTGCCCGCTCTTCCTTGCGATGCTGCAGCGGCGAGGTGCCGAAACAGCGCTTATAGTCGCGGCTGAACTGCGACACGCTGCGATAGCCCACCGCCTCCGCGGCCTGATTGACGTTGCAGGCTTCCTGCACCAGCAGCTGCTGGGCCTTGATCAGCCGCAGTCGCTTCAGGTACTGCAGCGGCGACGCCTGGGTGACCTGCTTAAAGTGCTGATGGAAGGTCGTGGGACTCATGCTGGCCTGGCGCGCCAGATCCTCGACCGACACGTCATCCGCATAATGGGCATGCAGCCACGACAGCACCTGCACGATGCGCGAATAGTACCCCTGATGATGCACCAGCGCTCGCAGCGCCCCACCCTGTCGACCGCGAAGCGCCTCGAAGACCACGTCGCGCACCCGCTGTGGCCCCATGGCCGCGATCTCGTCCGGGTCGTGCAGCGTACGCAGCAATCGCTCCACCGCGCCTTCCATGCCGGCCGACATCGAGACCGAGTCCATGGGCACCGGCGACGCCTCTCCCCCTGTCATTTCGGCCATGGCCGCCACCAGCTCGCCGAGCAGCGCCGGATCCAGGCGAACCGATACGCCCAGCAGCGGCGCCTCCAGCGAGGCATGGGTCTCGCACTCGAAGGGCAGCGGCAGCGTCTGCACCAGGTACTGGCCGGGGCCATAATGAATCTCGCGGTCGCCGAGATATCCGATCTTGTACCCCTGGGCGACGATGATCAGGCTGGGATCATAGATCAGCGGCGTGCGTGGCACCGGTCGGCGTGAGGCCATCAGCGTGACGCCCGGCAGCCGCGTCGGGGTATAGCCGTCACGCTCGACCAGCGGCGAAATCAGCTCGATCAGAGGGCAGGTACGGGGCACGGACTGGCGTCTCCTGTGAAGGTGATGGCGAGATGATCGTGACAATTTTACCCACTATCGCATCCACCGGTCGCCCCATGCCGAAGGATTTGACAAAAATGGCGGAGAAACGTCGACCCGATGCCGGCGCCTGGCATCCATAATGCTCGAGCGATTCGCCGAGGTGCCTTGGGCACCTCGAGCCCTCACTACCCGCCAGGAGGATGCTTCATGAGTCAGACCAACGCTTACGCGGCCTTCGCCGCCGACAAGCCGCTGGCCCCGTTCAGCGTCGAGCGTCGCCAGCCTCGCCCGGACGACGTCGCCATCGAGATCCTCTACTGCGGCGTCTGCCACAGCGACCTGCACTTCGCCCGCAATGACTGGGGCATGACCCGCTACCCGCTCGTGCCGGGTCACGAGATCGTCGGCCGCGTGACCGCCGTCGGCGACGAGGTCAGCCAACACCAGGTCGGCGATATCGTCGGCGTGGGCTGCATGGTCGATTCCTGCCGTCACTGTCAGCCCTGTGAGGACGGTAACGAGCAGTACTGCCTGAACGGTTTCACCATGACCTACGGCAGCGACGATCGCCACGACGGCAGTCTCACCCAGGGCGGTTACGCCGACCAGATCGTGGTCAGCGAGCACTTCGTGCTGCGCATGCCCGAGGGCATCGACCTGGCCTCCGCCGCACCGATCCTGTGCGCGGGCATCACCACCTACTCGCCGCTCAAGCACTACGGCGTCAAGCCGGGCCACAAGGTTGGCGTGATCGGCATGGGCGGCCTCGGGCACATGGGTGTCAAGCTCGCCAAGGCGCTGGGCGCCGAGGTCACGGTGTTCACCCGCTCCGAGGCCAAGGTCGAGGAGGCCCGCCGTCATGGCGCCCACCACGTGGTGGTCTCCACCGACGAGGAGCAGATGGCGGCGGTCGCCGAGACCTACGACTTCATGCTCGATACCGTACCGGTGCAGCACGACCTCAACCCTTACCTGGCGGCGCTGAAATACGACGGCACCCACATCCTGGTGGGCCTGCTCGACCCGATCGAGCCGGCGGTACAAGGCGCCAACCTGGTATTCAAGCGCCGCGTGCTGGCCGGCTCACTGATCGGTGGCATCGAGGAGACCCAGGAGCTGCTGGATTTCTGCGCCGAACACGACATCCGCTGCGATATCGAGACGGTGAACATCCAGGACATCAACACCGCCTTCGAGCGCATGGAGAAGGGCGACGTCCGCTACCGCTTCGTCATCGACATGGCCTCGCTCAAGGAATGAGGCACTGAGCGCTCACCCTCCGGCCGTCTCCCCGAGGCGGCCGGCGACGTCGTGGCCGCGGCTCGCTGGCCGATGATCGTCGCCATGGCGTAGGCTTTGAACCGCACCGATCTCGCCATCCCCCACCAGGAGAGCACGACATGCAGTCACGCTACTTCACCATCCACGCCCACCCCGAAGGCACGCCGGAACGCGATCTCTTCGAGCTGGAAACCGCCGAACTGCCGGCGCTGGCCGAGGGCGAGGTCCGGGTGCGAAACACCTGGCTCTCGGTGGATCCTTACATGCGAGGACGCATGACCGGCGTGACCACCTATATCGCGCCTTTCACGCTGGGGGCGCCGCTGGAAGGCGCCGCCATCGGCGAGGTGATCGAGTCACGCGCCGAAGCCTTTCCCACAGGCACCAAGGTCCGCCACATGGGCGGCTGGCGCGACGTCGCCCAGCTGCCCGCCGAGGGGCTCGAACGCCTACCCGCCTTCGACGTGCCGGAACAGGCCTACCTGGGCGTGCTGGGCATGCCCGGCATGACCGCCTGGGCCGGCCTGAACCGCATCGCCGAGATGAACGAAGGCGACAACGTGTTGGTCAGCGGCGCCGCCGGCGCGGTGGGCTCGCTGGCCGTGCAGCTGGCCAAGGCCAGGGGCGGCACCGTGGTCGGCATCGCCGGCTCCCAAGACAAGCTCGACTGGCTCGAGGCTCACGGTGTCAAGGCGGTCAGCTACAAGGGCCGCGACGCCGCCCAGCTCACCGCGGCGCTCAACGAGGCCTGCCCCGAGGGCTTCGACGTCTACTACGAGAACGTCGGCGGCGTATGCCTCGAGGCAGCGTTGAACACGCTGCGCGTCGGCGCGCGCATCGCGGTGTGCGGGCTGATCACCGGCTACAACGAGGCCACACCGAGCCACGGCCCCAGCAACCTGGCGATGGTGCTGATTCGTCGTGCGCGCATGGAAGGCTTCATCGTCTTCGACCACTGGGCCCATTACCCGACGTTCCTCGAGGAAGTCGGCCCCCAGATGGTCACCGGACGGCTCGACCACGAGGAAACCGTGGAAGACGGCCTGGAGCGCACCCCGGATGCCTTCCTCAAGCTGTTCGAGGGCGCCAACCGCGGCAAGATGCTGGTTAGGCTGTGAGACCTGAGCCGGTGGCGGTGATCCTGGCCGCCGGCGCTTCCCGGCGCTTCGGTGCCACGGACAAGCGTCTGGCCCGACTGCCCTCGGGCCGGACGCTGCTGGCCGCCACGCTCGCCACGGCGTCGGTGGTCTTTCCGCGTCTGTGGGTGGTGCTGCGCGAGGACGACGACCCCGTCGCCCTCGGCCTGGCGCCCGACACGCCGATCCTGCGCGCTCACCGTGCCGCGGACGGCCTCGGCGCCAGCCTGGCCGACGCCTTCGCCGCGCTGTGCTCCGACCCGAGCCTGTCCCGGGCGCCCGCCGCCGCGGTGCTGCTCGGCGACATGCCAAACATCGCCCCCGCGACGCTCGTGTCACTGAGCGATCGGGCCGCGACCGGGCACATCGTCCGCCCCCGGCACGCCGGCCGACCGGGCCATCCGGTGCTGTTCGGCCGCGACGTCTGGGCAGAGCTTGCCGCCCTCGACGGCGACGAGGGCGCACGGCGCGTCATCGCCCACCATCGCGACTGCAGCCATGAGATCGGGGTCGACGATCCCGGCATCCATCTCGATATCGACGCGCCCGACGATCTCACCGCCCTGTGGCGCGAGGACCGTGTCTAGACTGACCGGACGCAGACGCGCCAACCAAGAACGACAAGAGGAGAACGACCCGTGACGACCCTCACCATCAACGGGCAGACCCACGAGGTGGATGCCCCGGCCGACATGCCCCTGCTGTGGGCGATTCGCGATCTCGTCGGCTTCACCGGCACCAAGTACGGCTGCGGTCGCGGCCTGTGCGGCGCCTGCACCGTTCATCTGGACGGCCAGGCCACCCGCAGCTGCATCACCCCGATTGCCGCGGTGGGCGATCGCGAGATCACCACCATCGAGGCCATCGGCGACGACCCGGCCGGGGCCAGCGTGCAGCAGGCCTGGCGCGAGCTCGACGTGGTCCAGTGCGGCTACTGCCAGTCCGGCCAGATCATGTCGGCGACCGCCCTGCTGCAGGGCAACCCCGCGCCGGACGACAGTGCCATCGACGGCGCCATGAGTGGCAACATCTGCCGCTGCGCCACCTATGCCCGCATTCGTGCCGCCATCCACGAGGCCGCGGCCTCCCTCGGCCAGGAGGTGTCCTGATGCACGTCTTGAAGCAGCAAGCACAGTCCCGCGCCGCGGCCGCCCTGTCGACGGTCAACGTCAGCCGCCGCGGCTTCATGAAGGGCGCCTCCGGGCTCGCCCTGGGGCTCTACATCGCCCCGCTGCTGGGCCGTAACGGCCAGGCCCGGGCCGCCGGCCAAACGGGAGAGCAGGGCGAGTTCGCGCCCAACGCCTTCGTGCGCGTGACGCCGGAAGGCGAAGTGGTGGTGATCGCCAAGCACATCGAGATGGGTCAGGGCACCTACACCGGGCTCGCCACCCTGGTCGCCGAGGAGCTCGACGCCGACTGGGCTTCGGTGCGCGTCGAGGGCGCCCCGGCCGATACCCAGCGCTACCAGAACCTCGCCTTCGGCATCCAGGGCACCGGCGGCAGCACCTCCATCGCCAACTCCTTCGAGCAGATGCGACAGGCCGGCGCCAAGGCCCGGGCCATGCTGGTGGGCGCCGCCGCCGAGCAACTCGAGGTCTCGCCGGGCAGCCTCAGCGTCAACCAGAGCAAGGTCATCCACGAGGCCTCCAGGCGCGAGCTCGGCTTCGGCGAGCTGGCCGAGGCCGCCGCCGACCAGCCGGTGCCCGACGAGGTCACGCTGAAGTCGCCCGAGCAGTTCACGCTGATCGGCAAGCAGCGGCTGATGCGCCAGGACAGCCCGGCCAAGACCGACGGCAGCGCCCGCTTCACCCAGGACGTCCAGCTCGACGGCATGCTGATCGCCGTGCCGGCGCATCCGCCGCGCTTCGGCAGCCGGCTGACCGGCGTCGACGACGCCGAGGCGCTCAAGGTGCCGGGCGTGGTGGCCAGCGTACGCTTCCCCTCCCCGACCCGCGACGGCGACCTGATCGCGGTGCTGGCCACCAACACCTGGGCCGCCATCAAGGGCCGCGACGCCCTGACCCTCGAATGGGACGACAGCCAGGCGTTCACCATGGGCAGCGAGGCGCTCGAGGCCGACTACCGCGAGCGTGCCAGCCAACCCGGCGACACGGTCACCGACCGAGGCGACGCCAGCGCGGCACTCAACGAGGCCGACCAGGTCATCGAGGCCGACTACGTGGTGCCCTACCTGGCCCACGCCGCCATGGAGCCGCTCAACTGCGTGGTCGATCTCAAGGACGATCACGTCAATATCCTCAACGGCGAGCAGTGGCAGACCCTCGATCAGCAACAGGTCGCCAAGCTGCTCGATCTGCCCCCGGAACAGGTACGCATCCAGCAGCTGTTCGCCGGCGGCAGCTTCGGCCGCCGCGCCAACCCGGTCAGCGACTACGTGCTGGAGGCGGTGGCGATCGCCCTGGCCGCCCGTGACCAGGGCCAGGCCGTGCCGATCAAGATGGTCTGGACCCGCGAGGACGACACCCGCGGCGGCCACTATCGCCCCTTCAACTATCACCGCGCCCGCCTCGCCCTGGACGCCGACGGCAACCTGACCGCCTGGCACCAGCGCCTGGTCGGCCAGTCGATCATGACCGGCACGCCGATGGAATCGATGATGGTCAAGGACGGCATCGACCCCACCTCGGTGGAGGGCGTCGCCGAACTGGCCTACGGCGTGCCCTCGCTCAACGTCGAGCTGCACACGCCGAGCGATATCGGCGTGCCGGTGCAGTGGTGGCGCTCCGTGGGCCACACTCACACCGGCTTCTCCACCGAGAGCCTGATCGACGAGGCCGCCGTGGCGGCCGGCCAGGACCCTTACCGGTACCGCCGCGAGCGGCTCCATGAGCGCCCGCGCTGGCAGGGCGTGCTCGACCTGGCGGCCGAGAAGGCCGGCTGGTCGACGCCGCTGGAAGGCGGCGCCGAGGGCGTGAAGCGTGGCCGCGGCATCGCCGTCCACGAGTCCTTCGCCAGCTACGTCGCCCAGGTCGCCGAGGTCTCGGTCGACGCCGACGGCCAGCTCAAGGTCGACCGGGTGGTGTGCGCGGTGGACTGCGGGCTGGCGATCAACCCGGACATGGTCCGCGCCCAGATGGAAGGCGGCATCGGCTTCGCCCTGGCGGCGGCGCTGCACAGCGAGCTGACCCTCGACGACGGCCAGGTGCAGCAGTCGAACTTCCATGACTTCCAGGTGCTGCGCCTGAACGAGATGCCCGAGATCGAGGTGCATAGCGTGCCGTCCGCCGAGGCGCCGACCGGCGTCGGCGAGCCCGGCGTGCCGCCGCTGGCACCGGCCGTGACCAACGCCATCTTCGCCGCCACCGGCCAGCGCATTCGTCGGCTGCCGATCGCCAACCAGCTGAAGGGCTGACCATGCGCGCACTGGATGTGGACGTGGTCGAGGCCGCGCGGCGCTGGCACGCCGAGGGTCATGACCTGTGGTGGTGCACGGTGCTCTCGACCTTCGGCTCAGCGCCGCGCGAACCGGGCGCCCTGCTGGTCGCCCGGGCCGACGGCCGCCATGTGGGCTCGCTGTCCGGCGGCTGCGTGGAGGAGGATTTCCTGGAACGGCTCGCGGCGGGCGACTTCCGCGCGCCGGCCCAGGTCATCGCCTACGGCAACGGCCCCGACGCGCTGCACGGCAGCCGGGTGAGCCTGCCCTGCGAGGGGCGGCTCGAGGTGCTGATCGAGCACTGGCCGGCCGGCGCCGCGTCGGTGGCGGTGGCCGACGAGCTCGAGGCCTACGGCGAGGCGCTGCAGGGCGGCCAGCTGCTGGAGCGCCGCGTGGCCCTCGACGGCGGCGAGAGCCACTGGCAGCTGGCGGCGGCCATGGGGCCGGGCGTGACGCGCGAGGCAGAAGCGGTAAGCATCCACGTCGGCCCCGCCGCGCGGCTGCTGGTCGCCGGCCTCTCGCCGGTCAGCCAGTTCTGCGTACAGTTCGGCCTGGCGCTGGGCTTCGAGGTGGTGGTGTGCGATCCGCGCCCCGAGGCCTGGGAAGGCATCGAGCTCGGCGATACCCAAGGCCACCGCGAGCTGCCGAGCGAGTTCCTGCGCCGCGAGGGGGCGCACCGCATGACGGCGGTGGTCGCCGTCACCCACGACCCGCGTCTGGACGACCTGACCATGCTCGAGGCCGTGCGCGGTGACGCCTTCTACATCGGCGTCATGGGCTCCCGGCGCACCTCGGAGAAGCGTGCCGAGCGTCTCAGGCGCAGCGGCGGCATCGACGAGGCGGCCCTCGAACGCATTCACATGCCGATCGGCCTGGATCTCGGCAGCAAGACGCCGGCCGAGATCGCCCTGGCGACGGTGAGCGACATCGTGCGGGTAATGCGCGGGAAGTGACGGGCATTAAGTCCAACGAGCGCTCATCAACGAACGAGGCCCCGCTTGGCGGGGCCTTGTTCGTTCCGGCAAGAAGCCAGCGTGGCGGCGAGCACCTATCAGCTGGTGGCTTCCCGGGCCAGCGACAGAGCGTCGCCGGAAACATCGATGTGAGTCTCGGCGCTGTGGCTCAGCAGGCTGGCGCGAGCCTCCTTCATGGCCCAGCTGTCGCCATCGGCCTGGTCGACATCGACCTGCACATTCGAGGCCTGATGACTCGGCGCCGAGAGCGGCTGCTGGTTGAGTTGCAGGGCACGCTCGGAGGCGTTGTCGTGAGCCTGGGCGGCCAGCGGCAGGGCAGCGATCAGCAGAGCGGAAAGGGTCAGTTTGGTGTTCATGAAGCATCTCCTTCGAAAGGCAATGAATGTTGGATAACGGAGCGAACTCGGTCGCCTGGCGTCGTGTTAGCCAGTCGCCTGCTTGGCCAGGGTCAGCGGATCGCCGGAAACATCGATGTGAGTCTCGTCGCTGTGGCTCGGCAGGCTGGCGCGAGCCTCCTTCATGGCCCTGCTGTCGCCATTGGCCTGGTCGACATCGACCTGCACGTTCGAGGCCTGATGACTCGGCGCCGAGAGCGGCTGCTGGTTGAGTTGCAGGGCACGCTCGGAGGCGTTGTCGTGAGCCTGGGCGGCCAGCGGCAGTGCGGCGATCAGCAGGGCGGAAAGGGTCAGTTTGGTGTTCATGATGGGCCTCCTTCGGGCGCGGGATGAGGTGAAAGTTGGCGTGTCTCGATGACTTGTTAGAAAGCTTACAGTTCAATATTTACGAACAAAAGCGACTTAAATCGAAATATATTTTCGATTTAATAGAATGAAATAACGAGTGGCAGGTGCCGGCCCAGCGGGTCACATGAACGCAGAGAGGCACGGGCGGTTACCCGTGCCTCTCTGGGTGGTGAACGGCGACGCGCCACCGCGCCATCGGAAGGTTCAGCCGTGGGACTTGCGGGCGACGATCGTCCAGGAACTCGACCCCATCACGATCCTGCCGCCCTGCTCGAAGGGCGTCAGCGCCTTGCGCAGCGCCGCCTCGATGTCGGGACGCTGCCGCTCGGCCTCCTCGCCGGCCTCGCGGAACACCTCTCCCGCCGGACCCAGCGCCAGCTGGAAACGCACCGCCTCCTCCACCGAGTCGCCCACCTCGACCGGGCCGTCGTTGCGGCCGAAACCGATGTCGGTAAAGCCGGCGATCTCGAGCTGCTGGCGGACCGTGTCGGGATCGGCCATCGAGAAGGGCCCGGGGCCACAGCTGCGCGCGTTGTCACCGGGAGGCGGCAGGAAGTCGAGCACCACCTCCTTCGGCAGCCCCAACCAGGGATTGTCGGCGATATCGCGCCAGACGATGAACACCAGCTCCCCGCCGGGCTTCAGGGCCTGGAAGACGTTGCGCATGGCGGGGACCGGATGCTCGAAGAACATCATGCCGAAGCGCGAGAAGCACAGGTCGAAGTGCGCGGCGAAGGCGTAGTGCTCGACGTCGGCGGCCTCGAAGCGCACGTTGCGAACACCGGCTCCCTCGGCGCGACGCCGTGCGTCCTCGAGAAAGGCGTCGACGCAGTCGATGCCCAGCACCTCGCCCTCGGGGCCGGTCATTCGCGCAAGCTGAATGGCGGTATCGCCCCAGCCGCAACCCACGTCGAGAATGCGCGAGCCGGGGGACAGCTCCAGCTCCTCGAGGGCCACCCGGCTGTGGTAGCTGAGGCCATTCATCAGGATGTGCTGGTAGCGGTTGAACTTGTCGGCCAGCGTATCGTTCCAGAAGGCGACGTAGTCGCTGGGCGAGGACATTCCGGCCGACGGCGGGGATGGGGAGGATGAGGAGGGAAAAGCGGAAGGAGTGCTCATGACGGTCTCCCTTGGCGTGCCGGGTGGCACGTCCGAAGAACAGGAACCGCATGTCGGCAGGAGACCGTCCCTATCGCCCCTGTCGGCATCGCGGGGCTCGTTCTCTTAGTTCTAGCAGGTGCGCGTTATATGAGCAGGCTCGGCGGTCGGCCCCGAGGCGAACGCCCGGTGACACACGCAAGCGCCCTCCCGGAATCGGGAGGACGCGGAGACCGTGCGCCGACGTTCAGCTCAGGTGATGAACCTCCTGCAGGCCATAGACGGGCGTGGGGATGCCCTCAAGCCGGGCCTTGAGCTGCAGTGCCAGGTACTGGGAGTAGTGGCGGGACTGGTGCAGGTTGCCGCCGTGGAACCACAGCGCCTGCTGCTGGGTCGGCTTCCACATGTTGCGCAGTTCGCCCTCCCAGGGGCCCGGATCCTTGGGCGTGTCGGAGCCCATGCCCCAGCACTTGCCGACCTTGTCGGCGACGTCCTGGGAGATGATCCGCGCCGCCCAGCCGTTCATCGAGCCGTAGCCGGTGGCGTAGACGATCAGGTCCGCGGGCAGCTCCGAGCCGTCGGTCAGGGTCACCGAGTGCGGGTTGATGCGCTCGATGCTCACACCGCTGCGCAGCTTGATGTCGCCGTTGGCCACCAGATCACAGGCGCCCACGTCGATGTAGTAGCCGGAGCCGCGACGCAGATACTTCAGGAACAGGCCGGAGTCGTCGGCGCCGAAGTCGAGCAGGAAGCCGGCCGCCTCGAGCCGGCGATAGAAGTCGGCGTCGCGCTCGCGGATGACGTCGAAGGCAGCGCGCTGGAAGTCCGGCAGCACCTTGTAGGGGATCGAGGCGAAGATCAGGTCGGCCTTGTGATGATCGATGCCGTTCTGCAGCGCCTGCTCGGAGTAGAGCGGCCCCAGCGCCTCCTCCATCAGCGAGTCGGACTTCACCACGTGGGTGGAGGAGCGCTGCAGCATGGTCACGTCGGCGTCGTGCTCCCACAGCGCCGCACAGATGTCATGGGCGGAGTTGTTGGAGCCCACCACCACGACCTTCTTGCCGCGATAGGCATCCGGCCCCGGGTGCTGGCTGGAATGCTGCTGCTCGCCCTCGAAGGTCTCGGCACCGGGGAACTGCGGCACGTTGGGCATGCCGGACATGCCGGTGGCCAGCACCAGCTGCTTCGGCCGCAGGGTCACCCGCTCGCCGTCGCGATTGACCTCGACCACCCACTCGCCGCTGGCCTCGTCGAAGCGCGCGCTCTCGCACTCGGTGGAACTCCAGTAGTTGAGCTCCATCACCTTGGTGTACATCTCCAGCCAGTCGCCGACCTTGTCCTTGGGCGCGAACACCGGCCAGTTGTCCGGGAAGGGAATGTAGGGCATGTGGTCGTACCACACCGGGTCGTGCAGGCACAGCGACTTGTAGCGGTTGCGCCAGGAATCCCCCGCCCGCGGATTCTTCTCGATCACGATGGTCGGCACGTTCATCTGCCGCAGGCGCGCCGCCAGGCCGATACCGCCCTGGCCGCCGCCGATGATCACGCAGTAGGGCTGACGCTGGTAGCCGAGCTCGGCCTCCTCGCGCTGGCGGGCCTCCAGCCAGGTCTCGCGCTGCTTGTTGGCACCGTGTTCGGCACCCTTGGGACGCTTGAGGCCGCTGGGCTCGGGAAAGTCCTTGAGTTCGCGCATGGCGGTCAGCAGCGTCCAGCAGCGGCCGTCCTTCAGGCGCAGCAGGCCCTTGCCCCGTGCCTCGGCGGTCTCGAAGGTGAACCAGGCCTCGACGACGCCAGCGGCCTCACCGGCCTCGCCGTCCAGCTGCCAGTTCGAGGGCGCGATGCGATCCAGCGTCGCGTCGAGCATCGACTGGATCTCGTCCGGGCCTTCCAGCGTCTTGAGGTTCCAGGTGAAGGCGATCAGGTCGCGCCAGTAGCATTCCTCGCCGAACAGCGAGAGGACTCGCGCGATATCGCGTTGCGTCAGGGCGGCATCGAAGTCGTCGAGCCATTGCCGGGCGATCTGAGTGGGCGTGCGTGCGGTCATGGCGTATCTCCGCTTGTTATTGGTGATGTGTGATCGTTATCGGGTCACGCCCCCAGTCACTGGCAGCATTCGTGCCAGATCGTCGGGCATCGACAACAAACCACTGATAAAGAAGATAAAACCTCAACCATCACGCGCCGGATCGATAGGCCAGTGCACGGCGCGATGTCACAGCTGTACCCCGTACGCCGTGACAGCCCGCGTTACACCTGTCACCCCCGACCAAGGGCGAAGTCCGTGCCGATTGACGCCCGCGCGCAGCGGCATAGGCTGAACAGAGCGCACACCAACATCACAAGAGCCGCCATCAGGCGGCCCGAGCGGAGGCAGCCTTGGCTCTGCAACCCGAGAAACGCCAGCACATCCGGACCCTGATGCGGCTGGGCGAAGGCCGCGACGCCTGCCCTGCCGAACACCGCGACGTCATTCGCCGCTCCTGGCAGCGCTGCCTGGGCGAGTATCGGCTCGATCCCTGCCACCCGCGGCCGGTGCGCGTGCTCACCCAGCAGGCGCTGCGCGATCACCAGGAATCGGTCGACGAACTGCTGCACGTGGCCCGCGCCGGGGTCGATCGCCTCTACGGCCAGGTCGCCCGGCTCGGCTACGCGCTGTTGCTCACCGACCAGCGCGGCATCACCGTGGCCTTTCGCGGCCAGTCCGAGCAGGACCGGGCCCTGCGCCGCGCCGGGCTCTACCTGGGCGCCGACTGGAACGAACGCCACGCCGGCACCTGCGCGGTGGGCACCTGCCTGCATGACGGCCAGGCCATCACCTGCCACCAGGGCGAGCACTTCGACGCCACCCACATCGACCTGACCTGCACGGCGGCGCCGATCACCGATCCCCAGGGGCGGGTGATGGCGGTACTGGACATCTCCGCGCTGCAGTCGCCGCGCTCCCACGAGAGCCAGACCTTCGCCCTGTCGCTGGTCAACCTGCACGCGCGGATGATCGAGGACGCCTACTTCCTGCACCGCTACCGGGACAGCCTGATCCTGCGCTTCGACAGCGCCCGGGAATTCGTGCATCTCAACGGCCGCGGGCTGATCGCCATCGAGGAGGACGGCAGCCTGATCGCCGCCAATCACGAAGGCCGCGCCCTGATCGACGCCCACCTGCGCCGCTGGCCGCCCTGGTCGGCGGCCTGCCTGCCCGGCGCCACCCAGCTGTTCGACGCCGAGCTCGGCGACCTCTTGGGCATTCCGGCCGCGGGCGAGGACCAGATCCGCGCGTTTCGCGCCCGGGCCAACGACGCGACCTGCTTCGTTACCCTGCTCGAGCCGCGCGGCCGCCCGCGGAAGGCCACCACCACGGCGGCCCCGCGCGATGCCTCGGTGCCGGCGCTGGATCGACTCGCCGGCGATGACCCGGCGATGCACCGCCTGCTCAAGCTGGCCCGGCGGCTGCGGAACGAGACCGTGAGCGTGCTGATTCACGGCGAGACGGGCACCGGCAAGGAGGTGCTGGCCCGCGCCCTGCACGACAGCGGCCCACGGGCCCAGGCCCCCTTCGTGGCGGTGAACTGCGCGGCCATTCCCGAAGCGCTGATCGAGAGCGAGCTGTTCGGCTATCTGCCCGGCGCCTTCACCGGCGGGCGGCCCAAGGGCATGCGCGGGCTGATCCAGCAGGCCGACGGCGGCACCCTGTTCCTCGACGAGATCGGCGACATGCCGCTGACGCTGCAGACCCGCCTGCTGCGCGTGCTGGCCGAGCGCGAGGTGATGCCGCTGGGCGCCGAGACGCCGGTGAAGGTCGACATCCGCGTGGTCACCGCCACCCACCGCGACGTGACCGAGCTGATCCGAGCCGGCGACTTCCGCGAGGACCTCTACTACCGCCTCAACGGCGCCGAGCTGCACCTGCCCGCGCTGCGCGAACGCGCCGACCGGCACTACGTGATCCGCCGCGTCCACGACGAGCTCCAGGCCGAACGCGGCCAGTCGCATCACCTGCGCGCCGACGCCATGAGCGCGCTGCTGGCCCACGACTGGCCGGGCAATATCCGCCAGCTCAGAAACGCGCTGGCCTTCGCCATGGCCACCGCGGAAGGCGACGAGATCACCCTTCACGACCTGCCCGAGACCTGCCACGGCGCCGCCGGGCCCACCACCCTCACGGCACCGGCGTCGCTTGGCTCGGCACCCGGTTCGGCCTCTCCTTCAACGTCGGCCGGCGCCCCACCCTCGGCAGACGGCCAGGCGCTGCTCGAGCTGCTCAGGCGCTCGGCCTGGAACATCAGCCAGGTCGCCCGCCAGCTCGGCGTCTCACGCCCCACCGTCTACCGCCGCATGCGTCGCCACGGCCTGGTGGCGCCGAATCACCAGCCCGTCTCGTAAGGCACCAGGGCGACGGCGGCCGCCCTGCTTCTGCCGCCTCCTGCTTGCGCGCCCCTCTCACTCTTCACTCTCACGCTGATCTCTTCCTGATGCCGTCCGGCTTCTATGCTCAAGACACGGCTCTTCACGATCACGGCTCTTCACGATCACGGCTCTTCACTATCGCAATCCTGCACGATCACGACCTTGGTCTAGGCCTCAAAGACTGCACTTTACGTTAACGTCAACCAACCCTAGGCTGGACCACAACAGCCGAGCACTCGAACGCTCCCGGACCGACCAACAACGAACGGAGATCGCCGCCATGCACGCCCCCTACACGCCCCTCGACTTCGGCCTCGACGACGAGCTCAACATGCTGCGCGATCACGTCAACGCCTTCGCCCGCGACGAGATCGCCCCGCGCGCCGCCGAGATCGACGCGAACAACGCATTTCCCGCCGACCTGTGGCGGAAGTTCGGCGACATGGGCCTGCTCGGCATCACCGTGCCCGAGGAGGACGGCGGCGCCGGCATGGGCTATCTCGCCCACTGCATCGCCATGGAGGAGATTTCCCGCGCCAGCGCCTCGGTGGGGCTCTCCTTTGGCGCCCACTCCAACCTGTGCGTGAACCAGCTCAAGCTCAACGGCAATGCCGAGCAGAAGGCGAAGTACCTGCCGAAGCTGATCAGCGGCGAGCACGTGGGGGCGCTGGCCATGTCCGAGCCGGGCGCCGGCTCCGACGTGGTCTCCATGAAGCTGCGCGCCCGCCAGGAGGGCGACCGCTTCATCCTCGACGGCAACAAGATGTGGATCACCAACGGCCCCGACGCCGACGTGCTGGTGGTCTACGCCAAGACCGATCCCGACGCCGGCTCCAAGGGCATCACCGCCTTCATCATCGAGAAGGACATGCCCGGCTTCTCCACCGCCCAGAAGCTCGACAAGCTCGGCATGCGCGGCTCCAACACCTGCGAGCTGGTGTTCCAGGGCTGCGAGGTGCCGGCCGAGAACGTGCTCGGCGAGGTCAACAAGGGCGCGCGGGTGCTGATGAGCGGGCTCGACTTCGAGCGCACCGTGCTGGCCGCCGGCCCCATCGGCATCATGCAGGCCGCCATGGACGTGGTGGTGCCCTATATCCACGAGCGCAAGCAGTTCGACCAGGCCATCGGCGAGTTCCAGCTGGTGCAGGGCAAGGTGGCCGACATGCTCACCACCCTGAACGCCTGCCGCGCCTACCTCTACGCCGTGGCCGGCGCCTGCGACCGCGGCCACACCTCGCGCAAGGACGCCGCCGGCGTGATCCTCTACTGCGCCGAGAAGGCCACCCAGGTGGCGCTGGACGCCATCCAGCTGCTCGGCGGCAACGGCTACATCAACGAATACCCCACCGGGCGGCTGCTGCGCGACGCCAAGCTCTACGAGATCGGTGCCGGCACCAGCGAGATTCGCCGCATGTTGATCGGCCGCGAAGTCTTCAACGAGTCAAAATAAGCCAGAAGCGGGAAGCTTGAAGCTGGAAGGACTGCCACTTCTCTCTCGGGGTTTCTTCCAGCTTCCGGCTTCGAGCTTTCCGCTTTTATCCCGGAGGAATAAATGAGCGTTCTTACGACCCAGATCAATCCGCGCAGCGAGGGCTTCCAGGCCAACGACGCGGCGATGCGCGCCGAGGTCGGCAAGCTGCGCGAGCTGACCGCCGCCATCGCCCAGGGCGGCGGCGAGAAAGCGCGAAAGCGCCACGAGTCGCGCGGCAAGCTGTTCGTGCGCGATCGCATCGACCACCTGCTCGACGAGGGCTCGCCGTTCCTCGAGCTCTCGGCGCTGGCCGCTCACGAGGTCTACGACGACCCGGTCCCCGCCGCTGGCGTGGTCACCGGCATCGGCCGCGTCTCGGGCGTGGAGTGCGTGATCGTCGCCAACGACGCCACGGTCAAGGGCGGCACCTACTTCCCGCTGTCGGTGAAGAAGCACCTGCGCGCCCAGGAGGTCGCCCGCAAGCACCGCCTGCCGTGTCTCTACCTGGTGGACTCCGGCGGCGCCTTCCTGCCGCGCCAGGACGAGGTGTTCCCCGACCGCGACCACTTCGGCCGCATCTTCTACAACCAGGCCACGCTGTCCGCCGAGGGCATCCCGCAGATCGCCGTGGTGATGGGCTCCTGCACCGCCGGCGGCGCCTATGTGCCGGCCATGGCCGACGAGTCGATCATCGTCCGCGATCAGGGCACCATCTTCCTCGGCGGCCCGCCGCTGGTGAAGGCCGCCACCGGCGAGTCGATCAGCGCCGAGGACCTGGGCGGCGCCGACGTGCACGCCCGCATCAGCGGCGTGGCGGACCACTATGCCGAGAACGACGCCCACGCCCTGCAGCTGGCCCGGCGCTGCGTGGCCCGGCTCAACTGGCAGAAGCGCGGTCAATTGGCCATGCAGGCCTCGAAGCCGCCGCGCCTCAACCCCGAGGAGCTCTACGGCATCGTCGGCACCGACCTGAAGAAGCCCTTCGACGCCCGCGAGGTGATCGCGCGGCTGGTCGACGACTCGGCCTTCGACGAGTTCAAGCGCGACTACGGAGACACCCTGGTCACCGGCTTCGCGCACCTGCACGGCCACCCGGTGGGCATCGTCGCCAACAACGGCGTGCTGTTCTCGGAAAGCGCGCTCAAGGGCGCGCACTTCATCGAGCTCTGCGCCCAGCGCAAGATCCCGCTGATCTTCCTGCAGAACATCACCGGTTTCATGGTCGGCTCGAAGTACGAGCACGAGGGCATCGCCAAGCACGGCGCCAAGCTGGTCACCGCCGTGGCCTGCGCCAGGGTGCCCAAGTTCACCGTGCTGATCGGCGGCAGCTTCGGCGCCGGCAACTACGGCATGTGCGGCCGCGCCTATGAGCCCAACCTGCTGTTCATGTGGCCCAACGCGCGCATCTCGGTGATGGGCGGCGAGCAGGCCGCCGGCGTGCTGGCCCAGGTCAAACGAGAGCAGTTCGAGCGCGACGGCAGCGAGTGGAGCGCCGACGACGAGGCCGCCTTCAAGCAGCCGATCCGCGACCAGTACGAGCACCAGGGCCATCCCACCTACGCCAGCGCCCGGCTGTGGGACGACGGCGTCATCGATCCGGCCCAGACCCGCGACGTGCTGGGTCTGTCGCTGGCCGCCGCCATGAACGCCGAGGTCGAGGAGACCCGGTTCGGCGTGTTCAGGATGTAGGCGCTTCGCGCCGGCGACGAGCCACGGGCGGCGGGCCACGAGCTGTCCCGAAGCCCGAAGCCCGAAGCCCGAAGCCCGAAGCCCGAAGCAAGCAGGGTACCGATATGACGACACAGACATATTCAAGACTCGAGATCGACGACCGCGGCGTGGCCCGGCTGACGCTCGACCGCCCCGAGGTCCACAACGCCTTCGACGATCACCTGATCGGCGAGCTCAACGACCACCTGCGCCGCGCCGGCGAGCTCGCCCACCGCGGCGAGGTGCGCCTGCTGGTGCTGGCCTCGAAAGGCAAGAACTTCTCCGCCGGCGCCGATCTGCACTGGATGAAGCGCATGGCCGACTACGACTTCGAGGACAACCTGGTCGACGCCCGCGAGCTCTCGGCGCTGATGCACGGCCTCGACACCCTGCCCTGCCCGACCGTGTGCCGCGTGCAGGGCGCGGCCTTCGGCGGCGCCGTCGGCCTGGCCGCCTGCTGCGACATCGTCGTCGCCTCCGAGAAGGCCCGCTTCTGCCTCTCCGAGGTCCGGATCGGCCTGTCGCCGGCGGTGATCAGCCCCTACGTGCAACGTGCGCTCGGCGAGCGGCAGCTGCGCCGCTACGCCCTGACCGCCGAGGTCATCGACGCGACCACCGCCCAGAAGCTCGACCTGGCCCACTGCGTGGTCGAGCCCGACGCCCTGGACGCCGCCGTCGATGCCATGATCGACACCCTGCTGGCCACCTCGCCCCAGGCCAGCCGCGCCACCAAGGCGCTGCTGGCCGAGGTCGCCCGCGACCCCGACAGTAACGCCACCCGCGACCACACCTGCCGCATCATCAGCGAGCTGCGGGTGAGCCACGAGGGCCAGGAAGGGCTCTCGAGCTTCTTCGACAAACGCCGCCCCGCCTGGGCCCCGGATTCCGACACGGAGCGCCATTCATGAGCCCCACGCCCCCTTCCGCCCCGCGCTTCGACACCCTGCTGGTCGCCAACCGCGGCGAGATCGCCTGCCGCGTGATGCGCACCGCCCGCCGCATGGGCCTGCGCACGGTGGCGGTCTACTCCGACGCCGACGCCAACGCCCGCCACGTGCGCGAGGCCGACGAGGCCGTGCGCCTGGGCCCGGCCGCCGCCCGCGAGAGCTACCTGAACGTGGAGGGGGTGGTCGAGGCCGCCCGGCGCACCGGCGCCGGCGCCATCCACCCCGGCTACGGTTTCCTGTCCGAGAACGGCGCCTTCGTCGAGGCCCTGGAAGCCGCCGGCATCGTCTTCGTCGGCCCGCCTGCCCCGGCCATCGCCGCCATGGGCGACAAGTCCGCCGCCAAGGCACGCATGCAGGACGCCGGCGTGCCCCTGGTGCCCGGTTACCACGGCGAGGGCCAGGACGACGTCCTGCTGCGGGACGAGGCCGAACGCATCGGCTATCCGGTGCTGCTCAAGGCCAGCGCCGGCGGCGGCGGCAAGGGCATGCGCGTGGTCGAGAGCGACGGCGAATTCCAGACCGCCCTGGACGGCTGCCGCCGCGAGTCGAAGGCCGCCTTCAATGATGACCGCATGCTGATCGAGAAGTACCTGGTGCAGCCGCGCCACGTAGAGGTCCAGGTGTTCTGCGACCGCCACGGCAACGGGGTCTACCTGTTCGAGCGCGACTGCAGCGTGCAGCGCCGCCACCAGAAGGTGCTCGAGGAGGCGCCCGCGCCGGGCATGACCGAAGCGCTGCGCCGCGAGATGGGCGAGGCCGCCGTGCGCGCCGCCCGCGAGATCGGCTACGTGGGCGCCGGCACCGTCGAATTCCTGCTGGACTCTTCACAAGGTCAGGATAGCGCGTTCTACTTCATGGAGATGAACACCCGCCTGCAGGTGGAGCATCCGGTCACCGAGATGATCACCGGCCAGGACCTGGTCGAGTGGCAGCTGCGCGTGGCCATGGGCGAGCGGCTGCCGCTGGCCCAGGACGAGCTGACCATCACCGGCCACAGCTTCGAGGCGCGCCTCTATGCCGAGGACCCGGCACAGGACTTCCTGCCCGCCACCGGCACCCTGGGCCGCTTCGCCCTGGACCTCGCCGGCGCCGGCCTCGAGGCCGACAAGGTGCGGCTCGATAGCGGCGTGGAGAGCGGCGATGCCGTGTCGATGCACTACGACCCCATGCTCGCCAAGCTGATCGTCCACGGCGACGACCGCGCCCAGGCGCTGGCCACCCTCAACCGCGCGCTGGCGGCGCTGGACGTGCGCGGCGTGGTCACCAACCGCGCCTTCCTCCAGCGGCTGGCCGGCCATCCGGCCTTCCGCGCCGCCGAGCTCGACACCCGCTTCATCGAGCGCCACGAGGCCACGCTGTTCGCCGAGCGCGAGACCGCGCCGGAGGAATACGCCGCCGCGGCGCTGATCGGCCTGCATCAGCTGGCCCGGGAGTGCGAGAGCGACTCGCCCTGGGACCGACACGACGGCTTCCGCCTCAACGCGGCGCACACTATCCGCATCGCCCTGTGCGCGCCCGAGCATGCGGCGGACGAGGACGACGCCGAGAGCGTGACGGTGGTCGAGGGCCGGCGCGAGCGCGAATCCGCCCCCTGGCAGCTGAGCCTGAACGGCCAGAAGTTCGAGGCCAGCCTCGAGCCGCTGGAAGGCGACGCCGTGGCGGTGACCATCGACGGCCATCGCCGCCGGCTCCAGGCGCGCCTCGTGGGCGAAGGTGGGGAGCGCAATGTCGTGGTGATGGTCGACCCGATGCGCGAGACCCGCCTTTATTGGCGGCGTATCGACGCCATCGACCACGGCCAGCGCGAGGCCGAGTCCACCCTCACCGCGCCCATGCACGGCACCGTGGTGGCGCTGCTGGCCGAGGCCGGCGCCCGGGTGGAGAAAGGCATGCCGCTGATGGTGATGGAGGCCATGAAAATGGAGCACACCCTGGCCGCCCCCGCCGACGGCCACGTGGAACGCTTCCACTTCGCCGCCGGCGACACCGTCGGCCAGGGCGACGTGCTGCTGGAATTCGCGCCGGAGGAGTAACCCATGACATTCCCCACTCACGTTCGCCTGGTCGAGGTCGGCCCCCGCGACGGGCTGCAGAACGAGCCCGAGGCGATCGACACCGGCACCAAGCTGGCCCTGATCGACCGCCTGGGCGCGGCGGGCCTCACTCACATCGAGGCGGCGAGCTTCGTCTCCCCCAAGTGGGTGCCGCAGATGGCCGACCACCGCGAGGTGATGCACGGCCTGCGCCGCCACGAGGGCGTGACCTACTCCGCCCTCACGCCCAATCTCAAGGGCCTGGAAGCCGCGCTGGAATGCGGCGTCGACGAGGTCGCGGTATTCGGCGCCGCCTCCGAGGCCTTCTCGCGGAAGAACATCAACTGCTCGGTGGCGGAATCGCTCGAGCGCTTCGCCCCGGTGCTGGAGCGCGCCCGCGAAGCCAACGTCCGCGTACGCGGCTACGTCTCCTGCGTGCTCGGCTGCCCCTACGAGGGCGAGATCGCCCCCGCCAGGGTGGCCGAGGTCGCCAGGGCGCTGCATGAGATGGGCTGCTACGAGGTCTCGCTGGGCGACACCATCGGCACCGGCACCCCGCTCAAGGCCAAACGCATGCTCGAAGCCGTGACCAGAGACGTGCCGATGGAGCGGCTCGGCGCCCACTTCCATGACACCTACGGCCAGGCGCTGGCCAACCTCTATGCCGTGCTCGAGGAAGGCATCGCGGTAATCGACAGCTCGGTGGCCGGGCTCGGCGGCTGCCCGTATGCCAAAGGAGCCTCGGGCAACGTGGCCAGCGAGGACGTGGTCTACCTGCTCGACGGCCTCGGCATCGCACACGGCGTCGACCTGGAGAAGCTCGCCGCCGCCGGCAGCTGGATCACCCGCGCCATCGGCCGGCCCAATCGCTCGAAGGCCGGCGTGGCATTGAGCAGCCGCTAGGCGGCTGCCCTCTTTCCATAGCCACCAAGGCGCCTCGGGCAACGTGGCCAGCGAGGACGTGGTCTATCTGCTCGACGGCCTCGGCATCGCGCACGGCGTCGACCTGGAGAAGCTCGCCGTCAGCCCGCGCCAGAACGCAGAAGCCCCGAACCGGCTGACCGGCTCGGGGCTTTATTCTGGCGCAGGCCTCACCACGATCCGGCACCGGGACGCCGACGAACGCGGGTAGCGCTTCGGCGCGCGAGCCCGCTAGGACTCGCGCCACTCCCCCTTCCGGTATGCCAGGATCTCGCCGCTCCGGTCATCCAGCGAGAACAGGTGGAGCCAGCCGTTATTCACCAGCGACCCGAGCATCGCGTGACGCTCGACGATCGAGGCGATGGCCTCCGGAGGCGCCGCGAGGTAGGCGCTCAGACGCAAAGGCTCGTGGCGCCAGCGCTCGCCGTCGTGCAGCGACTGCAGTGGCAGGCCGATGCGCAGGTCGCCGCCGTTGCCCTCGAAGACGCCGATGTGCCCGCCGACCACGTTGTGCAGTACCTTGTTGCCGCTGCCGAACTTGCGATTGTCGGTGACGGAGGCGTTGTACTGCATGTTGATCCAGTGGGCGACCACCATGGGCGCGGTCATGATCAGCTCCAGCCGCGAGAAGTCGCTATCCGAGCGCCAGTCGTAGTCGTGCAGGAAGCTGCGCCCGCCGAGGTCGAGCGGCGCGGTGAGCCGCCGCGGCGCGGCGATGAAGCTGGCGTTGTTGGCCAGGCCCCACTCCGGGCGCGTCTGCGACCAGTCGGCGCTGCGGCGATCGAGGGTCTTCTCGAGCTCCGGTGCATCGGCCGACAGGCCGAGCCTCGGCGCACGCTCGCGCCGGGCCTGGGCGCCGGCCCGTTCGAGCCAGGCACGCTCCTCCTCGCTCAGCGCGAAGGCATCCGTCTCCCCTTCCGGCAGCTCGATGCGATCGGTGATGGTGTGATGCAGCGCCGGCACGAAGCGGGTCGTCTCCGGGATCACGAGGCCGCCCTCGGCCAGCGTCTCGCGCAGCGCGGGATCGTTGAGCAGCCTTGCCAGGGCTCTCACCGAGACCTCCCCCGACTGCCCGCCGCAGGCCCCGCACTCGAGCCCCGCGGCATGCGGGTTGTTGCTGCTGTGGCTGCCGTGCCCCACCAGCAGCACCCGAGGAGCGAGGTGCTCGGTGAGCCCCATGGCCCCCAGCACAGTCCGCGCGAGCGCCGCCTTGTCGGCCAGGGTCAACGCCTCGCCGCTGTCGCGCCAGTGCCAGCCGAGCGCGTCCATGGCCAGCGGCTCGCGCTTGGCCTTGGCCTCGAGCGAGCGGCGCAGCAGCTTGCCGGCATAGAGCAGGCCGCCCGCTTCCACCGCGGTGAAGCTGGCACTCGCCGTGCGGCTCCATTCCTGCAGGCGCGCCTTCCAGTTCAGCCGCTTCGCCGAACGAGCCTCGCCCTCGCAGGAACCGCTCCTGAGAGTCACCCGGGGCGCCAGCAGACCCGGCAGATGGGGCTGGGCCAGCGCGGTGCCATCCTGCTGGTGTTCCAGGGGCAGGCCGAAGAAGCCGGCAAAGCCCAGGGTCTGGATGGCCGGGCTCTGGCTTTCCAGCGCGCGGCGCAGCGGCTCGGAGCGCACGTCGATGCAGAACACCGCCTGCAGACGAGGCTCGCTCGGCGACGGGGCCGAGGCACGCACCGCCCCGCCCAGGGCACGGTGGAGCGGCTGCTGGTAGGCCAGCTCGCCGGCGAGCTGCCACACCCACAGGGGCCGCTGGGCGCGCCGATGGCGCTCGACCCGCTGCGGCATCTCCACCAGTTCCGCGTGCCAAAGACGGGTCAGGCGGTCGCCCTGATCGGGATGCTCCGCCCGGATGTAACGCCACAGCGCCAGCTCCCACGCCAGGCGCATCGCCAGCAGGCTGCGCATGTCCGAGGCGGGCCCCGCACTCTCTTCCTCCGGCGTGGCCAGCGCCTGCTGCCAGTCCTGGTAGGCGACCCAGGCGGCCCAGCCGTTGATGTCGAGCAGCAGCGCCTGGGCGTAGCTCTCGAGACGTTCGGCGTCCACCTCCAGCTCGGCGACGGCGGCCTGAAAGAGCCCGTCCTCGGTGTCCGGCAGGGTCTTGAAGTAGCGCCGCAGCATCGGCTCGCCCATCAGGATGGCGATGCCGCGATCCTTCAGAGTCATCTCCCGCCAGTGCTGATAGAGCCGCTTGCCGCGGGGCGCCTGCAGACGCTCGGCGTTGAGCGGCCCATCCTCCTGGAAGTAGGCGGCACAGAACTGGCTGATCTGCTGGGTGATCTCGTCACGCCAGGCCATCTTGTGCTGGCGGTCGCGACGGGCATCGATCAGGTCGCTGATGTTGTGCCAGTGGGGCAGCCGGCCGAGTTCCTCGACGACGTCCAGCAGGTTGCGGTAGCCGCCACGGTAGTCGAGCCGCTCGGCCGCTTCCTCCAGGTGTTCCGACGTGATCTCGCCACGTTGCCAGGCACCCAGGTAATGGCTCGGCGGCATCAGGCAGTGGACGTTGCCCAGCGCCGAGAGCCGCGCCGACACGGTCGCGGCGTCCTCACCGCGCTGGGTCCAGTAGGGGCTCACCGCGATCAGCCGATCCAGCGGCCAGCTCGGGGCGATGCGTGCGCAGGCGCGATCCAGCGCCGCGTCCTGTTCGTCGGTCAGCGGCGCGACGTCGTTGGCGTCGGCCGGGCGCGCGATCCGGGGATGTTCGAGACTCGTCATTGGGCACTCCCGCGAAAGGCTGTGTGCAGCTGCTTGGCCCTGATCCGGCCGGGCAGGTCGTGGGGCCAGAGCCTGAGGGTGTTCCGGGTGACCCACTCGTCCAGGTAGAAACCGGCATAGCAGTAGCGGTTGAGCGTCTGCGACGCCGGGTAGTGAAGCCCATGGCGCTTCAGCCAGTAGCCCGCGAAGAGCAGCACGAACAGCACACTCACCCACAGGTCGCCCCAGAGCGAGACGCGGTGGCCGGTCTCGGGCAGGAAGGCGGCGAACAGCGTCTTGAGCCCGACGTAGGCGAGCACCACCAGCGCGGCCAGGCCGACAAAACCGACGACGGAGCCCGCGGTACGCTCGCTGTTGCGCTCGGCCAGCAGCACGGTCAGGGCGAGGGCGAGCAGCACCCAGGGGCTGTTGGCGTCGAAGGCCGCCGCCTCGGTCAGGCGGCGGGCCAGCGCCACCACCGCCGCCACCAGCGACACGCTGATCAGGCCGGCCACCAGCCACTGGCTTGGCGTGGGGCTGCGCCCGGGGGCCTGGCGGCGCAGCAGATCCTGTTCGACCGCCTCGCCCGAACTCAGGAAGGCGTAGGCCTTGTAGCAGGAGTGCGCCAGCAGGTGCAGCATCGCCAGCTCCGTCAGCCCCAGGGCGATCTCGACCAGCATCAGGCCCATCTGGGCACTGGTGGACCAGGCCAGGCGCACCTTGATGCTGACGCGGGTCATCATGACCAGCGCCGCCAGCACGCTGCCGAGGCCGGCCACCGTCAGGACCAGCGCCTGGGCCGGGGCCGACCGCAGCAGCAGCGGCGAGAACAGCAGCAGCAGGTAACCGCCGAGGTTGATCACGCCGCCGTGCAGCGTGGCCGACACCGGCGTGGGCGCCTCGACCACCTGAATCAGCCAGCCGTGCAGCGGCAGCTGGGCGCACTTGATCAGCGCCGCCAGCGCGAGCAGGCAGGCGGCCGCCTGTTCGCCCAGGGTCAGGGCGCCGTCGGCCGAGGCATAGTCGCTCACGATGACGCTGATCCGCCCGGTGTCATGGTGCAGGTAGAGCAACAGGAAGGCCGTCATGGCACAGAGCTCGGCGGCGCGGGCGAAGAGGAACTTCTTGTGCGCCGCCAGCGCCGCGCGGGGGCGGTCGGGATAGAACATCAGCAGCTGATGCATCGCCAGGCTGATGCCCAGCCAGGCGAACAGGAACGCGAGGAGATGGTCACTGAGCACCGCCACACTCACCGCGGCAAACACCGCCTGAACGAGCGCGACGAAGCGCCTCTGGCGCGGCTCGCCCTGCAGGTAGGTGGCGCTGTAGCGCACCACCACGAAGGCGATGAAGTTGGCCAGCAGCAGCATGACCAGCTGCAACATGCCGCTATGCCACCAGCCGGCCACCGCCGGAAGCCCCGATGCCAGCCCCAGCACCAGCAACGATGCCGACAGCAGCAGGCCGATCGTGGTCGTGATCCGGCCGATGCGCCAGGCACGCCCGCGGGGCCCGCGGGCGCTCGTCACTGCCCCCAGCGCCAGGATGGCCGGCACCAGGGTGAGCAGGAAGGTGAAGAACAGCGCATTTCCGTGCATGGAAGGCCTCCGATGATCCATGGAGCGAGCAGTATCCGGCGAGCTACTTTTTAATTAAAATAGATATTTATTGATCTATCGTTCTATAAAAAAGAACCCAATGAGCCGACTCAACTACCATCACCTCTACTACTTCTGGCGCGTTGCCCGCGAAGGCAAGCTCACGCGGGTGGCGGAAACGCTGCACCTGTCGCAGAGCGCCCTCTCGGCACAGATCCGCAAGCTGGAAGACAGGATGGGCAAGCCGCTCTTCGAGCGACGCCACCGCGCCCTGGTGCTGACCGAGGCAGGGCGACGGGTGTTCAACTATGCCGAGGTGATCTTCACCAAGGGCGAGGAGCTGGAGTCGCTGATCAGCCGCGGTATCGAGCCGGAGTATCAGCGCCTGCGCATCGGCACGCTCTCCACCATGTCGCGCAACTTCATCGAGGGCTTCATCGCTCCCCTGCTCAACCAGAGCGGCCAGCGCGTCCACTTCAGCCTGCACGCCCGCGACATGGCCAACCTGCTCGATGGCCTGGCCCGCCACGAGCTCGACGTGGTGCTCACCAATACCCAGATGCCGCCATCCGATTCCCCGGACGCCTCCTGGCAGAGCCAGCTGCTGGCCCGGCAGCCGCTGTCAATCATCGGCCCGCCCGACTCGACGCCCGGCCGGCCCTTCCCCGAAGGCTTCGACGACATGCGCTGGGTGCTCCCCGGCGAGCATCACGAGATTCGTCGTGCCTTCGATGGCCACTGCAGCCTGTACCAATATCGGCCGAAAATCCTCGCCGAGGCCGACGACATGGCCATGTTGCGCCTGCTGGCCCGGGACAGCGGCGCGCTGAGCGTGATGCCCGAGGTGGTGGTCAAGGACGAGCTACAGCAAGGGCGACTGACCCGCCTGGAGCAGCTGCCCAACGTCTACGAGAACTTCTATGCCATCACCCTGCCCCGGGAGTTCATGCCGGGCATCGTCTCGGAGCTGCTGGCACGGCCTTTGAAGGACATGGCCTAGGTTTTGTCCGAAAAGTCGGATTTGCTAATGTGCTCCATG